>JBHADP010000059.1:0-64502 GCA_041855125.1 Neisseria sp. | reverse complement strand
TATGGAATGTAATACGCCAGATGAGAAGAATCATGTGGGGGCGCGGCAGCGTTTTCGGCAAAACAGTATTTATTTGTTGCCCAATTCGTTTACCATAGCAGCATTGTTTGCCGCGTTTTTTGCAATTACGCAAGCCATGCATGGACGCTATGAAACGGCATCGGTTGCGGTGTTTGTGGCTATGTTGTTAGATGGCATGGACGGTCGGGTGGCACGGTGGACGAATAGTCAAAGTGCATTTGGTGAGCAGCTCGATAGTTTGGCAGATATGGTGAGTTTTGGTGTGGCACCTGCTCTGATTGCGTATAAATGGCAGCTTTGGCAATTTGGTAAGCTGGGTTATTCGATTGCGTTTATTTATTGTGCGTGTGCGGCCTTGCGCTTGGCGTTGTTTAATACCTTGATTGGTAAGGTGGATAAGCGTTGGTTTATTGGGATACCTAGCCCAACAGCGGCGGCATTGGTGGTGGGTTTGGTGTGGGTGAACCACAGTTATGGTGCGCTGGATCATGTGAAATGGTTTGCGCTGCTGATTACGCTGTTTGCAGGTTTGTCGATGGTGGTGCAGATTCGGTTTTGGAGTTTTAAAGAGTTTAATGTGCGCCGCAAAGTGCCGTTTTTTGCGATTATTTTGGCAATGTTGGGTTTATTGGTGGTGGCGATGTCGCCATCGCTGGTGTTGTTTTTGTTTTTCTTGGCATATAGTTTATCGGGTTATGTGATGTTTGTGTGGCGTTGGTGGCGTAAGCGATGCCAAGCCAAACAGGTAGGATGATGGATAAGCCGTCTGAATAGGGTAAGGATTCAGGCGGTTTTTTTTAATGGGAAGGATAAGAGGGATGTGGACTTGGGAAATGGTGGCGTTGCTGTTGGCGGTGGGTGCATTGGCTGGGGTGATTGCAGGGCTGTTTGGTGTGGGTGGCGGTATGATTTTGGTGCCTGTGGTGTTGTGGGCATTGCAAATGCAGGGTTTAACGGATTTGGCGCACGCACAGCATTTGGCAATAGGCACGTCGTTTGCGGTGATGGTGTTTACGTCGTTTTCGAGTGCATGGTCGCAATATCGGAAACAGGCGGTGGATTGGGCGGTGTTTCAGGCGATGGCTCCTGCTGTGGTTTTGGGAGTGGCAGTGGGGGCGGTTATTGCTCAGTTTTTGCCCAATAAGGGTTTGCAGGTGTTTTTTGTGGTGTTTGTGAGTGTGGTGGCGATTCGTTCGCTGATGGGGATTAAGCCCACGCCTTCACGCCAGTTGCCACAAAAGGGGGGCTTGTTTGGTGTGGGTGGTTTGTTTGGGGTGTTATCCAGTTGGGTGGGCATTGGTGGTGGCTCGCTGACGGTGCCGTTTTTAACGTTTTGTAATGTACCTGTGCATCGGGCGGTGGGAACATCATCGGCATTGGGTTGGCCGATTGCGGTGGCAGGGGTGATAGGTTATTGGTGGTCGGGACGCGGGGTAGCTGGTTTGCCTGAAGGCTCATGGGGATTTATTTATTTGCCTGCGGTGGCTATTTTGGCGGTAGCCACGATGATTGCCGCACCTTGGGGGGTGAAGCTGTCGCATCAATTATCAGCTGATAAATTGAAAAAGGGCTTTGGGGTGTTGCTGTTGGTGATTGCGGCACGAATGTTGTGGCAAGTGATTCAGGGATAAGGAAAGGGGCTGATAGGAAATCAGCCCATAGGGTTTAAGAATTCATTTTTTTGGATTTGGCAGCCAACATGGCGCTTAAGCCAGATAAATGGCTGCGTCCTTCGGCTTTGCTCACGATGGGGTTGCCATCTTTGCGCCCCAGAATATGTAAATCTTCTTGTGGCATTTCGTCAATAAAACGGCTGGGTTCAGGAAAATGCCAGTTGCCTTGTCGTTTGCGTTTTTTGCAATAGGTGAGGGCAAGCTGTTGTTTGGCGCGGGTGATGCCCACATACATTAAACGGCGTTCTTCATCTAAATGCCCTTCTTCTATGCTGTCGTTGTGGGGAAACAAGCCTTCTTCGCAGCCCACTAAAAATACGGTGGGGTATTCTAAGCCTTTGGAGGCGTGTAAGGTGGACATTTTAACGGCATCGATATCGTCTTCATTTTTGCCTTCTAATAAGGTCATTAAGGCGATGGTTTGGGCAATTTCGATGATGTTTTTGTGGTCTTCATCGCCTTTGCGGGTGAGCCATTCGGCAAGTTCTTGTACATTACGCCATTTGATTTCGCTGGCTTTGCCCTCTTCGCTGTGTTGTAAGTGGGCTTCATAGCCGATTTCGTTTAATAGGTGTGTTATCCAATCGCCTGCGCGCTCGCTGGTGGCACGTTGGCGATAGTGCAACATCATGTTGGTAAATTGCATTAAGCTGTCGCGGTTTTTGCTGGCGAGGCTTGCTAAGGCGTTCATGGATTGGGCTGCGGTAAACAAGCTGCAATGATGTTGTTGGGCATAGGCATTGAGTTTGCCTAAGGTGGTGTCGCCTATGCCGCGCTTGGGGGTGGTGGCGGCGCGTAAAAATGCGGGGTCGTCTTCGGGGTTGGCTACCAAGCGGATATACGCCAAGATGTCTTTGATTTCGGCTTTGTCGAAGAAACTTTGTCCGCCTGATAATTGATAGGGAATCCGTAAAGTACGCAAGGCTTCTTCAAAGGTACGCGCTTGATGGTTGCCACGATATAAGATGGCAAAATCGGCATAGCGCACTTTATCACCCCCTATCATTTTTTGACGTTGAATTTCGTTTGCTACCCATTCAGCTTCGTGTTGTTCATGCTGACACGCCACGACGCGTATTTTGTCGCCTTGTCCATAATGCGACCATAGGGTTTTGGGAAACAATTTGGGATTGTTGGCAATCACTTGGTTGGCAACTTTTAAAATACGGGCGGTTGAGCGGTAGTTTTGTTCGAGTTTGATGACTTTTAACTGGGGATAGTCGCTTTGGAGTAAACGCAGGTTTTCCATATTGGCGCCACGCCATGCGTAAATGGATTGGTCGTCATCACCCACAGCAGTAAACATGCCTTCTGTACCTGTGAGTAAACGCATTAAGGCGTATTGGCAGGTGTTGGTGTCTTGGCATTCATCAACCAGTAAATAGCGCAAACGCAGTTGCCATTTATGGCGAATGGTGCTGTTGTCGCGCAATAATAGGGTGGGTAAACGGATTAAGTCGTCAAAATCAACGGCTTGGTAGTTTTGTAAGGTTTCTTGATAGGCGGCATAGATTTGGGCGGTTTGTTGTTGCCATTTATCGTGAGCGGTTTGACGCGCTTGCTCGGGTGTGAGCAAGTTGTTTTTCCAAAGGGAAATTTGGTGTTGGGTGGTAAAAATGGCATCGCGCCCTGTGCTGTCCATCAGTTCGCCAATGATTTTGGCGCTGTCGGTGGCATCTAAGATGGAAAAGTTTTTTTTCAAACCGCAATGTTCAGCTTCTTCACGCAAGATTTTCATGCCTAAAGAGTGAAAGGTGCAAACGGTTAAGCCTTGTGTTTGTTTTTTGTTTAACATGGTGGCAATGCGTTCTTGCATTTCTTTGGCAGCTTTATTGGTGAAGGTGATGGCGGCGATGGTATGGGGTAAATAGCCTGCTTGGGTGATTAAATAGGCGATTTTTTCGGTAATCACGCGGGTTTTGCCGCTACCTGCCCCTGCAAGGACAAATAAGGGTCCGCCTAAATAGTGAATGGCTTGTTGTTGTTGCGGATTCAGTTTCATCATGGTTCCTTGTGGTTTGAAACTCTTTCCAAGTGTTTGGGTATGGTTCAGCAGAAAAACATTCGCCAGTTTGTCTGGCGAATGAGGGGAAAAAACGGGGGTAATTAAAAGAAACCGATGCTGGTGATGCGGTCGCGTTTGAGGTTACATTCTTCAATCAATGCTTGTATCCAACTTTGTGTGTCTTGAAAGGCGGCAAAACGGTGTTGGCGCGTGAGGGCAGCAAAATCACCGGGGGTGAGATTGCGAATGGCGCAGATTTGTTGCAACTGGTGTTCGGATAATTCAGGTAAGCCTAATTTGGCAGCTTGGGCTTGGGCTAAGCTGCGGATTTGTGGGCTGGTGAGAAAATCAAAATGTAGTTTCACATCAAAACGGCGCAAGGCGGCTTGGTCTAAGTCGTGCATTAAATTGGTGGACACCACTAATAAGCCTTCAAATTGTTCGATTTGGGTCAGCATTTCATTGACCATGCTGCGTTCCCAGCTTTTATCTGCCCCACCGCGTGGGAATAAAAAGCTGTCCACTTCATCTAATACCAACAGCATATTGTTTTCTTTGGCACGTTGGAAGGCAGTGGCGATGTTTTTTTCGGTTTCGCCCACATACATGCCTAATAAATCAGAACCATGTTTGAGCAATAAAGGCAATTCGGCTTGTTCGGCTAACCATGTTGCCCATGCGGTTTTGCCTGTACCTGGGGGACCATAACAACATACGCGCCCTTGTTTGTGTGTGCTTAAACCTTGGCTGATATGCGCCAAATTGTTGCGACAATTAATCCATTCTAAAGAATAATCGACTTTATTGTCGGCTAATTTGGTGAGCTTGGGCTTGCCTTGTGCTTGCAAAGTTTGATTAAACACTTGCAAGGCTTGTTCTGCAAACGGGGTGGCATGGTCGGGTAATGCTTGAATCACAGCTAAACCGCGTGTGAGCATGGCGGCGGTGAGGTGATTTTGTTGGGCAAAATAGCGGATGTAGTCATGGCTTAATTTGTCGCCCACTAATTCTCGAATCAGTTTTTCTTTATGGCTGTTGGGTAAATCAGGCATTTCTAAAACTAAGTCGAAACGGCGAATAAAGGCTTCGTCCATACAGCGCACATTATTGGAAATCCACACCATAGGCACGGGGTTTTGTTCTAATAATTGATTGACCCATGCTTTATGTTCTTGTGCCACTGAGCGTTCAAATGGGCTGCCTGCGAAAATATCTTCAATTTCGTCAAAAATTAATAAAGTGGGTTGGTCGGCAAGGAGGGTTTGCCCTAAACGTGCGTGTTCCAAACGCCGTTCGGCGCGTAACACATCGCCATCTTTATCGGAAAAACCTAAGGTGTAGCTATTGACGCCTAATTGTTGTGCTAATAAGGCGGCAAATTCGGTTTTGCCTGTGCCAGGGGCGCCATAAATTAAGATGTTGACGCCCACTTTGTTGTTTTCTCGTGCATTGCGCAAATAATGCAACATGAGGTCTTGCATGGAGGCAATGTGTGGGAAATCTTCCCAATGTAGGGTGGGGGCTTTGGTGGGCGAAACGCATTGGCTGAGCAGTTTTTTGTCGTCCCATTCGGATAAACAGAAGTCGTTTAAATCAATGGCATCGTCCCAACGCAAATAGTCGTCTAGTTCTTCGCTGCGCTGATGGGCTTGTTCCAATAAGCCAAAACCAAATAATTTGCCTTGCGAATGCAAGGCTAAACGAATGGCATCACGAGGTAGGCTGAGTAATTCGGATAATATGGTGATGATGTTGCGATAGTTGATTTCGCTGATATAGCGACACGTTTGCTCCATGGCTTTTTCGGTGTTCATGTGTAATGCCATGCGCAAGATTTCGGTCTCGGCGGTGTTGAGCTGGAGATTGTCGGCTAATACTGTCAGATTGGTATAGGCGGTTTCCCAGCCTGCTAAGGTTTCAGGCAAGGGGGTTTCTGTTATTTCACGATAACGTGCACTTAATAATTGGCGAATGCGTGCTTGGATGACTTTGGCATCGTCCTCGTCTTCCCATTCGAGGGGAATGCCTAAGTCTTGTGCAATTTTGTCCGATACCCAAACCCGATGGTTACACAGAAATTTTCTCATGCCATCGTATTCAAATAAGATGCGTAACATGATTTTTTCAGCGTATAAGCTAACTTGTGGTGGGTTGAGAACGGGGTGAGTCATAGGCAAGCTCCTGCTGAAAGGGTAAAAAGAACGAAAGTGAAGGCGAAAGGGTGTATTGTATGCTGATATGGGATATTACGCATCTTTTTGCAAGGGGTGGGGTGCGTTAAAAAAGGTTTAAATGGGGTGTTCAATTAAATAGTTTTCAATGGCTTGTAAGGCAGCGAGTGCGCCCATTTTGAGCGAAATGTGATGGCGTTGGGAAACGCCTGCTTCATCGGGGTTGATGCGAATTAATGGGGCGGAGTGTTGTGAAGCAATGTGGTTGGAAAAATTGCGAACGGTGGGAATGGCTTTGCCTGCGCCTAATTCAATAATCACGAGGTTTTGTACTTTGGGCAGCCATGTTTTTTTGAGTTGGGCTTCTTTTTGGTAATGTGGGTGGTCTAGCCATTCAAAGTCTTTAAACATGAGGATATTAGGGCGGGCAATCGCGCCACATTCGGGGCAAGTGGGGTGGTCGTTGGTGAGTGAACAGGTGCTGTCATCTACTTGGGGGTGGAAATGTTCAGCAGACCATGTTTCATCGTGGCAAGGGGTGGAGCATTGGAGCTGGTGTATGGTGCCATGACAGGTGATGACGTGTTGGTCGGGAAAGCCTGCGGCTTGGAAGTGGTCATCGACATTGCTGGTGAAAACATACGCGCCATGTGTGGTTCGGTCTGCCCATTTTTTGAGTAGGTAATAGCCGTTATGGGGTTGGGTGGTGCGATAGCTATTGAGACGTAAGCCGTAAAATCCCCATGCTAAGGCGGTGTTATCTTGGAATAATTGGGGGGTGGCGATGCTTTGGAAGTTAAGCCCCAGTTTTTTTAAAGGGGGAAAGGCACGCCAGAAGCCTTCTTCGCCCCGAAAGTCGGGTAAACCTGAATCGATTCCCATACCTGCTCCTGCGGTAATGAGCAAGGCATCAGCTTGGCGAATGTAGTTGGCAGCTTGACGGATTTTGTTACGCATGGGTGTTTTCCTTATAGATTTGTTGAGCAGAGAGTATGCAAACTTAACCATGTTTCAATACACAGAGCGACATATAGAGCGCAGCTTTATGTGTTGCCCTGAATGGGAAGGGGTGATACCGCTCCCCATTGCGATGATTTTCCTTGAAGGGAGGGGGTTCAACCTGCAAGGAATGATGATGAAAATGCTTAAGAATAAATGTATTGTGTTTTGTTGAAATGAGGTTAGTTTGATTTTATAAATATGTCATTATCCTGCTGTAAGTGTTCATTTGTCTATGTTTTTTTTATTGCTGTTGTATTTATTTTGTGCAACGGCTGGGGCAAATAGGGGCAGAATGATGGGGGGATAAGGTGTGTTTGGGGTTTGAATGGCAGTTGGTCAAGACGGTATAATGGGCGGTTGTGGTGAAAAATATAGAAATCTTTATGAATCAGGGCAATATCGAAGCCATCTATCAATTATTCAGGAACGCAAGCAATGAGTGAATTAATCGAACGCGACAGTATGCAATATGATGTGGTGATTGTGGGGGCAGGTCCAGCAGGTTTGAGTGCTGCCATTAAGTTGAAACAATTAGCCGAACGGCAAGGTCGTGAAGTCAGTGTTTGTGTGGTGGAAAAAGGCTCGGAAGTGGGAGCGCATATTTTATCAGGCGCAGTGATAGACCCACGCGCTTTAGATGAGTTGCTGCCTCATTGGCATCAGCAAGGCGCACCGCTCACGCGCTATGTAACGGAAGATAAGGTTTTATTTTTAACGGAAAAGCGGGCGTTTAAATTGCCAACTGCGCCCAGTTTTTATAATAAGGGCAATTATATTATCAGCTTGGGGCTGCTTACTCGTTGGTTGGCGGAACAGGCGGAAGCCTTAGGGGTGGAAATTTACGCAGGATTTGCCGCAACTGAAATTGTGTATCACGCAGATGGTTCGGTGAAAGGCATTGCAACGGGCAATATGGGC
Source organism: Neisseria sp. (assembly GCA_041855125.1). GTDB lineage: Bacteria > Pseudomonadota > Gammaproteobacteria > Burkholderiales > Neisseriaceae > Neisseria. Next base: position 56,712 of record JBHADP010000059.1, on the reverse strand, counting down.
GTGGGTAAAGATGGTGTTCCCACGGAGATGTTTCAGGCAGGCATGGAATTACACGCGCAACAGACGATTTTTGCTGAAGGTTGCCGTGGTTCGTTGTCGCAGGCATTGATTCAGCGTTTTGCGCTCGACCGCGACAGTCAGCCGCAAACGTATGGTATTGGTATTAAGGAAATTTGGGAAGTACCTCCCGAGCAATGTCAAGCGGGTTTGGTGGTGCATAGTACGGGCTGGCCGTTGGACAGTCAAACTTATGGCGGTTCGTTTATTTATCATTTAGATAATAATCAAGTGGCGGTGGGCTTTGTTGTGGGCTTGGATTATCAAAATCCGTATTTATCGCCTTTTGAGGAGTTTCAGCGTTTTAAAACGCACCCTGCGATTCGCAAAACATTTGAAGGCGGTCGCCGTATTGCGTATGGTGCGCGGGCATTGAATGAAGGCGGTTTGCAAAGTTTGCCGCATTTAACGGCAGCAGGCGCGGTGTTGGTGGGCGATGCAGCAGGTTTTTTAAATGTGCCGCGTATTAAGGGGATTCATACGGCAATGAAGTCGGCGATGTTGGCAGCTGAAGCGGTATGGGCGGTGTTGGAGGAGAGTGGCACGGTAGTGGAGTGTGCAAAAGAAGCCAGCACTTATACGGCATTGTTTCAACAAAGTTGGTTGTATCAAGAATTGCACGCTGCGCGTAATATTCGCCCATCGTTTAAATGGGGAATGTGGGCAGCATTTGCTTATACGGGCTTGGAACAATATGTGTTGAAAGGACGTGCGCCGTGGACGATTGCGCATCATGGCACGGATTATGGTGCGTTGAAAAAAGCAGCACAATGTCAGCCGATTGTTTATCCCAAACCCGATGGGGTATTAACGTTTGACCGTTTGAGCAGTGTGTATTTGGCGAATATTAGCCATGAGGAAAATCAGCCTGTTCATCTCACATTGAAAAATCCTGCGCTGATGTTGGACGTGAATCAGCGTGAATATGCCAGCCCTGAAACCCGTTATTGTCCTGCGGGAGTATATGAAATCGTGGAAGAGGCAGGAAAAACACGCTTGCAAATTAATGCAGCAAACTGTGTGCATTGTAAAAGCTGTGATATTAAAGACCCTACGCAAAATATTGTGTGGGTTTGCCCTGAAGGGGGCAGTGGTCCTAACTATGGGGCAATGTGATGATGAAGCCTGAGTTATTGGATGCCTTATGCGCTTTGGTGTCGGAACAAGAGAGGGTGCATGATGCCGATGCGTGGTTGATTGACCAACGCCGCCGTTATATTGGGCAGGCAGATGTGGTGTTGCAGCCAATGAGTGTGGCATCGGTGCAAGCAATCATGCGTTTTTGTTTTGAACATCGTATTCCTGTTACGCCACAAGGCGGCAATACGGGTTTATGTGGGGCGGCGGTGCCACAAGGTGGGGTGTTGTTGAATTTGAGTAAACTCAATCGTGTGCGCCGCATCAGTTTGGCGGATCATGCAATCACGGTGGATGCGGGATGTGTGTTGCATACGGTGCAACAGGCGGCAGAACAAGCAGGGCGTTTTTTTCCTTTGAGTTTGGCAAGTGAAGGTTCTTGTCAAATTGGGGGGAATATTGCTTGTAATGCAGGTGGTTTGAATGTGTTGCGCTATGGTTCTATGCGCGATTTGGTGTTGGGCTTGGAAGTGGTGTTGCCCAATGGTGAATTGGTGGAGCATTTGTCGCCTTTGCATAAAAACACCACAGGCTATGATTTGCGTCATTTGTTTATTGGCAGTGAAGGCACGTTGGGCATCATCACAGGCGCAACGTTAAAGCTGTTTGCTCAAGCCCCCACACGCGAAACGGCTTGGGTGGGGGTGAATACCATTCAAGATGCGGTGCAGCTTTTAACGCTGATACAAGGGCAATTTGCTGAACGCTTATGCAGTTTTGAATTAATCAGTCGTTTTGCTTTGCAGTTGTCGAGCCAGTTTAGCGGTTTAAGCCAGCCTTTAGAGGCAGAATGGCATATTTTATTGGAATTAACCGATTCCATGCCGCGCGATGATTTAGGCGATTGTTTGGCAGAATATTTGGTGGCACAAGGTTTTGAACAGGCGGTGTTAGCCCGTTCAGAAGCCGAACGCGCAGAATTATGGACATTGCGCGAAAACATTTCAGCCGCGCAACGTGTGTTGGGTGCAAGCATCAAACATGATATTGCTGTGCCGATTGAAGCGGTGGCGGATTTTGTGGAACAGAGTGCGCGTGATTTACAACGTGCATTTGCCGATATTCAAATTGTGGTGTTTGGACATTTGGGCGATGGCAGTTTGCATTACAACACCTTTTTGCCGCAAGTGTTGAGCAATGAGGTGTATCAATATGAAGATGCGGTCAATCAAATGGTTTATGATAATGTGTTGAAACAGCAAGGCACGATTGCTGCCGAGCATGGTATTGGGCAAGTGAAAAACCATTGGTTGCCTCAAGTACGCAGCGCGGCAGAAATTGCGTTAATGCGTGCCATCAAAGCCCAGCTTGACCCTCATCATATTATGAATCCCAATAAACTTTTACCCAATGAGCATTAAAATGTGGCAACGATTTTTGGCGATATGCTGCCTGTGTGTGTATAGCGCATGGGCATTGGCGTTTGACTGGTTTAGCCCTCGTTTAGACAGCCGTTTATGGAAAATCAGTAAAACAGGGCAACCTGATTCGTATTTATTAGGCACTTATCATATTGGTAAAAGCAGCGACCGTTTATCGCCGCAATTATTGCGTGTGGTTCAACAAAGCGAGTTGGTGATAACAGAAGTGTTGATGCCTGTTACGCCACAGCTTGCCAACAGCAGCGATATTCAAGCCATGCGCCGCCAGTTATACACCAATAATGGGCAAACGCTGTCTAGCCAAATTGGGCAAACCGAGTTTCAACAATTAAAGCAACGCATGGCAGCGCACCCCAATACACGAGCGGCGGTTGCCCGTTTGGAAGAATTGACACCGTGGGGGGCATTAATGGTGCAGTCGTCTATCCGTCCACAAGGTTTGCAGTCGGCAACAGGCGTAGATACTTTGGTGAGCAAGGCAGCCATGGAACACCGTATTCGCTTAGGTAGTTTAGAGCGTTATCAAGATGTTACTCGCGTTTATCGTCAGTTACCTGTTGCCAAAATCCGCGAATTGATTGATGCGAATAACCGCTATCCTGAACAAAGCGATGCCCAAAGTCGCCGTTTATATGAGTTGTATCACAGCAAACGTTATGCCGAACTGATGCGCTTATCTGCCGACAGCAGCCAATACAATAAAGGCTTATCGCCTGAGGCTGTTGCTTATTGGCAGCAATGGTTGGAACAACACGTTTTGCAACCCCGTAACCGCCATTGGATGCCACAAATTTTGCAAACCTTGCCCAAACAGCCTACCTTAATTGCGGTAGGTATGGGGCATTTGGTGGATGATACGGGCATCATCATGCAGTTGCGCCAACACGGTTACACCGTAGAGCCTGTGAGCGAATAATGAATCCCCAAACCGTTTATATTTATACCGATGGCGCATGTAAAGGTAACCCTGGGGTGGGGGGGTGGGGAGCATTATTGCGTTATGGACAGCATGAAAAAGAACTGTTGGGCGGTGCAGCAGAAACCACCAATAATCGCATGGAATTAACCGCCGTAATTGAAGCCTTGCGTGCTTTAAAACGCAGCAGTCGCGTGCAAATTTGCACCGATTCCCAATATGTGAAAAACGGCATGGAAAGCTGGATTGAGGGTTGGAAAAAAAACGGTTGGCAAACCGCTAGCAAACAGCCTGTCAAAAATGCCGACTTATGGCGTGAACTGGATACCTTAGTGCAGCAACATCAGGTTACATGGACATGGGTAAAAGGACACGCAGGACACCCTGAAAACGAACGTGCCGATGCGCTCGCCAATCAAGGCGTGGCACAGTTTAGCTAAACCATGGTTAGGAAAAACAGCATGAATCCACTTAACCAAGCCATTTTTGCCCCTTATCGCGATAGCATCGCAGCAAGCCAACGACCCACCGTCAATATCACCTTGCAGCCGAGCGCATCATTAAGCGTGTGGCAAAGCAAAGTGAGTGGCGTGCCTTATTTACCGCAATGGCGGAGTTTCAACCGCAAAGGAAATTTGATGAAGCAAACGGCGTAGAGATGCTATGGGGCGATGTGGAGGTGTGTAACTTCTTTATTCATCCACACGATTTAGCCAAGCGCGATTTTTCCAAAGTATTGTATAACTGGGATTGCCATTAATTTAAGGGAGACAACATGAAAGTAGCGATAGTAGATTATGGTATGGGCAACTTACATTCGGTGTTGAAATCGGTGCAAGCTGCGCGTGAATTAGCAGGTGTTCCTGCCGAGATTGTATTAACCGACCAGCCCGAAATCGTGTGGGCAGCCGATAAAGTGATTTTTCCGGGGCAAGGCGCGATGCCCGATTGCATGGCAGCTCTACAACGCAGTGGCTTAGGCGAAGCGGTGCAACACAGTTTAGCCAACAAACCCTTTTTTGGCATTTGCGTGGGCGCACAATTATTGTTTGACCACAGTGAAGAAGGCAATACCGCAGGTTTGGGCTGGTTTGCGGGCGAAGTGAAACGTTTTGCTGCCAACCAACACGATGCACAAGGCAATAAATTAAAAGTGCCGCATATGGGCTGGAACACCGTTCATCAAACCCAAGCCCACCCTTTATTTCAAGATGTGGCACAGGATACACGCTTTTATTTTGTACACAGCTATTATTTTGCCCCTGCTGATGATGCTTTAATTTTAGGTAGCAGCGATTATCCCACGCCATTTGCCTGCATTGTAGGCAGAGACAATGTATTTGCCACCCAATTTCACACCGAAAAAAGCCATGATGGGGGCTTATTATTGTTGCGTAATTTTTTACACTGGAATGGCTAATTTGTGTAAAATAAAAAAGAAATACATTGACAGAAGGATTCAGATAAGCTGGTTTATCTGAACTTTCTTTTATGATCAGATTTTATGCTATCGTAATAATCAATTCTCACACACAAACAACTCATAGAATTTAGGAATATTATGCTACTCATCCCCGCTATTGATTTAAAAGACGGCAACTGTGTACGCCTGAAACAAGGTTTGATGGAACAAGCCACCGTGTTTTCAAACCAACCTGCTGAGATGGCAACGCATTGGCTCAAACAAGGTGCGCGCCGTTTGCATTTGGTGGATTTAGACGGTGCATTTGCGGGCGAACCCAAAAATTTTGGCGCGATTCGAGCCATTTTGGCAGCCGTGTCGACAGAGATTCCTGTGCAGTTGGGCGGGGGGATTCGTGATTTGGCAACCATTGAAAAATATCTGTCTTTGGGTTTGCAAGATGTGATTATTGGCACAGCGGCGGTCAAAAATCCTGCTTTTGTGCGCGAGGCGTGCAAAGAGTTTGCGGGGCATATTATTGTGGGCTTAGATGCTAAAGATGGCATGGTGGCAATCGATGGCTGGGCAACGGTTACCGAACATCATGTGATTGATTTGAGCAAACAGTTTGAAGATGATGGTGTTAACAGCATTATTTATACGGATATTGGGCGCGATGGCATGATGAGTGGCGTGAATGTGGAAGCCACGCAAAAATTAGCAAAAGCGGTGAATATTCCTATTATTGCTTCAGGGGGACTCACTGATTTAGATGATGTGCGTGCTTTGTGTGCTGCGGCAAGTAGCGGTATTGCAGGGGCGATTACAGGACGTGCCATTTATGAGGGCAGCATTGATTTTGCCCAAGCGCAGCAGTTGGCAGATTCATTAAGTTAAATGCAGGTGTGGTAAGGGAGATTGCTTCACTCAGGCAATAAGAACATTAACAAGCAATCTCATACATTGAAAGGGAAGGGTTATGTTGGAATCTTTTATCTTGGGGTTTTGGGCGATTTGGTCGGCTGATAGGGATATGTATGCTTTATCAGAGAGCTTGGCATTTATTATTTTGGTTGTCATTTTACGCTCGTTTATGGTGTTTGCTTTGCCTGAAATTGATGCACAATGGGCGGCAGGCATGGCGGTGTTGTGGGTGTATGTGGCGATTGTGTTTGGCGTGGTCAATCGTTTTGCCTCGGGGTTTGTTGCCACTTTGGTGTTGGCGGCGGTGGGAGGAATGGGCTATTACTGGCTCAGCGAAAATGTTGCGATATTCACCAAACCGTTTTTTTGATTAATAAGTAAGCAATACAGGCTGCCATCATGGCAGCCTCTCTTTATCAAACTTGCCTTGTTGCTTGAAACTCTCTCTTTGGGATGTATGGATTGAGGCAGTATCTTAATATCAGTAAAATGATAAGCTGTTAATAGAACGATGCAGCTTAACTGTTGGGCGTTTCGCAGCAGAAGTGTTTAATCTTCCCTGTAGAAATCAGGGGAAAAGGTCAATGAAGGAACCATATTTATGGCATTAGCAAAACGCATTATTCCTTGTTTGGATGTGGATAATGGGCGCGTGGTAAAAGGGGTAAACTTTGTGGGTTTACGCGATGCAGGCAATCCTATTGATGTGGCAAAGCGTTATAACGATGAAGGCGCAGATGAAATCACGTTTTTGGATATTACTGCCAGCAGCGATAATCGCGATACGATTTTGCATGTGATTGAGGAAGTGGCATCGCAAGTGTTTATTCCGCTAACGGTAGGAGGCGGTGTACGCTCGGTGGCAGACGTGCGCCGTTTGCTCAATGCGGGTGCAGATAAAGCCAGTATCAACACGGCAGCCGTAACCAATCCTGATTTGGTGAATGAGGCGAGTGATTTTTTTGGTTCTCAAGCGATTGTGGTGGCGATTGATGCGAAGGCGGTCAATGCGGAGAACACGCGCTGGGAAGTGTTTACACATGGTGGGCGCAAGCCGACGGGTTTGGATGCGGTGGAGTGGGCAAAGAATATGCAGGCGCGTGGCGCAGGCGAGATTTTGCTGACCAGCATGGACAGAGACGGCACGAAAATAGGTTTTAATTTGCCGCTCACACGGGCGATTAGTGAGGCAGTGGATATTCCTGTGATTGCTTCGGGTGGGGTGGGCAATGTGCAGCATTTGATTGATGGGGTGAAAGAGGGGAAAGCCGATGCGGTGTTGGCTGCCAGTATTTTTCACTTTGGTGAAGTGAGTATTTATGAAGCGAAAGCCGCGATGCGGGCGGCAGGTATTGAAGTGCGTTTGTGATGGCTTATGTTGGAGTCTTTGATTTTACATGACCCAACCGCTGCTCATGTTTTCCATACGGTGTGTGAATGGTTGGCATTGAGTGGCGGTTTTTTGTTGTATCGCCGTATTAAGCAACAGCGTGGCGAGGCGGTAGGGCAGGTGGGCAGTTTATGGGTGATTGTGGGCTGTTTATTTGGTGCGGCAATCGGTAATAAGCTGGTGTCGTTATTGCATTATCCTGAAGTGTGGGCATGGCTGTGGCATGGGCAGGTGAAGCAGTTTATGTGGGCGGCGGTGTCGGGGCAAAGTGTGGTCGGTGGTTTGCTGGGCGGCTGGCTGGGCGTGGAAGTGGGCAAGAAAATCGCTGGGATTCGCAGCCGAACGGGCGATGATTTTGTCGTGCCGATTTTGGTGGGGCTGATGATAGGGCGCACGGGCTGTTTTGTGGCAGGATTGCATGATGGGACTTATGGTGTGCATACTGATGTGCCGTGGGCGGTGGATTTTGGTGATGGTTTGCGCCATCCTACGCAGTTGTATGAATGGCTTATGGCAGCATTGGCGTTGGTCAGTTATCGTTATTGGCGCACTTGCTTGGCGCATGAACAAGGCTTGGCATTTCGGGCTTTGATGGTGGGCTATTTATTATGGCGTTTGTTGATTGATGGTTTAAAGCCTTTGCCTGAAGGGTCTTGGTTATTGAGCGGTATTCAATGGGTGTGTGTGGTGGGTTTGGTGGTGATTGTTGGAACGTATCGCCCTTTGCGTTTCCCCGCTAAAATAGATGAATGAGTGATGGGAAAAGGAGGCGGCAGATGTTACGTTTTGTGTTGGCATTTTTTGCAGGAGTGGGCGCAGCTGCGGTGATAGGGGGTGGTTCATGTGCTTTGTTGTTTGCCATGGCGGTGGAATCAGATTGGGCAATGTTGGCGGTTGTGATGGGCATGGTGGCAGGTGTATGGGCATTTGTGGCGACTTTATTAAGCAGTCAATCACCGTCTTCTGCTGATTCTGAAGCTACTAAGAAGGAGTGATGGGGTGTTGCGTTTTATTTTAGCCTTGCTGGCGGCGTTGGGTATGGCTTCTGTCGTGGGGGTGGGGGCGTGTTTTGTATCGCTGTTATGGGGGAATGAATGGTGGTTGATGTTGTCGCTGGTGATAGGGGTGATAGGTGGTGTGGTGGTATTTTTTATGATTTGGACAGCAACCGCACCGTCAAACACGCCTGCTTCACGCCACACTAAAATCGGTAAATTGAATCAAAGAGATAAAGAAGAATAAATCATGTCTAGAAAAAATCGTCCTTATCATTTTTATGACACCACTACGGCTTTATGCTCCAGTTGTTATCAGCCCATTGAAGCCAAGATTATTTTTAAAGACCAACGGGTTTATATGGACAAATGGTGTCCTAATCATGGCATGGAGCGGGTGTTAATCAGTGATGATGTGGCTTATTATCGTTTGGGACGGGAAGTGTTTGTGAAAAAGCCTGAAATGCCGCAATTATTCAATACTCAAATGCGTTATGGTTGCCCTTATGATTGTGGTTTATGCCCCGACCATATGCAGCATTCGTGTTTATCTATTGTGGAAATTAATCGGGCGTGTAATTTGAATTGCCCTGTTTGTTTTGCGGATAGTGGCACGCATCGGCATGAGCATTATCCATTGGCAACGGTGGAAAAAATGTTAGATGCGGTGGTGGCAAATGAGGGTGAACCCGATGTGGTGCAATTATCGGGCGGTGAACCCACTTTGCACCCTGAGTTTTTTGCGATTTTAGCGGCGGCTCGTGCGCGTCCTATTAAGCATCTGATGATTAATACTAATGGGATTCGTTTGGCACAAGAGCCTGAGTTTGTTGCACAATTAGCGCAAACTGGTGTGCAGGGCTTGGAAATTTATTTGCAGTTTGATTCGTTAAATAATCAGGTGAATCAGACCTTGCGTGGGGCAGATTTAAATCGGATTCGTCTGCAAGCCTTGGCTCATTTGAATCAGGCAGGGATATCCACCACTTTGGTGGTAACGGTTGCCAAAGGGGTGAATGACCATGAAGTGGGCGATATTATCCGTTTTGCCGCGCAACAGCCTTGTGTGCGTGGGGTAACTTTGCAGCCTGTGCAATATGCAGGGCGCACGCAATCGGTGCAAGCCAGTCATCGTTTAACAGTCAGTGAGATTCGCCGCTGTATTGTGGAGCAAAGTGGTATTTTTAGTGAGGCGGATATTATGCCTGTGCCTTGTAATCCTGATACGCTGGCAATGGGCTATGCGTTTAAAGATGAGCAAGGCATTGTGCCGCTTACGCGCTATCTTGACCCACAAACTTTGGTGGAAAATGCAGGCAATACCATTGTGTTTGAACACGATGCGCATTTGAAAGAGCAGGTGTTTAAGCTGTTTTCCACCAATCACAGCCCCGAATCACAAGCGAATTGTTTGAGTGAATTGATGTGTTGTTTGCCTGAAATTGCTGCCCCTGCTCATTTGGGTTATCAAAATGTGTTTCGGGTGTTGATTGTGCAATTTATGGATGCGGTGAATTTGGATATTCGCAGTTTAAAAAAATCGTGTATTCACTTTGCCACGCCAGAGGGTAAGCTGATTCCTTTTGAAACGTATAATCTGTTTTACCGCCCCGAAGCTGCCGCACAATTAGCCAAACTGCGCCAAAACATTGCAGCCAGCCATGCTTTGTGGCTCACATCAGAATCATCATGAGAGAAAACAAGAGAAAAGGAGTGAATATGTTGTCTCGTTTATTGCAAGCGGTGAAATGGGATAGTCAGGGTTTGGTGTGTGCCATCGCGCAAGATTGGCAAACCAAGCGTGTGTTGATGGTGGCATGGATGAATGCTGAAGCCTTGCAAAAAACGGCTGAAACAGGGTTTGCCCATTATTACAGTCGTTCGCGCCAAAAACAATGGATGAAAGGCGAAGAATCAGGGCATACCCAAAAAGTGCATGAATTGCGTTTAGACTGTGATGGTGATGCGGTGGTGATGTTGATAGAACAACATGGCGGCATCGCGTGCCACACAGGACGCGAAAGCTGTTTTTATCAAGTGTGGCGTGATGGGCAATGGCAAGTGGTTGATGCCATATTAAAAGATGAAGCTGAGATTTATGGGCAACATTCTGCATCATAAGAAAGGAACTGAATATGAAACCTTTATGGCTAATCTTAGTGGCAGCCATGGCCGCGTGTTCACAATCTGAAAACCAAGCAACTTCTTCTGCTGCCGTGGTGCCTGCTGCCAGCGCCGCCACCACCAGCAGCAATCCTGTTGCGCTGACAACTGAAAACCACACCTTTTTTAAACAAGAAGGCTGTTTGGCAGCAGGAGATAAACGTTGTTTTAACATGGATATTCAATATTTGCATACCAACCACGCATGGATAAATGAACATCTATTAGCCGATATGCGCCTATTGTGGCTGAGTGCAGAAGAGCTGGCGAATAATCAAACAGACAGCAAACAACTGGCAACAGAATATCTTGCCAAAAAACAGCAAGAACTGAAAGAATGGTTTAGCCCCGATGCTGAAACAACCCTTAGCCAGCATTACCAACAAAAGATTAAAGACCAACGCGGCAAAATTGTGAGCGTGGCGACCGAAACAGAAGAATATGAAGGGGGCGCGCGCGGCACATTCTATACCCGTTATCTGAATTTCGATATGCAAGCACAAAAACGATTGCAGCTTAGCGATATTCGTGAACCCAATACCACACCAGCTTTAGTCCAAAAACTCACCGCCTTATATCGGCAGAGTGAAAAATTCAAAGATGCAGGAATGACCGAAGCCGAAATCACCCAGTTTATTGAACAAGATTGGGCAGAAGACATTCAAAAAACTTTTGCCAATCCCAATAGCTTTTACTTTACACAAAAAGGCGTGGTATTTAGCTTCTCACCCAATGAGATAGGACCTTCTATTATGGGCGAAATAGAACTCTTGCTGCCTTATACCGAAGCACAAGGCTTGTTGAAAACCGAATGGCTTAATCCTTAGCCCAAGCCCGATTCCACACCATTTGCGGCGTGATTTTATTTAAACAATCAGTATGCCCCAACGGACATTCACGTTTAAAACAAGGGCTGCATTCTAAATGCAAACTGATAATATGCGCTTGGTGGCTCAAGGGAGGCGTATGGTCGGGGCTAGATGAACCATAAATCGCCAACAACTTGCGTCCTAAAGCAGCCGCTAAGTGCATTAAACCACTGTCATTACACACCACCGTATCGGCACACGCCAATAAATCAATCGCTTCCGACAAACTGGTTTTGCCGCATAAATTCACCCCCAAATGACCTGATAACTGCTGAATTTGTTCGGCAATCTCAAAATCTTTTTGTGAACCAAAGAGCCAAATTTGCCAACCTTGTGCGGCATATAAACGCGCCAGTTCGGCAAAATGAGCAGGCGACCAACGTTTGGCTGCACCATATTCAGCCCCGGGGCAAAACGCAATAATTGGTTGTTGCGTGGATAATTGATGCTGGGCTAAAGCCGCCTGCTGGCTGGCAGGATGGATGGTAAAGGCTGGATAATCCGAATGACCATTAAAATCAGCTTGGCTAGGGTGGGCTAATGCCGTATAGCGGTCAACCATTAAAGGCAGTTTCGCTTTATCCAATTTGCGAATATCGTTTAACAATAAATAACGCGATTCGCCCACATAGCCCGTGCGCTGTGGAATACCACTTGCCCATGCGATGATGGCTGATTTAAATGAACCGGGCAACACAATCACTTGGTCATAGCCACGTTTACCCAAATCCTTGCCCATCTGCCAACGCTGTTTCAACTGCAACGCGCCATGTCCAAAAGGGTTTTCAATGACTTGCCGCACTTCGGGCATCCGTTCAAACACCGCCATCGACCATTTGGGCGCAACCACATCAATCGCGCAATCAGGGTGTAATTCATGCAAACGGCGATAAAGCGGCTGTGTCATCACACAATCGCCTATCCAACTGGGGGAAATAATCAGGATTTTTTTGGACATAATGTTTGAACGAGATAAATGAAGGCGGGCATACTTAACCCGCCTTGTGCTAAAACCAGATTAATGATGACCTTTAATTTCACCATCTAATTGATAAACCGCGCCACAATAAGGGCATTCAATGCTGCCATTAGATTGAATGGGTAAAAACACACGCGGATGACCATTCCATGCTTCATTTTGTGGACCCGAACAATGTAAGGGCAAATCATGGGGTGTGATGACAATAGGCGCGCTTGCAGTTTCACTCATGGTAAAGTTCCTTTGTGGTTGGAAAGATTAAAATAAGGTTTGTTCTTGACGATTGAGTTTAAAGCCATTGCCGCTTTGATTGGTACACAACATACCGCTCATATTACTGCTGCATTCCCAGCCTTTGCCTTTGATGCTGTTGCCATAGGGTAAAGTTTGTGGTGTGCCATAAGGCGTATCGCCAGCACATTCCCACACCACTTCAGGTTTACCTTTGGCAGGTAAGACAAAAGTGGCTTGCCAATCCAATTCACAATCGCGCGGCTTGGGTTGAGCGTTTTGAATTTCAGAATGGATGAAGCAAAACACGCCTTCTTGTGGCTCAATCGCTGAAAAACCAGCTCGCACATCGCCGCCACAAATAATATTACCGCTTGGGCTAGTAAAATTCTGTTGGTATAAACCTTGCACTTTAGGGGCAGAATCTGCCCATGCATGAGTTGCTAACAGCACCGCAGTCAAAGAAAAAATAATGGATTTCATAAACCGTCCTTCCAAGTGAGAAAATAAATGATAAGAGCTAATGTGCTTGGATATTTGCAGCATAAGCCTGTTACCTTGAGAAAGACTATCTTTATATTATGGCGACAACTTGTTAGGCTGGCTGCATCATGCCCATCTATTCATAGAAACAGATGGGCATATTCTGCTGATTAACGGCAATAAGTGAGCCAATGCTCGTAAGCAGGGTTGCGACCTTCTACAATATCAAAGAAACGTTTTTGAATTTCAGTGGTGATGACACCGCGTTCACCGATTCCAATTTGACGGTTGTCGATTTCGCGAATCGGGGTAACTTCAGCCGCCGTACCCGTGAAGAAAACTTCATCTGCCACATACAATTCATCGCGGGTGATGCGTTTTTCAATCACATCTAAGCCCATTTCTTTCGCAATGGTAATCACACTCTTACGGGTAATGCCGTCTAATGCCACATCTAAGGCAGGGGTGTAAATCACGCCATCACGAATCACAAAAATGTTTTCGCCTGAACCTTCTGCCACATAGCCTTGTGCGTCTAATAGAATCGCTTCATCATAGCCATCGCGTGTGGCTTCGGTGTTTGCCATGATGGAGTTCATATAATTGCCATTGGCTTTGGCTTTAATCATGGTGATATTGGGGTGATGACGGGTAAACGAGCTGACTTTGACACGAATACCGCGTTTCATGCCGTCTTCGCCTAAATAAGCGCCCCATGCCCAAGCCGCTAGAATCATTTGTACATCATCAGGTTTGGGGGCAATGCCTAATTTACCTGAACCATAGTAAGCCATAGGACGGAAATAGCAAGAAGTTAGATTGTTGGCATTGACCACATCAATATGCGCTTGATTGATGACTTCTTTGCTAAATGGCAAAGTCATGCCAACAATTTTGGCAGAATTAAATAGGCGGTTGGTGTGGTCTTCCAAACGGAAAATGGCAGGTCCTTTGGGTGTTTCATAAGCGCGTACCCCTTCAAATACACCCATACCATAATGTAATGTGTGGGTCAGAACGTGGGTTTGGGCATCGCGCCACTCAATCAATTTGCCGTTCATCCAAATTTTGCCATCACGGTTGTCCATCGTTTGTACCATAGTGCTTGCTCTCTATTCTTTTAATGAGTGTATGAAAACTGCTTGTATGAGGGATACAAGCTGAGAAATTTTTTTCACAAAATGTCGGCTGATTATACGCTGTGTTGTTGAAGATAGCTATATTCAACATAGGTTTGACGGCATAAGCATATCGCAAATGCGCCAAATCGTTTACACTATTATTTTTTAGGCACAAGGATGGTATGCTGTTGTGTTGTGATGGAATAATGCACAAAAATAAGGCAATAGCATGGGCATTTATACGGAGAGAGGGCATGATGAAATTAGTTTCAATTTGTATTAAAGTTTTTGTTTTATTGGTGTTTTTGGTGTTGGCTATTAGCAATACGCAAAAAGTGCAGTTTTTCTATTTACCAGGGCAAGAAGTATCATTGCCTTTTATTTTGGTGTTGTTTGGTGCGTTCGTGATTGGGAGTGTGTTTGGTATTTTTGCGATGTTTGGGCGTTTATTGCGCTTGCGAGCAGAAAACAATCGTTTGCGTAGTGAAGTGAAACGCACGGCGCGTTTGAATGAGCAAGATTTGGTTACGCCTGCTGTGCCTGTGGTTAAAGAATAAGGTTTTGGATGGAAAACGAAATTTGGATGTGGGTTATCCCCATGGTGCTGTTGCCCGTCTTTTTTGCGATGGGTTGGTTTGCCGCTCGAGTGGACATGAAAGCGGTGTTGAAACAAGCCAAAAGTGTGCCTGTGGGGTTTTACAATAGCTTAGATGCGCTGGTCGACCGCAATACGGATAAGGCAGCGCGTAATTTGGCAGAAGTAACTGATTTGCAGCCCCATTCTTATGAACTCAATCTCACATTAGGTAAGTTGTATCGGGTACGCGGTGAGAATGATAAAGCCATTCATCTGTTTAAAGCCTTATTGGATTCGCCCGATACAGTGGGCGATAAGCGGGAACGGATTTTGTTTGAGTTGGGGCAAACGTATCAAAGTGCTGGTTTGGTTGACCGTGCGGAGCAGATTTTTATTAATTTGCAAGCGGGTAATATGGCAAAACAAGCGCGTGAAGTGTTGCTCAATATTTATCAGCAAGACCGCGATTGGGAAAAAGCCATTGAAATGGCACAATTATTAAGCCACGATGAGCAAACGTATCAATTTGAGATTGCCCAGTTTTATTGTGAAATGGCGCAGGCGGCATTGTTTCAATCTGATTTTGCAAGGGCGCGTATTCATGTGGCAACGGCTTTAGATGCCAATCGTAAATGTACCCGTGCCAATATGATTTTGGGCGATGTGGAACAAAAGCAAGGCAATTATGCTGCAGCCGTAGAAGCCTATAGTGCGATTGAAAAGCAAAACCACGCTTATTTGAGCATGGTGGGCGAGCGTTTATATGATGCGTATGATGCACAAGGCAAGGCGGTAGAAGGGTTAACCATTTTAATTGGTTATATGAAAACTTTTCCGCAAGTGGATTTATTGAATGTGATTTATGATAAATCGTTGTTGTTGCATGATGAACAGCGTGCCAATGAAATTGCGGTGGAGTTGGTGCGTGCCAAACCTGATTTAAATGGGGTTTATCGTTTATTGGGTTTGCAAATCAGTGAACTGCATCCCACTTGGCGCGCTGATGTGGACATGATGCGTGGTGTGATTGGGCGGCAAGTGCAGCGTAATTGGATGTATCGTTGCCGTAACTGTCATTTTAAATCGCAAGTGTTTTTCTGGCATTGCCCTGCTTGCAATAAATGGGAAACTTTTACCCCTAATCGAATTGAAGTGTGAATATGGAATTATCGTTACCGCAATATGATGGACAAGATGCCGCACAGTTTATCTATACCTTAGCCGATGCTTATTTTGCATATTTAGAACAAGAGGGTGAAGCCGCTCTTGAGCAATTAAGCGATGAACAGCATACGGTGATGGCGTATGTGTATTTGGATAGCCAAGTGCAAGAAGGCGGTTGGGTACAACTGATTGCCTCGGGTTATGGTGAATATATTTTTGCCAATCCTGTTGCCAACAGTTTGCGCCGTTGGAAAATCAAGCAAACGCCTAAAATCATTGACCAAGCGGCAGCATGGTATGAACAAGTGGGCGCACAAATTGAAGCGCAAAGTGAAGCAGACGTAGAAGTGGCGGCTTTGCGTCAGCAGTTTAACCAATTTGAAGCATTAGACGCGGATTATTACGATTGTGCCGATGATGATATGGGTTTGGCGGTGGATTATATTGTGGCAAATCCTGCCAAATTTATTACGCTGCCATGATATGTTGCAACACGCAGGACAGCACATCCAACATCTGTTGCATGAACTGAGAAGGGTTGACCTTCTTCCCCAATAAAACCAATACGACCGCCCTCAATGGCGGAGTTTCAACTCTTAAGGAATTTTTGATGAATCCTTTAGTAACCGATTTTGTGATTCCTCAACAACGCACCCCTGTGATTGTGGCATTGGATTTCGCCAATGAAGCCGATACTTTAAACTTTGTTCGCTCGCTCGACCCCAGTTTGTGTCAGCTTAAAATTGGCAAAGAATTGTTTACCGCCACAGGTCGTCATTTAGCTGAAAACTTGATTCAGCAAGGTTTTAAGCTGTTTTTAGATTTGAAATACCATGATATTCCCAACACGGTGGCGCAGGCGTGTAAAGTGGCGGCTGATATGGGGGTGTGGATGGTGGATATGCACACTTTAGGCGGTCGCCGTATGATGGAAGCGGCAGCCAATGCCGTTGCTCAATCTAGCCAGAAACCGTTATTAATTGGGGTAACGGTGTTGACCAGTATGGAACAAAGCGATTTAGCGGAAATTGGCTTAAACGCACCTGTGGAAGAATGGGTGGGTCGTTGGGCGAACTTGGCGCAACAATCGGGCTTAGATGGCGTGGTGTGTTCTGCGCATGAAGTGGCGTTGTTGCGCCAACGCTTGAGGGCGGATTTTGTGTTGGTTACACCGGGGATTCGTTTAGATGTGGCGGGTAATCAAGATGACCAACGCCGTATTATGACGCCTGCTCAAGCCTTAGCCGCAGGCTCAAGTTATTTGGTGATGGGACGACCCATTACGCAAGCTGCCGACCCCATTGCGGTGTTGCGTGAAGTGAATGCCGCTGCCAATTCATAATGATAAATCAGGAGAAAACGTGATGTTGGTTTCAAACTTAGAATTTATTCCCGACCGCAAAGTGATTAAACATTTGGGCTTGGTGCAGGGTTCCACCGTGCGCGCCAAACACATCGGGCGCGACTTTATGGCAGGTTTAAAAAACATGGTGGGTGGTGAATTAAAAGGCTACACCGAATTATTAAATGAATCACGCGATGAAGCCTTAGCGCGTATGATGGAACAAGCCCGACAAGCAGGGGCAAATGCTGTGTTGAATGTGCGTTTTTCCACTTCTTCGGTGGCAGCAGGGGCATCAGAAATCTTTGCTTATGGTACGGCTGTGGTGTTGGAATAAGGTGAAGGAACCAGTTCATGAATGATGAATGGTTAGGGTTGATATTGTCTTTTCTGGATGTGTTGATACTGCTGGTGTTGTTGCTCATTGCTTTTGTGGTGGGCAATTATTTAGAAAAGAAACATTACGCCAGCATTTTGCAACGTGAAGCAGAATTGCGTCATATTATTGTGGTGGCATCGCGTTTTCCACCACAAGAATTTTATGGGCAACATTTGGTGCGGGGAAGTGTGGTGGTGTCGAGCGATTACTTTCGCCGCTTGTTAGCATGGTTTCGCCAAATTTTTGGTGGTGATATACGCAGTTATGAAACTTTGCTTGACCGCGCCCGTCGTGAAGCCATTTTACGCATGAAAGAAGAAGCGGCAGCCCAAGGCGCAGAGATTGTGTTTAACCTGAAATTGGAAACCTCTTCACTTTCCACCACCGACCGCAATAGCAGTGGCGTGTTGGGAACGGTGGAAGTGTTGGCATACGGCACCGCAGGGAAACTAAAACGATGAAGTTTGAAGCCCCCCAATTTGATGAACAACTCAATCCTAATATCCCACATGAACATCCGCTCAAAGAATGGTGGCGAATGTGTGCATGGTTGATGGGATTGGCGGTGGTGGTGTGGTTGGCATTGGGGGCGATGACTTGGGTCTTACCGCGTTGGATTTCTATTGAACAAGAACGCGCATGGTTGGGCGATTTGACTGCACCTTGGGTGCATGAAGCGCGCAGCGATGCCAAACTGCAAGCCTTGGCTGATCAATTGGCTCAACACATGGCATTGCCTCAAGGCAGCGTGCGCGTTTATATTGCGCAAAACGAAATGGTCAACGCATTTGCTACTTTTGGTGGCAATGTGGTATTAATGCAAGGATTGTTAAACGAATTGCCCAGCGAGGAAGCCGTGGCGGCGGTGTTGGCACATGAAATGGGGCATATTAAACATCGTGATCCCTTACGCAGTATGTCGCGTAGCATGGTATTGGGTGTTTTATCGGCTGCCATTTTTGGCAGCGACAGCAGTTTGCAACAAATCAGCCAATTAGAAACCTTACGTTATAGCCGTGATTTAGAAGAAGCAGCCGATGCTGCTGCGCTACATGCTTTAGCGGCACATTATCGCCATGTGGGAGGAATGGTGCAAACCCTGCAAATTTTAAACAAAGTGGATAAAACCCACCCCCATTTGGCATGGGTCAATACCCATCCGCACCCCCAACAACGATTAACCGCCATACAAGATTTAGTCCAGCAACACCAATATACTTTCCAGCCCCCTGTTTTACCCAATCAATGGCGCGCAGCCTTGCCGAATTAAATTCAACAAAAGTTGCCGATTATGGATTTTGAGCCTAAGCCTTCAACGGAAACCGAACCCGTTAAAACCACCCACAACCAAGCACAGTTGCGGATATATCGCCGTGCTTTGATAGTGTTTGCCTTATTATTATTTGTGGCAGCCTATCATCGGGACACCACAGGCATCGGTTTGGAATGGCTTAGTGGAATAGGCGTGTGTTTGGTACCGATTTGGTTTTGGCTCAACCGCCATGCCACAGGCAGCAAACGCCGTCGCGAACCCTTTACTTCAGATAGAAAATCATGATGCATGATGTAAACACCCTTAAAACCCGTTTAAACAAAGCCCGTGTATTAGTGGTGGGCGATGTGATGCTCGACCGTTATTGGTTTGGCGATGTTTCG
This sequence comes from Neisseria sp., assembly GCA_041855125.1. Classification (GTDB taxonomy): domain Bacteria; phylum Pseudomonadota; class Gammaproteobacteria; order Burkholderiales; family Neisseriaceae; genus Neisseria. The sequence goes on along the minus strand of JBHADP010000059.1, from coordinate 37,545 downwards.
CGTATTTCTCCCGAAGCCCCTGTGCCGATTGCCAAAATCGACCATATTGACCAACGCGCAGGCGGTGCTGCCAATGTGGCGCGTAATATCGTGGCATTGGGCGGACAAGCCGTGTTGCTGTCGGTAATCGGCGATGATGAAGCAGGCGACCAATTACAACAACTGATGCAGCATAACCAAGTACAAACCCATTTTCTGCGTGATAAAACCATCGCCACTACCGTGAAACTGCGTGTAGTGGCGCGTAATCAGCAGTTGATTCGTTTGGATTTTGAAGATGCCCCCACCCATGAAGTGCTGAATTCCGTTACCCGTCAATATCGTGATTTATTGGCAGATTGCGACGTCGTGATTTTGTCAGACTATGGCAAAGGCGGTTTAACTCACGTTACCACCATGATTGAATGGGCGCGACAAGCGGGTAAACCCGTGTTAATTGACCCTAAAGGCGATGATTATGAAAAATATGCAGGTGCCACCTTGCTCACACCGAATCGTGCAGAATTGCGTCAAGTAACGGGCAGTTGGCAAGACGAAGTGGCACTCACAGAAAAAGCACAGGCTTTGCGTGAACACTTGGGTTTACAAGCCTTATTGCTCACACGCAGCGAAGAGGGTATGACCTTATTCCGTGAGGGCGAACCCCATCACCAACCCACGCAAGCGCGTGAAGTATTTGATGTGTCGGGCGCTGGCGACACCGTGATTGGGGCGATGGGTTTGGCGATGGCAGCAGGCTTGGATTTACCCGAAGCGATGCGTTTAGCCAACGCTGCCGCAGGCGTGGTGGTGGCAAAATTGGGTACAGCAGTTTGTTCGTTTGACGAATTAGCAGAAGCATTATAAAGTAGCCCAAATTTATTAAAGCGGCATGACTGCCGAAATCGGTTTAAGGGAAAATATCATGACTTGCATGACTCGTTTGGAATTTAATTGGGACGACAGCGAAAGCGAAAAGGGGCGGCTTGATGTCGTGTCGATTCAAGCTGTGGTGGCGGTGTGGTTGGCGGATAAGGCTGTGCATAAATATGCGGTGATGGACATTGAAACCGTGTTAGATGAGCCTTTTTCGTTTGCCTTTGATGGCTTAGACACCGAAGAATTGATTGCGCTGTTTGATGAAATTGCACGTCAATTTCCCGATGTGCGCTTTTATGTGCGTGGTGTGGGCGAAAGTTTTAATAATATGTGGCTGCGTGAATACTATGATGGGGAAACGGTATTTTCGGCAGGACCTTTTGAGCGTGAAGTCTCTAGCAATTTGCACAATAAAAAGAGTTGGTTTAGCCGTTTCTTTGGCTAGGAGGCTTGGAGAATAATACTAAAAAAATATTGATATTTGAAGAAATTCTGAACTAAAAATTTTTATATTTTTATCATGTGCTTAATTGTTTATTAAGTAGCTACTAGATACGGGTGTATAGATCATTAATAATGTACATTTAGTTATTTTAATTGTAGGGTAGCTTGAAATATTTAATATGAATGATGGTTTTATATGGAAAAAATTTTAAATTATATAAGTTTTTTACTAAATATATTGGTTTTTTTTGCATATGCTCCGAAAATATTGAGTAAGCTTGATTTTAAAATGTCTAGAGTTTCTCGGCGTAAAAACCAAGTGATTAGGGATTTAAATAAATATTTACAGTATCATGGTCAGAATGTTGAAATTCTAGATGTTTCTCCTAACTTCCCTAAAATTAAACTCAACCAAAAACCCTATGAATTGCCTGAATGTCTTAAAAAGGAAGTTGATAAGGCAAGAGAAGAGGTGGTATATAATGAAAAACAAGCTATTGTACAATATGATCTGCCATCATTTTGGGATTTGCAGAATGTTCAAGTAGTAGATTATGCAACTGCAAAAGTTTTGAGAGAAAGCAATAAAGGTAAACGACCTTCATCTATGATTATTACAGCGGGAGCTTGTTTTAATATGTGCTAAAAAAAGTGCTATTATTCTTCATAAAAGAAGTAAAAAGGTGGAAACTTTTGGCGAATGCTATCATACATTAGGAGGTGCATATCAACCAGAGGTTTCATTGCAAGAACAATTAAATATATCTCAGGATAGAAATTCTTTAATGTTTACTGTAATCAGAGAGATATTTGAGGAATGTAATATAATTTTATCTCCATCTGCTTTTAAAAATGTACCTATCTTAGCATCTAGAGAAACAGATACAGGTTTTTTACAGTATTACGCCTTGGGAATTAATTTAACAGAAGAAGAGTTTAAAAATATTGATTTTTCCAATGAAGGAACAAGCCATTTAATTGATTTTGCGAATTTGGAAGAAGAACTTAAAAAGGAAAATTGGACTCCAAGTGGAAAAGCGCATGTTTTAATGTGGTTAGGGCTACATGCTACAGGTGTAAGATTTGGAAAGTTATTTAATAGGAAAAGACCAAAAAAAGTTTTTGATAATATAGTTAGTAGTTAAGAATAGTTAATAGTTGAAAAGCTTTTAGCAATATATTTAGTATAATATACCTTGAATATCCATTTACGATAGCTTAAAGAATTGAAAATTATTAGTAATTAAGGTAAAAAGATGACCATTATTGTAACAGGTGCAGCAGGTTTTATTGGCAGCAATATTGTGAAGGCTTTAAATGAGCGTGGTATCACGGATATTGTGGCGGTGGATAATTTAACGCGCGGTGAAAAGTTTAAAAATTTAGCGGAATGTGAAATTGCTCATTATTTGGATAAACATGAGTTTATCCGCCAAGTGCGTGAACATATTTTGCCGTATGACGAGATTGAAGCGGTGTTTCATGATGGCGCGTGTTCCGATACGATGGAGCATAACGGTTTATATATGATGGACAACAATTATCAATATAGTTTGGACTTATTGGATTGGTGTCAAGATGAGCAGATTCCGTATTTGTATGCTTCAAGCGCGGCAGTATATGGCAAGGGCGAGGTGTTTCGTGAGGAACGTGAGTTAGAAAAGCCTTTGAATGTATATGGTTATTCTAAGTTTTTGTTTGACCAAGTGGTACGCCGCCGTATGGCTGAAGGTTTGACCGCGCAAGTGGTGGGTTTCCGCTATTTTAATGTGTATGGACAACAAGAACAGCATAAGGGACGCATGGCATCGGTGGCGTTCCATCACTTTAATCAATATCGTGAACAGGGTTTTGTGAATTTGTTTGGTGCAAATGATGGTTATGGTGATGGCGAGCAAACGCGCGATTTTGTGAGCGTGGAAGATGTGGTAAAAGTGAATTTGTATTTCTTAGACCACCCCAATCAATCGGGTATTTTTAATTTGGGCACAGGACGCGGGCAGCAGTTTAATGATTTGGCAGCAGCAACGGTAAATGCGTGTCGTGTGGCAGAGGGTAAGCCTGAATTGAGTTTGGCTGAATTGGTGGCAGAAGGTTTGATTCGTTATATTCCGTTTCCTGATGCTTTGAAAGGTAAATATCAAAGTTTCACACAAGCCGATATTACGCAACTGCGCCAAGCGGGTTATCAAGATGAGTTCTTTGATGTGAAAACGGGCGTGAGCCGTTATGTGGCGTGGATGTTGAAGCATCTGTAAGGACGAAAAGATGGCGCATATTTTGGTGTTGAATGGTCCTAATTTGAATTTGTTGGGAACGCGTGAACCGCATATTTATGGTGCGGAAACCTTAGCCGATGTTGCCCAACATTTGCACACGGTGGCAACGGAATTAGGCATCACATTGGAGCATTATCAAAGCAACAGTGAAGGAGATTTGGTTACTCACATTCAGCAAGCGCGTGGCGTTGCCGATATGGTGATTATTAATGCAGGCGCATATACGCATACCAGTGTGGCGATTCGAGATGCTTTGGCAGGGGTGGCTTTGCCATTTGTGGAGGTGCATATTTCTAATGTACACAGCCGCGAGCCATTTCGCCATCATTCCTATTTGTCTGACCAAGCGGTGGGAGTGATTGTGGGCTTGGGAACGTATGGTTATGAAGCGGCATTGCGGTTTTGTGCGCGCCGTTTGTTAGCAGTTTAATTGTTTTCGTCATCTTCTGCCCAAGCCTGTTTGATAGCGGTTTGGGCAGTATTCATATCAAAGCCACGATAAGCCAAAAAGCGAAACTGTTTCTGTTTTTCTTTGGCATCGATAGCAGGCTGTTTAAATTTTTTGCGTAAAACAGCTATAGCGGTATCCAATTCATCTTCGGGGCTGGGCAACAGCTCACGAGCCAAGTCGTCATCAATGCCTTTGGCGTGTAGGGCTTGTTGTAAACGTAATTTGCCGTGTTTGGTGCTTTTGCTGTGAATATAGGCTTCGGCAAACCGCTCATCAGATTGCCAATGGCGTTGGGCAAAATCATCTAACAGGGCTTCCAGTTCGTCTTCATTGTCGGCATGAGGCGCGAGCTTGCGTTTTAAGTCGGCACGACTGATTTCTTGTCGTGCCACAATCTCTAAGGCGCGGGCGCGGAGGGATTTAGTCTTCATCTTTCACTTTTTGTGGGCGCAGATGTTCGTAAATTTCAGGTAAGGAACCAATCAGCCAATCGGGTTGGGTGGCGGGGTTTTGTGATAATTCTGTCATATCGCCATAACCAAAGGTAACGCCCACGCTCACGCAACCTGCGGCTTTGGCTGCCAAAATGTCGTTGTGTGAATCGCCCACCATCAGCATATTAGCAGGGTTGATATTGAGTACAGCGGCACTGTGTAGTAAAGGTAGGGCAGAGGGTTTTTTTTCGGGTAGGCTGTCGCCACCTAAAATCAGGCTGAAATAATCGGCTAAACCCAGTTGTTTGAGCAATTCAGTTGCCAAAACTTCGTTTTTATTGGTGATAACCAGTAAGGGAATGCCCAATGATTTGAGCAGTTGTAAACCTGCTTCGGTTTCGGGATAAACGCGGGTGTGTACGCTTAAATGGTCGCGGTAATAGCGCACAAAAAAGGTGAAACCTTGTTCCCATAATGCTTCATCAGCCGCTTGGTCGCGGCTATCGGTAATCACGCGATGTACGAGGTTGGCAATGCCATCGCCCACATAGCTTTCAACGGTTTTTTCGGGCAAGGGAGGCAGTTGGAGATGGGCGCGTGTGGCATTGGCGGCGGCGGCTAAATCGGCAACTGAATCGCACAGTGTGCCATCTAAATCAAAGGCAACGGCTTGAACGTGAGAGATGAACATAATGGAGCAATCACAAGGAAGAAAAAGGGCATATATTGTAGCATCGTTTTGCAAGTAAACGGGAGAACAGCGCTTTTGTTAGCAAAATGCAGTAAATTGCTTTATCTTTACGCATAATGAATGATTTTCTGCAAAAAAACGATAAAAATCTCTTTTTTCGTGTAACTTTCTGTTACAATTCACCTTATGACCGAATTCAGATAAAGGAGTGTATGATGGCTTGGTTTGTTGCTGCGCTGATTCTCTTTATCGCGGAATTATTTGTTGGGTCGTTTTATCTTTTGATAATCAGTTTTTCCCTTGTGGGGGCAGGTTTAGCTGCTTTTCTCTTTGAACATACTGCCGTGCCGATTTTAACAGCAGTGATGATTGCTTCGGTGGGGCTATATTGGGTACAGCGTTATAGTAAACGCCATAAAAATCAAGCTGAAGCCGTTCACGATGATTTAGACATTGGGCAAACGGTGCAAATTGTACGCCATCTGCACGACCAAATTTATGAAGTGTTTTACCGTGGTAGTTATTGGCAGGCGCGCGTGATGAATACAACGCATCTGGTCGCCGCTCATACAACTGCAAGCATTGTGGGTAAAGAAAGCAACACCTTATTAATTGATGTACAACACTAACGGAGGATTCAACCATGGAATGGTTAAGTTTGCCCCTGATTATTTTTGTGGGCGTGATGTTCTTTGTGATTAAATCGGTTTGCATTGTGCCACAACAAGAAGCGTATATTGTGGAGCGCTTTGGGCGGTTTCATGCGGTTTTAAACCCCGGTTTGAAGTTTCTGATACCTTTGATGGACAGGGTAGCATATAAGCATACGTTAAAAGAGATTCCGTTAGATGTGCCCAGTCAGGTGTGTATTACGCGCGATAATACGCAGCTCACGGTAGATGGCATCATTTATTTTCAAGTAACCGACCCTAAATTGGCTTCTTATGGTTCGAGTAATTATATTATTGCGATTACGCAGCTTGCTCAAACCACTTTGCGTTCGGTTATTGGGCGCATGGAGTTGGATAAAACCTTTGAAGAGCGCGATGAAATTAACCGTGTGGTGGTGAATGCCTTAGATGAAGCCGCGTATAACTGGGGTGTGAAGGTGTTGCGCTATGAAATTAAAGATTTGATTCCACCCCATGAGATTTTACGTTCGATGCAGGCGCAAATCACGGCTGAACGGGAAAAACGGGCGCGAATTGCGGAATCAGAAGGTCGCAAGATTGAACAGATTAATTTGGCAAGCGGTCAGCGTGAAGCGGAAATTCAGCAATCAGAAGGGGAAGCACAAGCGGCGATTAATGCTTCTAAAGGTGAGCGTGTGGCAAAAATTAATCAGGCGCAAGGTGAAGCAGAGGCTTTGCGTTTAGTGGCACAAGCGAGTGCCGATGCCATTCGGATGGTGGCAGAAGCCATTCAAGCCCCCGGTGGCAGCGAAGCGGTGAAATTGAAAGTGGCGGAACAATATGTAGAAGCCTTTGCGAAATTGGCAAAAGAAAATAATACTTTGATTATGCCAGCGAATGTGGCTGATATTGGTAGCTTGGTGGCAGCAGGTATGAAGATTGTGGAAGGCAATCGAACGCAGCAAGGTTAAGTGGGAATGGTCGGGCAAGATTGCCCAACTTTGTTTGTGGATTTGCCCGATAGGGATTGTGTGATGGCAAAGGAGTGATGATGTTTCAACACACAGGACGACACATCAAGCGTCGCCCTAGGTGTTGCCCTGAAACAGAAGGGGTTACGCCCCTCCTGTTTGAATGATCCGCCATCAATGGCGGGGTTTCAACCAAAAAGGAAATTTGATGAAAAAAGGCGTGTTGTTGGTGGTGTTGCCGGTATGTTTGCTGATGGCGTGTGGACAAGATACCGATAAAATTGGCAATGCCAGTACGGTGTTTAATTTATTGGGTAAAAACGACCGCATTGAAATTGAAGCCTTTGATGACCCCGATATTAAAGGGGCATCGTGTTATTTGTCGTATGCTAAGAAAGGCGGTTTGAAAGAAACGGTGAATTTGGAAGAAGATGCCAGCGATGCTTCGGTGTCGTGTGTACCAAGCGCGGCGGTGATGGAATATAACGAAAATCAGGTGATGAAACCGCGTCAAGTGTTTAAACGCAGCGCCAGCGTGGCGTTTAAAAGTTTGCAAATCATTCGTTATTATGATGCCAAACGTAAGGTGTTCACTTATTTGGTTTATAGCGATAAGGTGATTCAAGGTTCGCCTAAAAATTCATTGAGTGCTTTGTCTTGTTATGGTGCGGCACCTGCTGATGTGAAATGGGTGGAAAATATGCCCAACAAGCAAATTCACGGGGGGTGTATTGTTGAAACGGCTCCTGTGCCACAGCAGTCTTAAAAGCAACCGCCTATGCTGTCAGCAAACGGTATAGGCGGTTTGATTTGCGTTTAGGGGTTTTCGCGCAAGGATTGTTGCGCTTTTTTATACCATTCACGCGCTTTTTCGGGGTCTTTTGTTACAAATGTGCCTGTTGCATAAAATAAACCCATGTAGATTTGAGCAGGCACCACATTTTGTTCGGCTGCTTTTTGATACCATTCAAAGGCTTTTTTCTCGTCTTTTGCCACGCCTGCACCACTTTGATAGGCACGCGCTACGCGAAATTGGGCGGTAGGGTGTCCTTGTTGCGCTGCTTTTTGATACCACTCAAACGCCCGTTCTTGATTTTTTTCTACACCGCGCCCTAATAAATACAAGGTACCTAAGTTAAATTGTGCTTTGGCATTGCCTTGTTGCGCTGCTTTTTGATACCACTCAAAGGCTTGTTGGTTGCTGGGAGCAACGCCTGTACCATAGTCATAATAATAGCCTAGATTCACTTGTGCGCCTTCATGCCCTTGTTCAGCCGCTTTTTGATACCATTCAAATGCTAATTGGTCGCTTTGTGGCACACCAAAACCATTGGCATATAAAATGGCTAGGTTAAACTGCGCTTTGGCGTTGCCTTGTTCAGCTGCTTTCTGATACCACTCGGCAGCTTGCTGATTATTTTGTATCACACCTTTGCCATGTGCATACGCATAGCCTAAGTTTAATTGTGAAGCCACATGATTTTGCGCGGCGGCTTTTTGATACCAAGACACCGCTTGTTTATCATCTTTTTCTACGCCTTCGCCAAGAGAATACAGCGTGGCTAAGTTAAATTGCGCTTTGGCATTGCCTTGCGCAGCCGCTTTTTGATACCAATGTGCCGCTTGTTTCTCATTTTTCGCCACGCCTTTGCCATATGCATACGCATAGCCTAGGTTGACTTGAGCGTCAGCATGATTTTGTTCGGCGGCTTTGCGATACCATTGCACCGCTTGTTTATCATTTTGCGCCACGCCTGTGCCATTAGCATACATAGAAGCAACGTTAAACTGGGCTTCGGCATAGCCTTGTTGTGCGGCTCTTAAATACCATTCAAAGGCTTTTTGATTATCTTGTGGCACACCTTTACCATCTTGATACATCACGCCCATATTATTCATGGCTTTGGTATTGCCGTGCGCAATCAACTGATTGAGTTTCTCGTATGCTGTTTGATAATCGCCACTTTCATAGGATTTGACGGCTTGTTCCAAAATGGCTTGTTGCCCATTGGCATAAACAGGGTTGCTAAGCAATAAGCCTGATAATAATAAGCTGCTTAATAAGACGCGAGATGCATTTTGCATGGTGTTGTCCTTGTTGTATCGATACGGTTCAATTCAAGCGTAAAACCAATGAATAAGCAAATCATGATTAATAAAAGGCGGAAAAATCCGCCTTTACGTTTAGGTAAATACTCTATTTTGCTTATTCGGCAAACAGGTTTTTAAACCATAAAACAATGCTGTCATATAAGCGACCAAAGAAACCCGCTTCTTCCACATTGTCTAATGCCACCACATTTTTTTCGGCTAAGGTTTGACCGTTGTAAGTGATTTTGAGTTTGCCCAAAATTTGCCCTTTTTGTACTGGTGCCAAAATGGGTTGTACCGTTTCCAATACAGGCTTGATGTTTTTGCCCTCGCCATGTGGAATGGTGATATGAGCTGCTTCTAAAAAGCCCACATTAACGGCATCTTTGCTGCCTTTATACACTTTCACTTGTGAAATGGCTTGGTTGGCATCGTAGATTTTGGGGGTATCGAATGATTGCAATGCCCAGTTGAGCAGTTTGCTGCTTTCTGCGGCGCGCGCTTCAATGCTGTCTGTGCCAATCACCACCGAAATCACTCGGCGACCATTGCGATTGCTAGAAGCAATTAAGTTGTAACCTGCGGTGGCGGTGTGTCCTGTTTTTAAACCATCTACGCTGGGGTCGCGATACAACAGTAAATTGCGGTTGGGCTGTTCGATATTATTGAATTTAAACGATTTCATCGCATAAATCGGATAATATTGTGGAAAATCTCGAATCAATGCAGAAGATAAAATCGCCAAATCGCGCACGGTGGTTAAATGACCTTCAGCAGGTAAACCTGTGGCATTGAGAAAACGGGTGTTGTTCATGCCTAAGCGTTTGGCTTCGGCATTCATTTGTTCTGCGAATGTGGCTTCGCTGCCATTACCCATGGCTTCTGCCAACGTGATGGCGGCATCATTGCCTGATTGTACAATCAAGCCTTTCAGCAAGTCGCTGACTGCCACAGGCTTGCCTAAAGTTAAAAACATACGCGAACCTTCTGCACGCCATGCGGTTTCTGAAGGCGTGAGGGTTTGTTCGGGTTTGAGTTGTCCGCTTTCTAAGGCTTTAAAGGCTAAATAAGCGGTCATTAATTTGGTGAGCGAGGCAGGCTCAATGGGTTTGTCTAAATCTTTGCCTGTGAGAATTTGTTTGCTTTGTAAGTCTTCCACCAAATAGGCGGTGGCGAGAATATCGGGAGCAGCAGGGGCACCTTGTTGAGCAGCAGGCGCGGCGGCGGGTACAGGTGCAGATGCGCTGGCGGCTGAAGCGGTGGCTTGTGAAGCCGCAGACGCAGGTGCAGGATTGGCGTTGGCAAATTGACCGCACACGATGGCAGTCAAAGTAAGTGCGAGTAGATGTTTTTTCATAGGAACAATTTAACTTATTAACAGAATGTGAAGTGTGCAAGCAATGAGCCGCAAATCAACGGCTATTGATGAAAAAAGGTTGCAACTATGATGGTTGAAAGGGTTTGAGCGAATCCACCCAAAAATCATGCGTGCATATTATACCTAGCAATTACGGGCTTGCTAACTTTTTCTTGCCTTTCCTATCTTGCACGAGTATGGTTTTACCTTTTGTTTTAAAAAATTTACGCAAGCCATGATGAATCCAGTCAATCTTCATTCTCACTATCTGACTAAAGTTTTAACTTCTTCGGTATATGATGTGGCGATTGAAACGCCGCTCGAGCCTGCGCGCAATTTGTCGCGCCGTTTAAACAATCATATTTTGCTCAAACGTGAAGATTTGCAGCCTGTTTTTTCGTTTAAAATTCGCGGTGCATATAACAAGATGGCAAGTTTATCGCCAGAAGAGCGCGCGCAAGGTGTGATTACTGCCAGCGCAGGTAATCATGCTCAAGGGGTGGCGTTGTCGGCGCAAACTTTGGGCTGTGAAGCCACGATTGTGATGCCGCAAACTACGCCTCAAATTAAAATTGACGCGGTCAAAGCGCGGGGCGGTAAAGTGGTGTTGGCAGGCACATCGTATAACGATGCGTATGACCATGCGATGAAATTGGTTGCTGAAAGCGGTTTAGCCTATATTCCACCATTTGATGACCCTTATGTGATTGCGGGGCAGGGTACGATAGGCATGGAAATCATCCGTCAATACCATAAGCCGATTGATGCGATTTTTGTGGCGATTGGTGGAGGCGGTTTGGCGGCAGGTATTGCTGCATTTATTAAAAATGTACGCCCTGAAATTAAGGTGATTGGGGTGGAGACATTTGATGCTTGTGCGATGAAGCAATCTATTGAAGCAGGCAAACGAGTTGAATTGAAAGATGTGGGTTTGTTTGCCGATGGCACGGCGGTTAAACTGGTGGGCGAAGAAACATTTGCCATGTGTCGCGATTTATTAGACGATATTATTTTGGTGGACACCGATACGATTTGTGGCGCTTTAAAAGATATTTTTGACGACACCCGTAGCATCACTGAACCATCGGGCGCATTGGCATTAGCAGGTTTAAAAGCCTATATTGCGCGTGAAGGCTGTGAGGGGCAAACTCTGATTGCCATCAACAGTGGTGCCAATATGAATTTCCACCGTTTGCGCCATGTTTCTGAACGCAGTGAACTAGGGGAAGGCAATGAGGGCATTTTTGCCGTGTCGATTCCTGAAGAGGCAGGCAGTTTCCGTAAGTTTATTAATATTTTGGGCAATCGCAATATCACGGAGTTTAACTATCGTTATGGCGATGACCGTGTGGCACATATTTTTGTGGGGATTCAAGCAGCAGGTGCGCCCGATTTAGCCAATATCAGCGCAGAATTAACAGCAGCAGGTTTGCCCAATACGGATTTAACCAATGATGAGATGTCGAAAATTCACATTCGTTATATGGTGGGTGGGCGCACGCATAAGGTTGCCAATGAGCGTTTAATCAGTTTTGAATTTCCTGAACGCCCTGGTGCATTAGGGCGGTTTTTAAATCAGATGCAAAGTGATTGGAATATTACTTTGTTCCACTATCGCAATCATGGCGCGGATTATGGACGTGTGTTGGTGGGTGTGGATGTGCCTCAGGAAGATGGCGTAGCGTTTATTGAGTTTTTAAACCATGTGGGCTATGTGTATCACGATGAAACGGATAATGCGGCTTATCGCTTGTTTTTGGGTAATCCGTCTTGATTCATCTGAATAGCCTTGCTGCTTGAAGCCCGCCCTTCAGGGTGGAGCGTAACCCTTTCTGTTTTAGAACAACATATAGGGCGGTGCTTGATGTACCGCCCTGTGTTGAAACATAATAGGTTGTATTGGAATCATGCGTGGTAACGGCTGCCAAATGATGGGGCGGTATGTTGCGTTTGATGATGTTGTTCTTGCAAAGGAAAATGATGAAAATGAAAACATTTGCACCGCGAAAAATGTTAGTTGCTGCGCTGACGCTGTTTGGCTTATCAAGTTGTACGCTAACGGGAAGTCTTTGGGACGAAAGTTGGACTCGGCAAGATTATGCCTCTCAAAATGAGTGGGTTCATGCTTTTGGTTTTACGAAATCGTCTAGCCAAAATCTGCCGCCTAATCGTTTGATTATGCTGGGCGAGAAAGCAGTTTATGTAACCGATATAACGCCTGAACATGATTTGGTTAAAGCCTTGCGAACAACGGAACTGAGCAAGCCTTTTGGTTTCCAAAGCATTGATGGTTTTCATAACGGTAAAGGGGTGTTGCAGATAGATTTAAAACAAGATGGTCGTTTTATCGCTGCTACGAAATTAGATAAGGAACGCGGACAGCCAACTTTGTGTTTGGACTATACAGCGGAGAGCCATTCTGATGTGAGCAAATTAAAGGCATTGGGTTTTTATGAAGAATGGCAGAAGGGCTATTATGTGCGCTGTTATGGTACGATTCGTGGTACACGTTACGCCATGAGTGAGAGCCTGCCTGCCGAATATCGCTTTAAAACGCCTGTGAAAATTGTGGTTCAAACCAATAAGGGCGAGGTATTGGATGCAGGTCAGGTAGCGAAAACGGTTTTCTTAACGCCATTTGCGATTATTGGAGATGTGTTGTTGTTTCCTGTGATGTTACCTTTGTTGCCATTTAAGGGAGCGCGTATATAACGGGTGGCAAATGGGTAAGGCGTGTACGCTTTCTCAAGCAGATAAAAGGGCTGATGGTGGTAATCAGCCCTTTTGTTTTAAGGTTTTCTGCCGAGTAGCCGCACGAGGGAACTCATACCGCGATGGCGTTCGCCTTCGTAAACTTCGCGTTGAATGTGTTCGGCAATTATCCATTCTAAGCCAGTAAAAGCGGTTTTCATTTCTTCGAGGGTGCCGAGCATGGCGGGATTGCTGGGGCCACCTGTGCCGAATGAGATTTGTTCAGGGTGGTAGAACACGCCGATGAATAAGCCATTGGGTGCTAAACTGTGTACCACACGTTGGTAAATTTGGCTGCGTTGGGGTTCGCTGAAATGGCAAAAAACGCTGCTAATCACGTCATAATGATTGGTAGGAAAGGGCATTTCGCTGATGTCGATGAGTTCGGTGGCAAAGGGAACGCCTTTTTGAGCAGCCAGTTTTTGGGCTTTGGCTAAACCCACGGCGGATAAATCTACGCCTAAGGTGTTTAAGCCGCATTGGGCAAGAAAAATGCCGTTGCGCCCTTCGCCTGTGGCTAAATCTAAGGCGCGTCCTGTGGTGGGTAAATAGGCTTGGGTTTCTAAGAGAAAGTCGTTTGGCTCTGTGCCAAAGGCGTAGGCTTCGCCTAAATAGCGTTCGTCCCATTTATTCATGGTGTTCTCCTGATGTTTGGATAAGGTAATCGGCAGCTTGCACGGCAGCGGCATGGTCTAATATGCCGTTCATGCCGTATTCTATCTTGCCTAATTTTCCATACGCTCCTGCATAGCGACATAATGCTAAGGTTTGTTGGGCTGGGGTGGTGATTTGGATACACCATAAGGGCAATTCGCTGACTTTTATTTCTAGCCAACCGCGTTGCCGAAACTGGCTGCTGTATTGTTGTAGCCATGCTTGCCATTGTAGGATTTCGGCTGCGCTTGCAGGGCGTGAGGGCAAGAGACCTTGGGCATTGCGTTGGCTGATTTTAAGTTGGGCGATGTGTGAATGATGGGGCAATATGGATTGGGTGTGAAATGAACACGCCGTTAAGGTCAGAATCAGTAAGCTCGAAGTTATCCATTTCATGGGTGGCTCCTTGGTCAATCAGGGATGAAGCCAATGATAGCTTGAATTGTGGGTTTAACCAACTTAGGTAATCTTGATGTTGGCAACATTGAGATAGGGAAAAGGGTTATCTTAGGCGTTGTGATGATGTTTTCTTGTTGATGGACGAGGTGGAAAAAAACATCGGGCTGATTTGCCCGATGGTGTGTTAAGCCGCTTGGTTGCGGAGGAATTGGAGTAAGAGGGGAACAGGGCGACCTGTTGCGCCTTTGTCTTTACCAGATTTCCATGCGGTGCCAGCAATATCGAGATGCGCCCATGGGTAGTTTTCGGTAAAGTGCGACAGGAATGCGGCGGCGGTGATGGTGCCAGCAGGGCGACCGCCTATGTTTTGTAAATCGGCAAAATTGGATTTGAGCTGTTCTTTATATTCGTCAAATAAGGGCAGTTGCCATGCTTTGTCATTGACTTCGTTGGCTGCTTGTAATACTTGATTCACTAAATCTTGGTTGTTGCCCATCACACCACTTGCCACATGTCCTAAAGCGATGATGCACGCACCGGTGAGTGTGGCAACGTCAATCACGGCTTTGGGTTGGAACTGTTCGGCATAGCTTAAGGCATCGCATAAAATCAAACGTCCTTCGGCATCGGTATTGAGGATTTCGATGGTAGTGCCATTCATGGCGGTAACAATATCACCGGGTTTGCTTGCGCCTGCATCGGGCATATTTTCACAAGTTGGCACAATAGCAATCAGGTTGATGGGTAATTTAGCTTTGGCAGCCGCCACAAATGTGCCAATCACGCTGGCTGCGCCACACATATCGTATTTCATTTCATCCATGCCTTCACCGGGTTTTAATGAAATACCTCCGCTATCAAAGGTAATGCCTTTGCCCACCAACACAATCGGGGCATCATCTGGATTGGCTGCACCTTGCCAACGCAGTTCCACTAAATAAGGGGCTTGTACGCTGCCTTTTGCCACCGACCAAAATGAACCCATATGGGCTTGAATATAGCTTTGGTCTAAAATTTTGGCGCTTGCGCCCCATTTTTCGGCTTCTGCACGGGCGGTTTCGGCTAAGAATTGGGGTGTGCAGAAATTAGGCGCGGTGTTGCCTAAATCTTTACACAGTTGCATACCATATAAAGTGGCTTCGGCAGCTTGCACCGCTTGTTCTACTTGAGCAGCGTGTTGCGGATGGTAAAACGCTGCGTGTTGCAAAGTGGCAGGCTTGGCTTCTTTTTTAAAGCGGTCAAAACGATAAACGGCATTGCCAAAAGCCAACGCAAAAACTTCTGCCACACGCGGCGCATCGGTTTCACATAAGGCGGCTAAGCATACCGAGAGGCGTTCTTGTTTTTGCGCCCAAGTGGCAGCTTCGGTGGCGGCTTTTTCAATGCTGCTGCGCGTGGTATCTTTTAAACGCACCACCGCTAAGGCTCGTAAACTGCCATTTTGCAGCGTTTGCAATGCGGCAAATGTTTCGTCTTCTGCCAGTTGCTCACACAATACACGCGCGATTTCATCATCATTTTGGCTGCTGCATGGGCAAGCATCGGTGCAAACATAAAGCAATGCGCCTGCTTCGCTTGGCTGCAATTTATCGGCTTTTGTGCTAAATTCCATCTTTTATTTCCTTCAAATATTTGGTTGCAACAGGCAAGAATTGTACCACCTGCTTCAGCCGAAACCCAACCATGATTTACCAACGAAATTTTATTAAAGAACTCACCTTAACCGCCATCGGCATTTTTGTCGTGTTATTGGCGATTTTGGTTTCCACTCAAGCCATTAACTTATTGGGGCGCGCTGCCGATGGACGGGTGGCGATTGATGCAGTTGCCGCTTTAATTGGCTTTTGGACGCTGGGCATGACCCCTTTATTATTGGTTTTAACAGCCTATATCAGTACGCTAACGGTGCTAACCCGTTTTTGGCGTGATAGCGAAATGTCGATTTGGTTATCAAGTGGTTTGGCATTAAAACAATGGCTCAATCCTGTGTTGCAGTTTGCCTTGCCCTTTGCCATTTTGGTAGCGGTGATGCAAATTGCCGTGTTGCCGTGGGCAGAATTGCGTAGCCGCGAATTTGCTGAATTGCTCAAGCAAAAACAAGAATTGTCGTTGGTGGAACAAGGCGTGTTTCGAGCTTTAGGCAAAAGCAATGGGCGCGTTTATTTTGTGGAAACATTCGATACCGAATCGGGTGTGATGAAAAACCTGTTTATTCGTGAACAAGACCACAGAGGACGTGAAAATGTGGTGTTTGCCAAAGAAGGCAATTTTTCACTCACAAATAATCAACGCACTTTAGAATTGCGCCAAGGTTATCGCTATAGCGGGATTGCAGGGCAGGCAAACTATAATCAAGTTTCTTTTGAACATTTAAGCCTGATTATCAACACCACACCCAAGCTGATTAACCCCATCGACCACCGCCGCACCATTCCTACACAAAAACTATTAGGCAGCGAGCATCCGCAGTATCAAGCAGAATTAATGTGGCGTTTATCCTTACCGATTGCGGCTTTAATTTTGAGCATTTTGGCGGTGCCGTTGTCTTACTTCAATCCGCGCACAGGGCATACTTACAATATTTTGTTTGCTATTGGCTTTTTCTTGATTTATCAAAACGGGCTCACCTTTTTACGCAACGCGATTGAAGATGGTAAGCTCAATTTCTGGCTGGGCTTTTTGCCATTGCATCTCATCATGTTGGGCGTGGCGGTGGTGTTGTTGCGCGTGCGCAGTATGCCTGCCCAACCCTTTTGGCAAGCCGTTAAATCCAGTTTCAAAGGCAGCGCATCATGAAATTAATTGCCCGTTATTTAATCAAACAACTGAGCATCTTTTCCCTGTATGCTTTGTTGGCATTACTAGCTTTATATAGTTTTTTTGACATCATTAACGAAATTGGCGATGTGGGCGAGGGCAGTTATAGCGGCATCAAAATGATGCAATATGTGTTATTACAAGCGCCTGCCCATGCCTATGAACTGATGCCCTTAGCCGTATTGATTGGCGGTTTGATTGCCTTGAGCCAACTGGCTGCCAGCAGTGAAATGACGGTGATTAAAACCAGCGGTATGAGTACGCCTAATATCATTATGATGATATTAAGTTTTGGCGGTTTATTTGCTATTGCAACGGCATTATTGGGCGAATGGGCAGCCCCTGTTGCCAGCCGTTATGCTGAAAACATGAAAACCACAGCCATCAGTGGCAAAATCAGCACAGGCGCAGAAGGCTTGTGGATTAAAGAGCAAAACAACATCATCAATGTACGCGAAATGTTGCCCGACCAAACCTTAATCGGCATTAAAGTGTATCGGCATGATGCAGATTTTAAATTATCTGAAAGTTGGCAAGCCGAATCGGCACGGATTCAAGCCGATGGCAGTTGGCAGCTCAACCAAGTTGCCAAAAGCATATTACATCGTGAAAAAGTCAGCACCCAACAGGTAGAAACTGAAATATGGCAAGCCAATATTGAAAGCCGTTTATTAGACGTGTTGTTGGTTAAACCCAATCAAATGTCTTTATCTGCTTTAACGGCGTATCTCAAGCACTTAAAGAATAACCAACAGCAAACCGAACAATATGAAATTGAATGGTGGCGCAAGCTAATGTATCCGATTGCCACCATGGTGATGGCATTGGTAGCATTGGCATTTACCCCACAATCTACTCGACATGGCAATATGGGTTTAAAACTGTTTTTTGGTATTTGCTTGGGTTTGGCGTTTCACTTTGCAGGGCGTTTATTTGGCTTTACCAGCCAGCTTTATGGCGTTCCGCCCTTTTTGGCGGCATTATTGCCCACTGCCATTTTCGCCACTTGGGCGGTGCTGTTGATTCGTAAACACGAAAAACGTTAATTCAATGGCGCACAACCTTGCTCATTGCCAGCAGGATTGGCGAAAAAATCCCCCGTGTCTGCGCAAGTATTGCCCGCGCTTTGGCACACAAAAAAGTTTAAATCTTGATTGAGCTTAAAAATACGTGGCTCGGCGTTTTTATCCTTGGCGACTGCTTTGAGCATAAAGCGGTCGCTTTCCGCATTCAGCGGATTGCCTTGCAAACGAATACAAAAATGCTCGGTTTGGACAATCGGCAAGCTCGCCCAACGATTAACATCTTGCTTGAAACTGTGGCGTTGCCCGTAAAAACGTTCTAAAAAATGTGCGTTTTCTAATAACGCCGCTTGCACCGCTTTCACTCGCGCCTGTTGCACATAATATTGATACATGATAACCCCCATCGCTACCATAATGCTCATCACCATAACGGCAACCAACATTTGCAGCAGGGTATAACCATGTTGAGAAGATGCTGAGTGCATGATGTTTTCCTTTTTATCAAATTTCCTGTTCGGTTGAACCCCCGCCATTGATGGCGGATCATTCAAACAGGGGGAGCGTAACCCCTTCTGTTTCAGGGCAACACTTTATGTGTTGTCCTGTGTGTTGAAACATTATTGAAAAGGCATTATTTATCATTGTGGTAAATTTGAGAACCATTGTTCAGATGTTAATTATGCATAAAAAAAGACACCGAATCATTTCGGTGTCTTTTGAAACAGCTTAGATGATGCTTATTTACGCAAGCCCAAGCGACCAATCAATTCACGATAGGTGTCGGGTTTGGTGCGGCGTAAGTAAGACAACAGGCGACGGCGTGCGCTCACCATTTTCAACAAACCACGACGGCTGTGGTGGTCTTTAGGGTTGGCTTTGAAGTGAGGGGTTAAGTCATTGATGCGGAAAGTCAACAATGCTACTTGTACTTCAGAAGAACCAGTATCGCCTTCTTTGCGTTGGAAATCTTTAACGATTTGCGCTTTTTGTTCTACGGACAATGCCATAATAAAAACTCCAATAAATAAATGCCTTGCGGCGGACAAGTTTGCCGAGTTGTTGCCAACCTGTGCAAACTCCTGAATTTTGAATTATGCCATAGCTAAAATATTCATGCCATGTTATTTGCAGTATTCATTAAACGCGCGCCTTTTAAGCGTTGCGCTTGTGGCAAATAGTGTGCCAAGCCGATGAAATTGCCTGTTTCGCTGTAAATGCGCAGTGGAGTATCGGTGGGGTAATCGCCGTTTAGTGTGGGTTGTTGCCCAAATTGCAGCATTTGAATGGCGCGGTCGTTGAGGGTGAGAGCGGGCAGATGTTGTACCAACACATCACATGGCAGCAATAAGGCATCGCGTTCTGCTTCGCTGAGTGCGCTTAAGGCAGGCAAGCTGTGGCATTGTGTGATGGTAAAACCTGCTGTGGCGGTGCGGCGTAAAGCAGTCAAATGGGCAAAGGTGTGGCAATGTTTGGCAATGTCTTCCGATAGGGTGCGGATATATGTGCCTTTGCTGCAATGCACATCAATCACGGCTTGGGGAGCGGCAAATTCAATGATGTTGATGGATTGAATGGTAATGTCGCGCGGTTTGCGTTCAATCACGATGCCTTGACGTGCGTATTCATAAAGCGGTTTGCCTTGATGTTTTAAAGCGGAAAACATGGGGGGAACTTGGCGAATGTCGCCTGTTAGGGCTTGGCAAGCCGCTTGAAATTCGGCAAGGCTAATATCCGCTCGAGCAGTGTCGATGACATCGCCTTCCGCATCGCCTGTGGTGGTGGCTTCGCCTAGTTTGAGTGTGGCAAGATAGGCTTTATCTGCATCCAACAAATATTGGGCAAACTTGGTGGCTTCGCCAAAACAAATGGGCAGTAAACCTGTGGCTAAAGGGTCAAGCACGCCTGTATGCCCCGCTTTTTCTGCTTGATATAAACGGCGTGCCTGCTGCAATGCGGTATTACTGGATACCCCTTGTGGCTTATCTAATAAAAGCACCCCATTAATGGGGCGTTTGGGTGGTTTACTCATTGCCATTAATCTTCTACGGGTTTTTCTGCTGCCACTTGGTCAATCAAATGGGAAATGCTCATGCCACGTTCCACCGATTCATCGTATTCAAAATGCAATTCAGGGGTACGAAACACGCTCAAACGCCTGGATAACTCGCTACGCAAATAGCCTTTGGCATGTTCTAAGGCTTCGGCGGTGATTTCGCGGGTGCGGTCATCTAACACCGTATAATAAATGGTGGCGTGGCTATAATCACGAGTGATTTCCACATCATTAATGGTAATAAAACCCGCGCGTGGGTCTTTTAAACCTTGACGTACCAGTTCTGCCATCTCGCGCATGATTTGTTCTTTCACACGGTCTTGACGGGCATAACCACGTTGGGGTTTTCTCATAAACAGTTCCTTTAAAAAAATCATTTTGTTAAACAGAATCATCAAACGTTATCATGGGATACAACGAACAACGCTGGTTTCCATCACATTATCCGCCATTCTTCCCAATAAGCAAACCACTACCAACGATTAGGCGGTTTGGCACAATGATGATTGACATCTTAATGGCAAACAGATGGGCGGATAGAGCGATGGTTCAAGGCATGAGTGCGCCCACAAAATCCGTTATAATTGACCATTTTATGACGATAATCTTCCTATTATGTTGAAATTTACCCTACACAAAACAGACGGCTATGCGCGTCGTGGCACCTTAACCCTCAATCATGGCACGATTGAAACGCCTGTTTTTATGCCCGTAGGAACGTATGGTTCTGTTAAAGCCATGACGCCCGAGCATCTGCACGATATTCAAGCGCAAATTATTTTGGGCAATACCTATCATTTATGGTTGCGCCCCGGTTTGGAAGTGATTGAACAATTTGGTGGTTTACATGATTTTATTGGTTGGAACAAACCCATTTTGACCGATTCGGGCGGTTTCCAAGTGTTTTCTTTATCGGGTATGCGTAAACTCACCGAAGAAGGGTGTACTTTTAAAAGTCCGATTAATGGCGACAAGTTGTTTTTATCGCCTGAAATTTCCATGAAAATTCAAACGGTATTGAATTCGGATATTGTGATGCAATTAGACGAATGTACCCCAGGGGAAGCCACGCATCAGCAAGCGCGTAAGTCTTTACAAATGAGTTTGCGTTGGGCGGAACGTTCAAAAAAAGCGTTTGAAGAGCTGAGAAATCCCAATGCTTTGTTTGGTATTGTGCAAGGTGCGATGTATGAAGACTTGCGTGAAGAATCTTTGCGTGGTTTGGAAGAATTGGATTTTGCAGGTATTGCGATTGGCGGTTTATCGGTGGGAGAGCCTAAGCCTGAAATGTATCGTATGCTGCGTGCGGTTGCGCCGATGTTGCCCGCGCATAAACCGCATTATTTGATGGGCGTGGGGACACCTGAAGATTTGGTATATGGGGTGGCGCATGGTGTGGATATGTTTGACTGTGTGATGCCCACACGCAATGCGCGTAATGGTTGGTTATTTACGCGCTTTGGTGATATTAAAATTAAAAATGCCAAGCACAAAATGGATAAACGTCCATTAGATGAAAGCTGTACCTGTTATACCTGTCGAAACTTTAGCCGTGCGTATTTGTATCATTTGCATAAAGCAGGCGAAATTTTGGGCGCACAGTTAAACACCATTCATAATCTGCATTTTTATCAAACCATTATGGCAGAAATGCGCACCGCTATTGAACAAGGTCAATTTGCCGATTGGCAAGCGCAGTTTTATGAAAACCGCAATAGAGGCGTGGATTAATGCCATCAACGCTTGCTGCACACGTTCTGTGGCAAGCATGAAGCCCATGTTGAAATAGCCAATTCAAATCGATTGGCTATTTTATTGGCTACCATGTAAATAGTACATTCACTTAACAAGACCCCAGAGAATAGATTATAATCAGCGTTATTATCTTCTTTCATTCTTCTATCTACCTTTCCCATTTTTCTGACGACCGCAGTTTTCCCAACTGCTTTTTCTAAGTAATCAAAATTCTATGCACGTTTCTGAACTACAAACACAACATATTTCCAAATTGTTGGAACAAGCCGAACAATTAGGTATTGAAAACGCCAACCGTTTACGCAAACAAGATTTGGTGTTTGCCATTGTTCGCCAACTGATGAAGCAAGGGCAAGCGTTTACCTGTTCGGGTACACTGGAAATTCTGCCTGATGGTTTTGGCTTTTTACGCAGTGCCGATACCTCTTATTTGGCAGGTCCTGATGATATTTATGTATCGCCGAGCCAAATTCGCCGCTTTAATCTGCACACAGGCGATACCATTGAAGGCAGTGTGCGCGTTCCCAAAGACAATGAACGCTATTTTGCTTTAGTTCGACTCGATAGCATTAATGGCGACCACCCCGAAGTTTGCAAACATAAAATCCTCTTTGAAAATCTCACCCCTCTTTTCCCCAACCAACAATTTAAACTCGAGCGCGACATCAAAGCCGAAGAAAATTTAACAGGACGCATCGTGGATTTGGTTGCGCCTATTGGTTTTGGACAACGCGCTTTATTGGTTGCGCCACCTAAAAGCGGTAAAACCGTGATGCTACAAAATATCGCCCACGCCATTACTGCCAATTATCCCGAAGTGGAATTGATAGTGTTGCTGATTGACGAGCGTCCTGAAGAAGTAACCGAAAT
This sequence comes from Neisseria sp., assembly GCA_041855125.1. GTDB lineage: Bacteria > Pseudomonadota > Gammaproteobacteria > Burkholderiales > Neisseriaceae > Neisseria. The sequence goes on along the minus strand of JBHADP010000059.1, from coordinate 15,013 downwards.
GTCGCGGAGTGTGCGTGGGGAAGTGGTGTCATCTACTTTTGATGAACCTGCAACACGCCATGTACAAGTGGCAGAAATGGTGATTGAAAAAGCCAAACGCATGGTAGAACATAAAAAAGACGTGGTGATTTTATTAGACTCCATTACCCGTTTGGCACGCGCTTATAATACTGTTGTACCTGCTTCGGGTAAGATTTTAACGGGCGGTGTTGATGCGAACGCATTGCATCGCCCTAAACGTTTCTTTGGTGCCGCCCGCAATGTAGAAGAAGGTGGCTCGCTCACCATTATCGCAACGGCTTTGGTGGAAACAGGCAGCCGTATGGATGATGTGATTTATGAAGAATTTAAAGGCACAGGCAATATGGAATTGCATCTTGACCGCCGCATGGCAGAAAAACGCCTATTCCCTGCCATTAACATCAATAAATCAGGCACACGGCGCGAAGAATTGCTGGTGCCTCACGACCAACTGCAACGTATGTGGCTCTTACGCAAATTCTTGCACCCCATGGATGAGATTGAAGCCACCGAGTTTTTGGTGGGCAAACTCAAAGATTCTAAAGACAATAATGATTTCTTTGAACTGATGCGCGGTAATAAATAAGAACAAGGCTAGGTAAAACAAACCTAGCCGTTTTTATTCAGTCAGATGGTTATTTTATTTCATATTTTGCTGATATAAATCAAGTATTTTACGCGGTATTTTGTAGTAATCATACATTTGTGCGTATAAAATAGCATGATATGAACATTAATTACACGATTTTTGTAGTTTAATGTAATTTATGGGCGGTCATTTCAATCATATTTTTGGAGATACAACATGGCTCAATACACTTGGTTGCATATTGGTTTAGGTTCGTTTCACCGTGGTCATCAGGCTTGGTATTTGAATGAATTAATGAAGCAAGGCGATGACAGTTGGGTGATTGCTTCAGGCAATATTCGTAATGACAGTGAACACACCATTGAAGCCCTGTTGGCACAAAATGGCGAATATGTGTTGGAAACCATTAGCCCACATAATGAGCGCAAATATGAAGTGATTCGCTCTATTAAACACTTGATTCGTTGGCAAGAAGGCTTGCAGCCTTTAATTGATGTGGCAGCACAAGAAAACACGAAAGTGATTTCGTTTACTGTAACCGAAGCAGGCTATTATTTAGACAGCAATTTCCGTTTGGAACAAAATAACCCCAGCTTGCAAGCGGATTTACAAGGCGGTTTGGAAACAATTTATGGTGTGATGGCAAAAATTTTGCGCGCGCGGATGCAGTTGGCTGATGGCAAGGTAACTTTATTATGCTGTGATAATGTGCGCCATAATGGTGAACGTTTCCATGATGGTTTGGTGGAATTTTTGCAATTAACGCAACAGCAAGATATTGTGGATTGGTTAAAAGACCATGTTACCACGCCCAATACGATGGTTGACCGCATTGTGCCACGTCCTGCCGATGATTTGCCTGCGCGTATTTTGGAAAAAACAGGCATTGCCGACCAAGCCCCTGTGATGGGTGAGCCGTTTATTCAATGGGTGATTGAGGATAATTTCAAAGACAATGTTCGCCCTACTTTGGAAAAAGTGGGGGTGGAATTGGTGGCTTCGGTGATTCCTTATGAAGAAGCGAAAATTCGGGTGTTGAATGTGCCTCATGCAGCGATTGCTTGGGCAGGAACGCTGTTGGGCGAATTGTATATTCACGATAGCACCAATTTAGCCATTGCCAAGCAAATTGCTTACGATTATGTAACGGAAGATGTGATTCCGAGCTTGGGTGAGAATGGCATTGATTTGGCAAAATATCGTGATGTGGTGTTAGAGCGTTTTACCAATCCTTATATTAAAGACACCAATCAGCGTGTTTCTGCCGATGGTTTCTCAAAAATCCCCGCGCAAATTCAGCCAACTTTGGTAGAGCGTTTCCGCGCAGGGGTCTTGCCTGCTGCTACGGCTAAATTGCCTGCCTTATTCTTTGTGTTTATGGAACGTTGGCATGAGGGCAAATTGCCATTTACTTATCAAGATGGCATTTTGAATGAAGCGGCTGTACACGCGATGTTTGAAGCGGAAGACCCGATTCAGGTGTTTGCACAAGACAAAGCCTTATTTGGCGAATTGGCAAGCAATCCTGCTTTTGAAGCCTTGTTGAGAGAAAAAGTGGCGCAAGTGCGCGAATGGGTGGCGTAAAGCAGAAAGTATTCACAGAAACAGCCGATAAGTGGTGTAAACTGCTTATCGGTTTATTTTTTGCAACAAGGTGGATGAATGAATTGGACGCAATTACTCAGCACGCAGCGTTTTCGTCCGCAAGATGGCGAGATGGTGCCAACGCACACCCCTGCCAGTTTGGAGGGCGTAGATGCTTTGCGAACGGATTTTCATATTGATTATGACCGTGTGGTGTTTTCGAGTGCGTTTCGCCGTTTGGGGCGCAAAACGCAAGTGCATCCTTTTGCGAAACACGACCATACGCACAATCGTTTAACGCATAGTGTGGAAGTGGCGAGTGTGGGGCGCAGCTTGGGCAATCGGGTTGGTATGATGTTGCAAGCGCAAGGTTGTTTGCCATCAGGTATCACGGCGGCAGATATGGGCATGGTGGTGCAAGTGGCGTGTTTGGCGCATGATTTGGGCAATCCACCCTTTGGACATACGGGGGAAGATGCTTTGCGTGATTGGTGTCGTGCGCCTCACCATCAGCATTATTGGCAGCATTTAAGTCCAGCCGAACGCTGTGATGTTCAAACTTATGAGGGCAATGCTCACAGTTTGCGTATGGTGGCGAGCTTGGAAATGTATCGTCAGCGTGGCGGAATGCGTTTAACGGCGGCGGTGGTGGGGGCATTGTTGAAGTATCCTTGGAGCAGTACCCACGCGCAAGCAGGAGGCAAATTTAATGTTTATCAAACGGAATTGCCTTTTATTCGCCGTGTGGCAGCAGAATTGGGTTTGCCTGAATTGCAACTGGATGTGTGGGCGCGTCATCCTTTGTCGTATTTAATGGAAGCGGCAGATGATATTTGTTATGCCTTATTGGATTTGGAAGATGCGGTCGAGTTGGAATTATTGGAAGCGCGTGTGGTGGAACAGGTGTTTGCAGGGCTGGCAAGTTTAAATGAGATGTCTTATCCTGCTGCCACTGACCGCCAACGTTGTGCGATGTTGCGAGGTTTGGCGATTGGACGGGCGATTGAAGATGTGGCACAAACGTTTATGGCATATCAAACGGATTTGCTACAAGGAACGTTGCCTGCAAAAGATTTATTGGCATTATGCAGCCCTGCGGTACAAACCACTTTGCATGAAGCCAAAGAATTGGCGCGTCAGCAAGTGTTTAATCATCCGAGCAAGCTGATGTTGGGCATTGCGGCTTTTCCGTGTTTGGGGTCGATTTTGGATTTGTTGGTGCCTGCGGTGTATGCGTTTATCACGCAAGGGCAAGTATCGGCTCAACAAGGTTTGGCATTGCGTTTGCTGCATGAAGACCCGATTTCGCCTGATGAGGGCTTGTATCATGCGTATATGAAAGTCTTAGACTTTGTGGGCGGTTTAACCGATAATGCAGCCGCTAAAATGGCGCGTGAGTTATCGGGAATTGGCATGGTGTGAGCTTGAATCCAGAGAAATGAGCCTTATATAGTGTGTCGATTTCGTTCCCACCTTATTCACTCAGAAAGACATTATGAAACGCTATCTTGCTTTAATCCCTGTAACCCTTTTGGCTATAACGGCTTGTGGTGATAATAAACAAGCTGAATTGGAACAACAACTCAAAGCCCAACAAGAGCAAATTGCCAAACAACAAGCTCAGTTGGAAGCGATGCAAAAACAGGCTTCTGCACCTGCCAATGCACAAGACCAAACCGTTTATCAATTACAACCGCAAGCGGTGAATGAAACCTTATCGGCTGCTGCACAAGAACAAGGTAAAAACGGACAACCTGTTACAGGTAATGATGGGCAACAATATGTTTACGATGCTTCCACAGGAAGCTGGTTGCTGCAAAGCCTAGTGGGTGCGGCAGCAGGGGCATTTATTGGCAGCGCCTTAGCAAACAAATTTGCCAAAGCACCTGCCAGCAGCCCTGCGGTGCAACAAGTACGCACCCAATATGCCCAACAATACACTGGCAAAAGCCCACAAGCTCCCACCACATTAAGCCCACGCCAACAAGCGGCTGCCAATGCGGCTCAAGCACCTAGCAAACCACAAGCCACACCCAATAATAACTCTGCATATCGACCCACTCAGCAAGCACAACAGCCGCGTTATCGTGCACCCAGCCGCAGCATGGGTGGAGGCAAACGTCGTCGCTAAGATTTCATAGGGCTGCGCGAGATGTGCAGCTTTATGTGTTGCAACACACCCTAGAAGGAATTTTTATGAGTCAATCCCAACATCATCGCCTGATTATTCTGGGTTCAGGACCTGCAGGCTATACGGCGGCTGTGTATGCGGCACGCGCGAATTTACAGCCTGTTATCATCACAGGTTTAGCACAAGGTGGGCAATTAATGACCACCACCGAAGTGGATAACTGGCCTGCCGATGCCGATGGCGTACAAGGCCCAGAATTGATGGCGCGTTTTCAAGCCCATGCTGAACGCTTTGGCACGGAAATGATTTTTGACCACATTCACACTGTGGATTTACTGAATCGTCCGTTTACCCTCACAGGCGATATGGGTGTTTATACTTGCGATGCCTTGATTATTGCCACAGGCGCATCTGCCAAATATTTGGGTTTGCCCAGTGAAGAAAAATTTGCTGGTAAAGGTGTGTCGGCTTGCGCCACTTGCGATGGTTTCTTCTACAAACAACAAGATGTTGCCGTGGTAGGTGGCGGTAATACGGCGGTGGAAGAAGCCTTGTATCTTGCCAATATTGCCCACACCGTTACGCTGATTCACCGCCGCGACAGTTTCCGCGCCGAAAAAATCATGGTGGATAAATTGATGCAGCGCGTGGCAGAGGGCAAAATTATTTTAAAACTCAATGCCCAATTAGATGAAATTTTAGGCGATGAAAGTGGCGTAACAGGCGCACGTTTGCAATACAACGATGGCAGCAGCGAAGAAATTGCGGTTAAAGGTGTGTTTATTGCGATTGGTCATCAGCCCAACACCGAGATTTTTAAAGGTCAATTAGAGATGGACGCCACAGGGTATTTGAAAACTCAAGGTGGCACAGGCGATAATGTGGGCTTAACCAATATTGAAGGCGTGTGGGCGGCAGGCGATGTGAAAGACCACACTTATCGTCAGGCGATTACCAGCGCGGCTTCAGGTTGCCAAGCGGCATTAGATGCGGAACGTTGGTTAGACCGCCAACATTAAGGTTATCACCCAATTTTTAACCCCATTAAGGAACAAGTAATATGATTAAATTAACCACCAATAAAGGCGTGATTGGCATTGAGTTGAATCACGAAAAAGCCCCGATTACGGCTGCTAATTTTGAACAATATGTGAAAGACGGTTTTTATGATGGTGTGATTTTCCATCGTGTGATTAAAAACTTTATGATTCAAGGCGGTGGCATGACAGCCGATATGCACGAAAAAGACACCCGTGAATCCATTCAAAATGAAGCGCAAAATGGTTTGAAAAACGATAAATATACCATTGCTATGGCGCGTACGATGGCACCTCATTCAGCTTCGGCTCAATTCTTTATCAATACCAAAGACAATGATTTTTTAAACCACACTTCGCCCAGTATGCACGGTTGGGGTTATGCGGTGTTTGGTAAAGTGGTAGAGGGTTTTGATGTGGTTGATGCGATTGAAGGCGTGGCAACCACACGAAAAGGTATGCACGATGATGTACCTGTTGAGCCTGTGGTGATTGAAAAAGCTGAAATCGTATAAGGCAATGAGTTGATAAAAAAAGATACTGTTATGGCAACAGTATCTTTTTCTTTTGTCTTATTCTTGTGAACGGGGAATTTTTAAGCCCAATGATTGAATGTGGCACAAATCATCTAGTTCTTTTACGGTGATTTCAAAGCCGTTTAAATTAATGCGGTCGCCTGCCACAGGCATATTACCAAAATGACGGCGAAACAGTTGTCCTAATGATAATTGCCGTTCTTCTTCATCTACTTTTAAACCATACGCCATTGCCAAATCGCCCACATTGGCATTGGGGGTGAGAATAAATTCACCATAAAAACGCAGTTGGTCGGTGGCGCTGCTGCGGCTGGCAAATTGTTTGGCAAATTCATCGCCCAAACGTTCTTCCAATACATACCACGCAATATCGCCTGCCTGCATTTGTGTGCTGGGGGAAACGGTAACGGTTTCGCCTTTGCGAATCAGGGCAAATAAATGCCCATCGGTAAAATCATCTTGCCGTGTCATGGCGGAAGGGTGGCTGTTTTCAGCTTCTGATTCGGCTTCAACCTTAAAGGATTGGAGGGAAATGGCTAAGGTGTCTGCTAGCCAAATTTCACGGCTGGCAAGCGGTTCGGGCTTGGGAGGCAACACCACTTTGAGTTTACGCGCAAATGAAGGAATGGTGGTGCCTTGTATGAGCAGCGATAAAATCACCACCGCAAATGCCACATCAAACAACAACAGCGAATTAGGAACACCCATCATCAATGGCATAATGGCTAAGGTAATGGGAACCGCACCGCGTAAACCCACCCAGCTAATATAAGCTAACTCGCGGTCGGAATAGCGAAACCATTTGAGTGAAGACACCACCGCTAAAGGACGCGCAATCAAAATCAAAAAAGCAGCAATCACCAGCGCATCTAAGCCGTGTTCTAATAAACGTGAAGGGCTAACCAATAAACCCAACACCAAGAACATCGCAGCTTGTGCCAACCATGCCAAACCGTCCATCACATTTAACACATGCTCGGTGGCACTGTTGCGTGAGTTACCAATAAACACACCTGCTAAATACACCGCTAAAAAGCCACTGCCGCCCAATAAATTGGTCATGGCAAACACCAATAAACCGCCCGAAGCAATCAATAAGGCGTATAAACCTTCTGCCAAACGAATACGGCTTAATAAGATGGCTAAAATTTTGCCCGAAGCAAAACCAAATAATAGTCCCAAGCCTAATTGACTGGTAAGCATCCATGCCATACTGAGTGCGCTGGATTCTGCGGGCGTCATAATCAAGCCGATTAATGCTGTTACCAGTAAAATCGCCATGGGGTCGTTGCAGCCGCTTTCGAGTTCTAAGGTGGCAGAAACGCGCGAATTGAGCTGTACACCGCTATTGCGTAATAATGAAAACACGGCAGCCGCATCGGTTGAGCCGACAATGGCTGCCATTAATAAGCCCATCTTCCAATCCACATTCAAAAAGAACGTGGCAAACACCCCCAATAAAGCAACGGTGGCAATCACGCCCCAACTTGCCAAAACAGCGGCAGGCTTCAATGCAATGCGAAAGCTGTCAAACTTGGTGCGTAAACCCCCATCTAACAAAATAATGGCTAATGCCAACTGCCCAACCAGCGTTGCGCCCATAAAATTGTCAAACTGAATACCGCCTATGCCTTCATCGCCTGCCAACATACCCACGCCTAAAAACACCAGCAATAAAGGCATGCCCAAACGGCTCGACACCCGTGAGGCAATCACGCTGATAAACAGCAACAGCGCCATAATCAGAAATAAGGCATTAATGCCATCCATATTGTTTTTCCTTTTTGAAGTAATGTGTGTGAATTATCCAACGGGGGGATTTTCTAAAGCTGCTCGCAAACGTTGTTCGATTAAGTCGGCATCAAAGGCTTGCGCGATTAATTCAAATCGACTATCACGCCGCCACGATACTTGATTGGCACCCCATTGCCCATCAACCCAGTTGAGCCATACCCATGTTCCCAAAACTTGAAACACCCCTTTGGCGCGTACTAAACCTGTGGTCATCTTGGGCAAATCATTAAAAAAATGGGTTAAACGTTCGCCATCAAAATCCAAGCCAGCAGGGAAGGTATAGCCTTGCGATTGAAAACCCATGCTGTTGTCGGGTAAATTTTTCAGGCGATAACGTGGTTTTTCAATCACAGGAATATCCAACCACGCAATGTCTAATTGTGCGTTTTGCACTTCCACAATTTTGGCTTTGGGGGGAAACAGTGCGGCAGCTTGTTGGCGAAAGGCGGCTAAGGTTTCAGGCGTACACAAATCAATTTTGCTTGCCACTAAAACATCACACACCCCAATTTGGTCTTTATACAAAGGCTGTTTGGCATAATCGGGTTGGGTAAATTGGCGGGGGTCGATTAAGGTGAATACGGTGGCGATTTCTAATTGCTCGTTAAAAGGAGGCACTCTTAATTCGTCCATCACGCTGGCAGCATGCGCCAAACCACTGGCTTCAATCAAAATGCGGTCGGGTTGCTGTTGGGCGAGCAGTTGGCTGAGGGTGTCGCCCATTTGCGCGCCCGCCACACAGCATAAACAACCGCCTGCAATCTCTGCCACGGGTATCCCTTGTTCACTCAATACCGCACCATCAATCCCGATTTCACCAAATTCATTCACAATAATCACCCATTTTTCATGGGGGTCTTTTTGCTGCATCAAACTTTTGAGAGCGGTGGTTTTACCTGTTCCTAAAAAACCCGATAACAGATGGACTTTTGTTTTGTTTACGCTTGGCATTTGGCACAAATTCCTGTTAAAACAACATGTTCTTCTTTTAAACTAAAACCGCTGGCAGCCACCCCTTGGCGCAATGTTGCCCATTCACGGCTTAAGGTTTGCTCATCTACCGAACCACATTCGGTACACACCAAAATAAACGCGCTGTGGTGTTCGGCTTCGTGTTGCTTATCATGGCAATGGTCGGTGCATTCGTGTTGGGCATGGCTGCATAACACATAACCATTCACCGCCGCGATTTTGTGTAACACGCCTTGTTCTGCCCAAAAATCCAAGGCACGATAGGCGGTGGGAGGGGCAACAGGCGTGTTGCTTTGTTGTTGCATTTGCGATAACACATGATAGGCTTTAATCACACCGCTTTGCTGCAAAACAATATCCAATACTTGTTCGCGCAAAGCCGTTACCAACACCCCTTGAGAACGGCATTGGTCAAGAATTTTTTGTTTCATCATCATTCTCCCTTTGACGGTATGCTGCTGATTATAACAACGGTAAACGAAAAATTTTGGAACGGCGCTCGCTGGCGTGATATTCCTGCGCCCGTGCCCAAGGCAGCGCCTCAACAGGGGCTGCGCTGAATCCGCGTTCTAAAAACCAATCGCCCGTGTGAGTGGATAACGCAAATAAGGTGTGTAAACCTTGTGCGCGGCTGGCTTGCACAACGTGTTCTAAAAGCAATTCACCATAGCCGCCATCTTGTGCATGTGGCGACACCACCAAACACGCTAACTCTGCGGCTTGTTCGGCGGCAAATACTTTTAATGCCACACAGCCATAAATTTGGCGGTCGTGTTCCAACACAAAAAATTCACCGATATGGTTTTCCAAATATTCCCGACTGCGCTTGAGCAAAACGCCTGCTTCTTCTAGGGGACGAATCAAGCTGATGATGTCGGCAATATCGCCTGTATTGGCAGAACGAATCCGCATAAAAGGCGCTTGAGCAATAGAAGTGCCGGTTCCCTCACGGGTAAACAATTCACTAATCAAACTGCCGTCTTCATAACCCGATAGTATTTGACAACGTTGCACCTGATTTTCAACGGCACGAATGGCAGCATGGAGCAAACGGTGTTGATTGGAAGCAATTTGTTGATTGGCTAATAATGAACGGGCTTCTGCGGCAGAAAGATTGGATAACAACTTGCCTTGTTCATCTAAAATCCCTTCTTGTTCCACCAAAAAAATCAGCTTTTCAGCCGATAAGGCAATGGCAACCGCTTCGGCAATGTCTGCCATGCTTAAATTAAATAACTGCCCACTCAACGAAGCCCCTAATGGGCTGATTAAAACCACCGCATCTTGATTTAACTGCTGGCGCAAGGCTTCGGTATCGACTTTACGCACCCGCCCTGTGTAGCCCATATCTACGCCATGGATGATGCCATAAGGGCGCGCCGACACAAAATTGCCTGAAGCCAAACGCAGCCGTTTACCGCGCTGGGGAGAATGGGCAATGCCAACCGATAAAGCCGCTTCAATTTCAAAGCGCAGCATACCGCAGGCTTGTTTCACCCACATTAACGTGGCTTCATCGGTGATACGGCGATTGTCGTGATAATGAGGGGTGTGTCCTGCGGCTTCAGTTAGCGCAGTAATTTGGCTGCTGCTGCCATGCACCAAAACCAGTTTCACACCCAAGCTGGCGAGCAAATTGATGTCGGCAGCCAAAGAACGCAAGGTTGCGCCTTGTAGCAAGCTGCTAACCATACCAATCACTAAGGTTTTGCCGCGCAAATAATCAATATAAGGTGCAGCCTCACGAAAATCATGAACAAAAATGGAAGAAGGGGAAGAAATAGCCATTGTGCAATCAATTCATCAACAGCAAATAAAATAACTGCAAAATCAATACCGTTAATGCCACCATCACGGCTAATGTCCAATTCATTTCACTTTTGCGTGTATGTGGTTTGGCATCGGTTTTACTGTTTTTTTTGTGGGTATCAATCGCAGGGATTTTTTTCTTGGCATCGGCGTGTAAATCGTCTAATAAATCAGCAATTTCTGCTTTGGATAATTTTTTTTGCCCTGATTTACCTGAAGCATCGGCTTCACCATGAGGCGGCAGTCCCACTAAAAGATTACAAACTTCATCTTTCGATAAAGCCTTATATTGGCGAATTTGCAAACCAATTTTGCTTACCAATGCTGCATCGCTTATCGCCTCGGGCAGCGTGGCGGTGCGTTCAGTTTGTGATTTATCTAAAAAATGCTTGGCTTGTAGCAAACCAGAGCATTGGCTGCATTTCACAAAACCGTTGGCAACATTCATTTGATTATTGGAAACCCAAAGCTGGGTTTTACAATGTGGGCAAACACTGACAGGCATAATACGCTCGAAAAAATAGTAATGGTTCGGATAAAACAGAATGGATAACCCATTGCCGAATGATGTTAAAATTTTTCAGACCGTCTGCACCCTATTGCCAACGGTCTGGTAAACAAGTTGAATTTAGGCAACGCCATAGCGTTCACGATACGCCTGCACAGGTGCGAGATAATCGCCTAATTCAGCATGATGGGCTAATAAAGCCAACAAATCGCGTAAATTCGCAATCGCCACCACAGGCAAACCATATTGCTGTTCCACCTCTTGCACCGCCGATAATTCCCCTGTACCTTTTTCCATGCGGTCAAGTGCAATGGCAACGGCTGCAGGCGTAGCGCCTTCTGCTTCAATCAATTTAACCGATTCGCGCACCGATGTGCCTGCTGAAATCACATCATCAATAATCAATACACGCCCTTGCAAAGGTGCGCCCACCAATACACCGCCTTCGCCGTGGTCTTTGGCTTCTTTCCGATTATAAGCAAACGGCACATTCACCCCTTGTTCCGCCAACATCATGGCAGTGGCGGCTGCTAAAATAATGCCTTTATAAGCAGGGCCAAACAACATATCAAATTCTACTTTGCTTTCAATAATGGCTTGTGCATAAAATTTAGCCAGTTGCAAAGTAGATGCACCATCATTAAACAAACCTGCATTAAAAAAATAAGGCGACTGGCGGCCTGCTTTAGTGGTAAACTCACCAAACTTCAACACATTTTGTTGCAAAGCAAACTGCAAAAAATCTTGACGAAAATCAGACATCATCTCTTCCCAAAATAGTAAACAATCCTGCCTATTATACAAGCAAGACGCATTATAACGATATATCGCTTATGCACTTAACTCAGAATCATGTGCAAAAAATCATTGAAAAAGCAGATTTATTCACTTTTATATTTATTCATATTTGCTAAAAACAGACACTTATCCCCAGTAAATGCCTATTTAAACAGCAAAAACAGCATTTTCATATTATAATTGATTAAAAAATAATCAAAACTAATGAAGTCAATCACAACATACTGAAATGATGATGTTGGCGTGATGGAGTCTTCAACAACATCGCCTCAGATTAAGGAGTATAAAGATGAAAAGCTTATTAAGTACCTTAGGCACGGCGACCATGCTCTTAACCGCCTGTGCGCCACAAGCAGAAAAACCGCATGTGATACGCACCGAAGTGAGCGCGTCAGAAATACAAGCCCAAGAAGAAGCGGCGGAAATGTATGGGCAAACTGCCGATTTTATCAATCATGCTGAATTTTCCGCGCCTGCGGATATACCCCAAGACCATTATGCGGCAGAGCCAAACCATGCACCTGTTGCCCATACCGTGCATTACCAAGCCAATGGGCAAAACATCACTGCCGTTTACGACCATCAGGGCAGCGTGCCTATGGTGCAGCTGGAAGGGCATAACTTACATGTTGTGTTGCCACAAACCGAAGTATATAAAAATGGTGCAATTTACAGCAACGGCAAACACACTTGGCAAACACGCGAACAACAAGCAGACTGGACACATAATCAACAAACGCTTATCTTTACGGTTCGTCCATAAATTGTTGTTTGGAAGTTTGTATGCCCACATTCACTTCAGAACCCGCCGTGCCTTATTATCTCCAAAACCGCACGGCTGTTTTATTGCTTAATTTAGGTACACCCGATGCCCCCACTGCCGAAGCAGTGCGCCCTTATTTAGCTGCTTTTTTATCGGATGCGCGAGTGGTGGAACTGCCCAAAGCCGTTTGGCAACCATTTTTACACAGCACAGTATTGCCTTTTCGCGCCAAAAAAAGCGCGCATGGTTATGAAAAAATTTGGCTGAAAGACGGCTCGCCCTTAGCCGTTTATACACAACGCCAAGCGCAAGCCTTAGCCGAAAAATTGCCCTCACACATCATCGTGCGCCATGCCATGACGTATGGTCAGCCATCGGTATCGGATGTGATGGCGCAATTAAAAGCGGAAGGCGTGTCGCAATTACTGGTGTTGCCACTTTATCCACAATATGCGGCATCCAGCAGTGGTGCGGCATTGGATAAAGTGTTTCATGTAATGTTAAAACAGCGCAATATGATGAGCTTACGCACCGTGCGCCAGTTTTACCAAGATGCAGGTTATATTGAAGCCTTGCGCCAACAGATTAAAGCCTATTGGCAACAACATGGCAAAGGCGAAAAACTCTTGATGAGTTTTCATGGCATCCCCCTTGCGCAATACGAACAAGGCGACCCTTATCCCGATGCGTGTCATCATACGGCACGTTTATTAGCTGATGCGCTGAAATTAACAGCAAATGATTATATTGTGGCATTCCAAAGCCGTTTTGGACGCGCCAAATGGATGACACCGAATACACAAGATTTATTGCTTAGCTTGCCCAAACGTGGCATCACTAAATTAGACGTGATTTGCCCAGCTTTTGTGAGCGATTGTTTGGAAACCATGGAAGAAATCGCCATTGCAGGACGCGAGCAATTCCACGAAGCAGGTGGCACACAGTTTCACTATATCCCTTGCTTAAATACCCATGAGGCTTGGATAGAAGCGTTAGCTGATTTGGTGAAACGACAGCTAGGCGATTGGTTAATCGCAGTTGAACAGCCCAACAGCGAAGCAGAAGCCAACACGGAAGCCGTAACTGCATCGGAGCCAACACATTAAGCCAATCAGGTGGGATACATACCCACCTTATTTTTATGCTTTGAAAAAGATGATGGCGTTTTTGCTATGAAGGGCATCATGCTTTTCAAGATGATACGATTTCACTCTTTGCTTGCAAACCTCAGACAATTATTGCCCTTGATATTTGCGTAGATAGGCGCGTTCCACTTCTTGTAAATATTTTTCTGCTTGAAGCAGTTGTTTGAAATCATCAGGGTGAATGGCGTCTTGTAAACTCATGCTTTTTAAACCCAATTCTTGCACGGCTTGTGCTTGCGGGATAACGAGGGTTGGTCCCCAGCCTTTATCGCCTGTGGTTTTACGGTCGTTTAGGCGTTCTATTACGTTTGCTTGGTTTTTGGGGGCATCGTGAAAATTATAGGATTTGGAGCCTGTGGGATAGGGTTGATTGTCTTTCCAATAATTTGCCCACAGCAGTTTCCCCCGACCGTAATCCAGTTGCCAACCCTGTTGTTTCCCTTGTCCATCTAGCATATAAAGTTCTATTTTGGGATAAATCCGCTCTAAGTTGCTGTTGGAGGGGCGTGCATACCAAGCTCGCCAACAGCGTTGCCAGCCATTGGGGAGCTGGGTGCATTGGCTGGGATTTTGTGCGTCATTTAAGGTTACATTGTCTTTGATGAGTGCCTCTTCTTGGGGTGAATAAATGCGCGTGGGTGGAGGGGAATAAGAATGCTGTGAGCCACCATAATGATAGCCGCAATTACCTGCTGTGTTGTAGCCATAAGCGCATAATGCGGGGTCGTTTTGTAAAGGACCTTGTGTGGGGTGAACCGCATAGGCAGATAAGCAGGACAAGGCAAATAGGGTGGCTAACATGGGCTGAGTGATGAATGTTTTCATCAAATTTCCTTTTCGGTTGAACCCCGCCATTGATGGCGGATTATTCAAACAGGAGAGGCGTAACCCTCTTCTGTTTCAGGGCAACACACAGGGCGATGCTTGATGTGTCGTTCTGTGTGTTGAAACTTGGGCTTCTTTTTGGGAACGTGTTTCCTATCGAAAACACGATACAGTTGCTTGCTTTAACGTGTTGAACGTTTTGTCCATTGTTGCCATAACCAATAGCCCAAACCCAACCATAAACGATGTTTGCCTAAGATGGGCAAGGCTGCCACACGGCTAATCAAATGCCGTGAGGGCAGCGCATCTAAAACAGCCAAAAGGGTGAGCCATTGTTGGTCATCATGTTGTTGTTGCGAGCGTTGCCGACGATGGCGCAAATGTTCGGCGGTGATTTCCAAACGCAAACGTGTGAGGCGCAGTTCTAATAATTCACGTTGTTGCTGAGGGGTGAGTTTAGGATTCATGGTGTTTGCCTTTTGAGCCTTGTCCGCGTAGATA
>JBHADP010000058.1:0-10731 GCA_041855125.1 Neisseria sp. | reverse complement strand
GCGCCTTGCTGTTGTTTTTCCTGAACTTCTCGTGGCGAAAGTGTGTGTAGTGTCATGATGGTTCCTATAAAAAACACAGCTTGCGCTGTGTTTTCGTGTGAATCGCTTGCTTTAACGTTTATCAACAGGACAAGTGTTGATGCCCAACAAGGTGTATAAGGCACAGAATGACATCAGCCCTGTTGCCAAAGGAATCACGCCCAGCCAACCCCACCAGCCCACTGTGCCTGTTGCTGCCAAAATCATCAATGCCGCACCCACCACAATACGCAAAATGCGATCAATACCGCCCACATTCCGTTTCATGCTGTTTCTCCTGTCCTAAAAAAGATTATATAAAAAAAACATTATATATTTTTAATTTTATATAAAAACATCTCATGGGGCAAGCCTCAAGGCTGAGAATTTCAAGATGATGGGCGATATGCTATGATTAAGCGTTATTTCCCTTCACCCCTTAATCTTGGAGCTATTATGGAATTGGTCTTTATCCGTCATGGACAAAGCGAATGGAACGCTAAAAATCTCTTTACTGGCTGGCGCGATGTGAAATTAAGCGAGCAAGGCATCGCCGAAGCCACTGCCGCAGGTCAAAAACTGAAAGAAAAAGGCTATCAATTTGATATTGCTTTTACCTCAGTGCTTACTCGTGCCATTAAAACCTGTAATATCGTCTTAGAAGAAAGCGACCAATTATGGGTGCCACAAGTGAAAACATGGCGTTTAAACGAGCGTCATTATGGTCAGCTACAAGGTTTAGACAAAAAACAAACGGCTGAAAAATATGGCGATGAACAAGTGCATATTTGGCGTCGCAGCTACGACACCCTGCCTCCCCTGCTCGACCCACAAGATGAGTTTTCTGCCCATAACGACCGCCGTTATGCCCAATTACCTGCCGATGTTGTACCTGATGGTGAAAACTTAAAAGTAACCCTCAATCGCGTTTTACCATTCTGGCAAGACCAAATTGCACCCGCTATTTTAAGCGGCAAACGTGTGTTGGTCGCCGCACATGGCAACAGCTTACGCGCCTTAGCCAAACACATCGAAGGCATTTCAGATGATGAAATCATGGGTTTAGAAATCCCAACAGGTCAGCCTTTGGTGTATAAATTGGATGAAAATTTAAAAGTGGTTGAGAAGTTTTATTTATAAAACCAACGATTCCCATAGCAAGAAAGGGGGTATCACATGATATCCCCTTTTTATTAACCCACCCATTTAGTGTTGAGCGACAAACTGGCGCAATAAAGTGGCAAATGTTTCCGCCTGCGTTAAAAAAGGCGCATGAGCCGCTTTTTCAATGATATGCAGCTCACTCTGTGGCAAATGACGATGCAAATATTCACCCATACGAGGTGGCGTGATGCTGTCTTTTTGCCCAAACACCAGCAAAGTAGGCACCTGAATATCAGGCAACAAAGGGCGTGCATCTACTTCTGCCACCGCATCTAACGCAGCTTGCAATGCCGCAGGCGCACCCTGTCGCACAATATCAGGCAACACTTTTTCTAAAATCGAATGGTGTTCTTTAGCATATAAAAATTGCAACTGCAAAAATTGGCGCATATATTTCGCATAATCTTGCTGAAATAAAGCAATCATCTTTGCCAAAGCAGGATTGCTTAAACCTTCAGGATAATCAGGGGCAGCTTGAAATTTCGCAAAACTGGCGGTTAAACATAAGGCTTTTACCTTTTCAGGATAATGTGCAGCCAAATGCAATGCCACCAAGCCCCCCAACGACCAACCAACAATATAAGCAGGCTCATCGATTTGTTGGGCAAATTGAGCGGCATGGGCATTCACATCAAATACACCATCAAACGCCGCATCACCATGCCCCGCCAAATTCAACGCATGACATTGCCAATCAGCAGGCAAACGGGGAATCAAATCATCAAAAACATGGCGGTTGGCTGCCCAACCGTGAATCAAATAAACTTTTTTAGTGGATGACGACATGGCAATTCTTTCCTCATGGCTGGCACAATTTCATGCCCAAAGTTGCTTATTATGCCACGACTCAACAAGCAAAAAAGCCGTTTGCCCTGCTTGCTTAAACGATTTATTGCAGTCTGCATTAGATGCTGCCTACGTTTGCCCAATATGCGCCCACACAGGCGATGGCGTGAGCCCATGCAGCGCATGCCAAAAACAACCGCCCCCTTTTGACCGATTATGGGCTTCCGTTTATTATGAACCCCCTATTAACGGCATCTTGCACGAGTTTAAACACAATCGCCAATTATCCTTAGCACACACATTAGCCGAGCTGATGATAGCCACCCCTCCACCTTGGCTGTTAGATGTGCCGATTGATGGCGTATTAGCCATGCCTTTGAGCCATGAACGCCGTTTAATGCGAGGCTTTAACCAAAGCGATGAACTGGCGCGCCTTCTTGCCCAACATTATGGTTGGCAACTGCTGCCGCGAGACACCGTTCTCCGCCGCCCCACCCCACCACAAAGCACCTTAGCAGGGCATGAAAGGCAACACAATGTGGCAGGCATTTTTAGCGTGGCGCGAGATGTTAAAAAATGCAATTTGCTGTTAATCGATGATGTTTGCACCACAGGCGCAACATTAGCCGAAATTTCCCGTATGCTAAAGCTGGTGGGCGTTAGCTGCTTGTCATGTTGGACACTCGCGCGCACCAAAATGCAAAAAAATTGACTTCCCTAAATGTTATCAGGCATAGTGCCTTCCTGTTAAGTGACTGATTTATATGTTTACTGTTGTTTTATACCAGCCCGAAATTCCACCCAACACGGGCAATATTATCCGTTTGTGTGCCAATACTGGCGCGGATTTGCACCTTGTGAAGCCTTTGGGGTTTCCCCTAGATTCCAGCAAAATGAAACGCGCAGGTTTGGATTATCACGAATTTGCCCACCTTACCGTGCATGAAAACTTTACCGATTGTTTGCAGGCTTTGGCAGGTCGCCGAATCTTTGCACTCACCACCAAAGGTCATACACGCCCAGACCAAGTGGGGTTTCAAACAGGCGATGTTTTTTTATTTGGACCAGAAACACGGGGATTGCCTGCTGAAATCTTGGATAGCTTGCCTCAGGAACACAAGCTGCGTTTGCCCATGATGGCAAACAGCCGAAGCATGAATCTGTCTAACACCGTTGCCATTATGCTATTTGAAGCATGGCGACAACATGATTTTTTGGGTGGCGTGTAGTTTCCCCAACTGCTGCTGTCCCGCCGTATCAGAATAAAAACAGAATCGGCATTTACGTTATTAACTCAAGAAATGGAATATGTTTTGACTAAAGCCAAAAATACTTTTTTCGTGGGTGCGTTTACCGCCCTGTCCTTAGGTTCAACCATGATTGCACCTGCCATCGCTTCGCCTGCTGGTAAATCGGATAAAGATAACAGCGTGAAAGTAGATAGCAAATTGGTGCCAGATGCGGCGGCAAAATCTGAACCGCTCCATGGTTCGGCAAATTTGAGCTATAAAGTGGCGGGTAAACGTTACTACCCCAGCAAGAAAGTAGAAAGTTTTAGCCAAACAGGGCGTGCTTCTTGGTATGGTCCTGGTTTTCATGGACGTAAAACTTCCAACGGCGAGCGTTTTGATATGAACACCATGACAGCTGCTCACCGTACTTTACCGATTCCCAGCTATGCGCGTGTAACCAATTTATCAAATGGTAAAAGCGTGGTTGTACGCATCAACGACCGCGGTCCTTTCCATGGTAACCGTGTGTTAGATGTGTCAAAAGCGGCGGCACAAAAATTAGGTTTTATCGATAAAGGTACGGCTCATGTGCGTGTGGAACAGATTATCCCCGCGCGTAGTGCAGCATCCAGTAAGAAAAAAGATCAAACCGCTATTTAATCAAAACAGCCTGTGTGATTTCACACAGGCTGTTTTTTTATCCTTCTCTATTAGGAAATGCGCTCAATTTTTGCGCCCACTTTACCCAATTTGGTTTCAATGTGTTCATAACCACGATCAAGATGGTAAATACGCTCCACAATGGTTTCACCCTCAGCAACCAAGCCTGCCATCACCAAGCTGGCAGAGGCGCGTAAATCGGTTGCCATCACAGTCGCTCCCGATAATTTATCCACACCTTTCACCATCGCGGTATTGCCTTCAGCCGAAATATTGGCTCCCATGCGGTTTAATTCGGGGACGTGCATAAAGCGGTTTTCAAAAATGGTTTCAACCACGCGGCTGCTGCCTTCGGCAATGGCATTCATCACCATAAATTGCGCCTGCATATCGGTGGGGAAACCCGGGTGGGGCACGGTACGAATGTCCACCGCTTTGGGGCGTTGTTGCATATCAATGCTAATCCAATCGTCGCCTGCTTCAATAATCGCGCCTGCTTCCACCAGTTTATCTAAAATCACTTCCATCGTTTTGGGTGCGGCATGACGTAACACGACTTTCCCGCCCGTCATGGCAACCGCGCATAAGAATGTACCTGCTTCAATGCGGTCGGGGACAACGGAATGCTCACAACCATGCAATTCGGCAACGCCTTCAATCATCATGGTTGATGTGCCAATGCCTTGAATTTTCGCGCCCATTTTCACTAAGCATTCTGCCAAATCCACTACTTCTGGTTCAATGGCGCAGTTTTCTAAAATGGTGGTACCTTCGGCTAAGGTGGCTGCCATTAAGAGGTTTTCGGTGCCGCCCACAGTAACCACGTCCATCACCACACGCGCACCTTTGAGTTTGCCTGAGGCTTTCACATAGCCGTGTTCAATCACAATATCAGCGCCCATGGCTTCTAAGCCTTTGAGGTGTTGGTCAACAGGGCGCGAGCCTATGGCACACCCCCCAGGTAAACTCACTTCGGCTTTGCCAAAACGCGCTAAGGTTGGCCCTAACACCAAAATAGATGCCCGCATGGTTTTAACCAATTCATAAGGCGCACAAGTGTTATTTACGGTGCTACCGTTGATTTCAAATTCATGTACGTTATCGGTTAGCACACGCGCTCCCATGCCTTGCAACAGTTTTTGGGTGGTTTTAACATCGGCAAGCATGGGAACGTTTTTTAAGCGCAATGTGCCTGCTGTTAGCAAACCCGCACACATTAAAGGCAAAGCAGCATTTTTAGCGCCTGATACGGTGATTTCGCCATTGAGTGGACCATTTGCGGCAATTTTGAGTTTATCCATTGGGGTATTCCTAGCAAAAATCCGCCCTGTGGGAGGGGCGGAACAGGTTTAAGATTGTTTTTGGAAGGTTTGAAATTGTTGAATCAGTTGGTTGGCATCTTGCCATTGACCTTGTTGGCGATACAGGATTTTGCCATGCACCAAATCCACCACAGAGGCTTCAAAGTTGCCTTGGTCATCGGCAAAAAATTCGGCGATTTTGGTATCGCTCACTTGGTTGATGCGAACATGGCTGTGTTGTTGTTTAAAAACGATGTTTTCACGTTGTAAGTGCATCACAAAGGTTTGCAAAAAGATTGATTTATCCATGATTAGTGTCCTTTGGCAGCCCATTCCGCAGGGGTGGCGGCGGTGGAGATGGATAAAGCGTGCAATTCATTGGAAGCCAATTTGGCGGCTAAACCGTCTTTGATTAAACGATGGCGTGCCAAACGGGCTTTGCCTTCAAAAGCGGAAGAGACGATTTGGGCGAAAAAATGGTGTCCATCGCCGTCCACTTCGATATATTCGCACGGCACAATCGCAGCAATCATTTCTTTGACTTGTTCGGTACTGAGCATGGTGGTGTCCTGATATATTATAAGTGTATAAAAGAGCCGTATTATAAACATTTTTTTGCTTGTCATACGTTATAATTCATGGGTCTTTTTTCATCAATTTGTCATCATGATTCGCTTTGAACAGGTTTCCAAAATCTATACAGGGGGCTTTCAAGCTCTGCATCAGCTCTCGTTTGAAATTGATAAAGGGGAAATGATTTTTGTGGCAGGTCATTCAGGTGCGGGCAAATCTACGGTGTTGAAACTGATTTCAGGCATTATTAAGCCCACTTCGGGTAAGGTATGGCTCAATCAGCAGGATTTAGGCAGCATGAGTGATAAGCAGCTTGGCTATTTGCGCCAACATATTGGCATTGTGTTTCAAGACCATAAAATTTTGTATGACCGCAGCGTGTTAGAAAATGTGTTGCTCCCCTTACGCATTAAGGGCTACGACCGCAAACAAGCCGCCCAACGGGCGCAAGTGGCGATTAAGAAAGTGGGTTTATCGGGCAAAGAACACGCGGCTCCTATTACCTTATCGGGCGGTGAACAACAACGTTTGTGTATTGCGCGGGCGGTGGTGCATCAGCCCAGTTTGTTGATTGCCGATGAACCCTCTGCCAATCTTGACCGCGCTTATGCCTTAGATATTATGGAATTATTCAAAACGTTTCACGATGCAGGAACAACGGTGATTATTGCCGCACACGATGAAAGCCTGATGGCGGATTATGGGCATCGTATTTTGCGTTTACAACAAGGCAGGTTTTCATCATGAAACATTATCTTTTTTTGCATTGGGAAGCCGCCAAAGATGCTCTGCGTCAATTAGTGAAACAGCCTTTGAGCAGTGTGTTAATTTTGTTGATGCTTGCCATCGCCATGACTTTACCGCTCACGCTTTATTTGGCGGTGCAAAGCAGTCAAACCTTATTAGGCAAACTGAATGAATCGCCCCAAATCACCTTGTATTTGGAACATAGCGCTTCGGAAGAAGACCGTGATGAAGTGAATAAGCTGTTGGCAGCCGATAGCCGCATTATTGGCAATGAATTTGTGGGACGGGAACAAGGTTTACAGGAACTACAAGAGAGTATGGGCGGGCAAGATTTGGTGTCTATGCTCGATGGCAATCCTTTGCCTGATGTGTTTATTATCAGCCCAAAAGTGGATTTAACGCCAACCGAAATGGAAACGCTGCAACAAGATTTGGCAAAACTGCCTATGGTGGAACAAGCCAAACTCGATACCGCTTGGATGCAAACGCTGTATCGTATTGAGCAATTTGTTCATCAAGTATTGTGGTTTTTAGCGATTACTTTGAGTGTGGCATTTGTGTTGGTGGCACACAATACCATTCGTTTGCAAATTCTAAGCCGCAAAGAGGAAATTGAAATTACAAAATTATTGGGCGCCCCTGCTTCGTTTATCCGCCGACCATTTTTGTATCAAGCCATCTGGCAAGGTATATTGGCAACGGCTGTGAGCTTGGGTTTGTGTGCAGGCTTAATGCGCCACAGCCAGCCTTTGGTGAGCCAAATTTTCCAGCCTTATGGTTTAAACCCTGTGTGGCGTTTTTTTACGTTGGCTGAAACGGCTGTGATTGTGGCGATTGTGTTGATACTGGGCATCAGTGGTGCATGGTTGGCAACGCAACAGCATCTCTTGAGCTTTAAGGTTCAACGCTAAACTAAAAAAAGCTGTCTCAATAGACAGCTTTTTGATTATTTCACGCGAATATCCACATATGCGCCATCGTGTAATTGTTGGAGCAACTGCGTGGTGGCTTGGTCGGCTTTTTGCTGCATGATGTGTTGGCGCAATGTGTTGCGTTGGCGTTCTTCTTTGCTGCCTGTATCGCGCACTTCGGTGAGTTTAATCAAATGCCAACCAAATTGGGTTTTAACAGGCTCGCTGATTTGCCCCACTTTCAAACGCTGAACTGCGTTTTCAAATTCAGGCACCATCACGCCATCGCCAAACCAACCTAAATCACCACCTTGGGCAGCGCTGCCATCTTGTGAATATTCACGCGCTAAGGCAGCAAAATCGCGTCCACTGCGTGCTTGCTGCTCAATTTTGCGTATGGTGGCTTCGGCGGGGGCAAGCGCTGTGGGTTTTTCGGCACGAATCAAGATGTGTTGGGCGCGATATTGACGCACAGGCGCACCTTGTGGAACGTCAATGCCACGTTGTTTGGCTTGTGCCATGGCAGCATCAATTTCTTCTTCGCTCACTCGTGCGTTTTGTAATACCGCTTGTTGCTGTACTTTTTGCACAATGATGTCGTCCGCAATTTCGCGGCGCAAGCTGTTGCGACTGATGCCATCTTTGGCATAGTGTTCATATAGTTTATCCACGCTGATTTTGCGGGTGGCGGCACTTTGTGCCAACGCTGCATCAATTTCAGTATCGGTGGCGGTGATGCCACGGCGTTTGCCTGCTTCCACAATCAAGGCTTGGTTAATCAGTTTTACCAACACTTGTTGGCGCAGTTCAGTTGGATTAGGACGCGCACTGGCAGGCAAACGTTTGCTGGCTTGTGCCACAGCAATATTTAATTGACGTTGGGTAATCACGTTATCGCCTGCTATCGCGGCAATGGCATCAACTGATTTAATATCAGCCGCATAAGCTGTTTGCAAAGCAGTGCCACACGCAATGGCAAGTAAGAGGGATTTCATCTTCATTTTTTCACAACCTCGTTGGTTTTGCTGTAATCGGGAATGGCTAAGCGTAGCGGTTCGGTGGGGTTATTGCCAATATTGCTTAAATCTTTGAGTTGGAGGGTAAAGAAAACCGCATTTTTATAGGTGCTGCCTTGATTATTGTTTTCCAAACCCGTTACATACCGTTGGGCAACCATGCTGGCACTCCAACAACCACACTGACTCTTATACTCCAAACCCAACAGTTGGTCTAAAGGGCGATTGGCATCTAAACTATAATTCAAACGGGCAACTGCATATAAATTTGGATTCAAAGGCCACTGAGCCCCCACATCAATTTGTCGCAGTTTATCGTAATAATATTCGCCATTACTTTGCAAATAAATGCGCTTATTGCGCCCATATTTATACCGAGCGCTGATAACCTTACCCGCTTCAGGATGATATTGCACCCCTGCAGCAATGTTTTCAAAACGCTCTTGGTTTTGATTATAGTGTGTGCTGGCATAAGCACTCACTTGGTCATTCAGTTTACCTTGTCCAAACGCAATCCAATCCGAACGGTTCCGCGCATTTTGGCTCACACTGCCATCTAACTTCACGCTATCGGTGGTGAAATAAAATTTTTGCCCGATGCCTGCCCGAAAACGTTCCGCGCCATTGCTTTTAGCTAAAAAACGGGTTTGTACCGCAGTGGTTAAGCTATTAGAAGAGTTGATGCGGTCATTACCCGAATATAAATTTTCGCGAAACAGTTGCTCATAGCTAAAACTGTTTTCAGACGCATCTAAATTGGGCAAATCATTTTGCGATTTGGTGGGAATATAGTTGTAAAACAAACGCGGTTCTAAAGTTTGCACATAATGATCTTGACCCAAAAAACGGCTTTCGCGTTCAAAAGTCATGCCTGCATCCACATTTAAAATGGGTAAAACACGGCTGGCGGTGCGACTGGGCAAAGTGTTAAATGCATCCAAATTATAGTGCGTATAATGTACCCCCACTTTAGGGCGAACATAACCCCAATGATTATAAAAATCACGGCTCACGCTGGGATAAAGCACCAATCGATTACCCGCTTGCTTGCTGTCGTGTGTAAAGCGCGTGAACTGCCCCCATATATCAATTTGATGGTCGCCCACGTTTTTTTGCCAACGGCTGCTCAAACGCGGCATGATGGCATAAGGGCGGTCTTTATAACCGCTTGCATTGGCTAAAGTTTGATATTTTTGCACTTCCGCCCGACTCTCAAGCGGTGCGCCCCATAATTGTGTGGTGTGATTTAACCATGCTTGGCGGTTTAAATTCACATTGCTGGCAATATCACTTTGTCCATAAAAATCACGATAATAATCATCATCAGACACTTGATTAAAATCTACGCCGCCGTTTAATTGTTCGGTAAACTGCTGCTGATGTTGCCATTTAACTTGTGCGCGGTTGTTATATTGACTGCGTTGGTCGTTGGGCAGCCATGTGCCACTTACCTCTCCGCGATATTTGGGCTGTAAATAACGAAACTCCCCCCCCAGCTTCACGCCACGCGAAGTAATCACGCCTGCTCGAGCTGTCGCATCATAATTGGGTGCTAAGTTAAAGTAATACGGAATATCGACTTCTGTGCCATCTGAACCGATTTTGAGCGTAGGCACCAACAATCCACTTTTTCGATTTCCATTAAGCGGAAAATCTGCCCAAGGCGTGTACAACACAGGCACACCGCCAAACACCAATTTCGCTTGTTTGGCAACACCAATGCCTTTCTCATAATCGGCATCAATGCTGTTTGCCTGAATATACCAAGACGCATCGCCTGCTTGACAGGTATTAAATTTCACCTCTTTTAAAGTGTAGCGTTTTTTATTTTGCAACTCCGCCGTTTGGCTCACGGCTTGTAAACGGCGACCTTCTTGCTCCGTTGCCACACGCGCATTTTGTGTGCTGCCCGAACCTTGTCCCAGTTGATAAACCAGTTTTTCGCCTTCTACCACCGAGCCTTCATCTGATAACACAAATTGGTCGCCTGCCGTTACCGTATCTGTTTTTTGGTCATAATGCGCCCAATCGGCATTCAACACTTGCTGATTGCGTTCAATAATCACATCGCCTTGCGCCTGCACTTGCACCTGCGTTTGCCCTTGAACCTTATCGGCAGTTACCCGCGTATAGTCGGCAGGCAACGCGGCTTCACCACTGGTTTTCACCACCGTTTGCTTGACTTGCTGTTCCTGCAATTTACTGGGGCGACAAAATAAATCCGTGCTGCCTAAAGACAACTCGCTTGCATGGGCAGAATGCGCGCCAAAGGTCAAACCCACCGCCCAAGCCAACGGCGTTAATGAAAATAAACGTGCCAAAG
>JBHADP010000057.1:0-35083 GCA_041855125.1 Neisseria sp. | reverse complement strand
CTGAATGGCTTCTTCATTGGTTTGCGTTAATACACAACTGCTGCCTGCGCCCAACTGCTGTTGCAAATGTTGCAACAAACAGCCCATAGGGTTCACCCCATGATAACGAATATAATCAATCTGCCCATCTACCGATTGCACCGCCTGAATCGGCTTATCTTTCAGCCGATGACTAATCCCATGTGCAAAACGATTACTCAACGCCACCAAATTGCGCTTACTGCGATAATTGTCCACCAATTCATATTTCACCGCGCCATAATCATCTATCAACGCCTGCATATATTTTGGACTGGCATTAATAAACGAATAAATCGTTTGGTCATCATCGCCCACCGCAATCACCCGCAATTCCTCATTTGCTGCAATTAACGCCTGAATCAAAGCAAACTGCGCCTCATTCATATCTTGCGCTTCATCGATCACCAAAACCGCTTTTGTAATCCGATTCGCCTCCACTTCGCCACTTTGAATCTTGGCAACCGTGCGCTGCAAAATCTCATCAGATTGCTCTAAACTGCCCACCTTGCCCAATAAATCAAAACAATATGAATGAAACGTTTTAATTTCCACATAAGCCGCCGCATTGCCCACTAATTGCATCAAGCGCGTTTTAAACTCATGCGCGGCTGCCCGCGAAAACGTCAGCATCAATAATTGCTCATGCTTCACATCTTCCATCAACAATAACGATGCCAATTTATGCACCAACACCCGCGTTTTACCACTCCCCGGCCCTGCCACCACCACAATATGTGGGCTTTGACTGTCATGAATAATCTTCAACTGCGTGGGCGACAACTCTCCAAATAGAGCTTGAAATTTCCGTGCCGTCATTTTCTGCTTCAAAAAATCCGCTTGCTCCGCAGGAAAATACTTACGGATAAAACCCAAATGATTCATCTGAAAATAATCTTCCGCAAATTGCAACGCCACTTGCTCATCGTCCATCATCTTGCGCGCATATTCCCCCACAATATGAATCTGCTGCACCTTACTGTCATAAAACTGATTGAGCTTCTTATAATCATCTTTCGTATATTGCTTGGCGTTATTCAATTCCAACCGTTGCAAAGTCAAACGGTTGTATAACACCAAAAAACCGCCCTCAATCTTAATCGCCTCAATACGCGATAAATAAAACAAACTGTCTTCCACATCGGCAAAATCAATCGGCTCTGCCCACATATCCGCTTCATAAGCCTGCTTAATTTCATACACCGAAAACTCCACCAAATACTCGTCTCTCTCCTGCTCCCCTCCCTCTGCCGACTGCTTATATTGCTGATACAAATGATTCACAATAAACCGCGCCAAAGCGTGCCGCTTCTCCAAACGCTCTTTTAACTGCCATTTAGGCTGCACATACACCATATCCACATAATTTGGACGATGCGTATTCGCCTGCTTTTTCACCCAATTCTTAATTGCCCAAAAATTCAACACCGTTTTAATCTTTTGAGGCGTAACACGCGGACAATGTTCCGCCTCAATCGTCTCATTCAACTTCTTCAACGAATAACTGTTTTCCTCTTCTTCCGTTAATTGAAACAACAGCGTTTCAATCTTGATAAAATCTTCCAAAGTTCGCAGCGTTGATTGATTAGAACGCTTCACAAACGCATTCAAATCCTTATTGTCTGCCAACACCTTTTCCTGTCGCAAAACATTAATAATCTGAATAATCTCATCTTTCACCATGCCCAAATGATCGCCAATATAATCAATACGCGATTCTGCCCCCTCATCGCTATAATATTGACGACTCTTACTGGAAAACAACTTCTTCATAATCCGAATCGCTTGCACTTTTTGCTTTTCCAACAAACGTTCCGAACCATTAATCATATCAATCGCCTCGCTTGCCGTTTTACACAAAATACTGTTGGCAAACACACGCGGCATATTCTGTCCCCGCTTCACATACCCCGCATCTTCCAATGCCGCAATCGCTGTTAATACCCGCGTTTCAATTTCTTGCACCGTATCGTCCCAACCCGCTTTACGCGCAATCTCCAATGCCGAATGCGACACCTCCGCCCGTTGCTTAGTCAATTCCTTAATTGCCTTCCAAATTTGCTGAATCTCCTTAATCGACAACTTCGTTTGATTCAACAAAATAAAATGCTTACTCAAATCCTCATCATTAAACAAAATAAAACAATCTGCCTGCACCTGCTCATCACGCCCAGCACGTCCTGCTTCCTGAATATAATTCTCCAAACTGTCGGAAATATCATAATGAATCACCGCCCCCACATCCTTCTTATCCACCCCCATACCAAATGCCGAAGTTGCCACCATAATCGGCACCTCCCCACGCAAAAAAGCCTCTTGATGGCGACTCTTCTCACTCCTATCCATCTTGCCGTGAAAACCCAACACATCAAACCCATCTTGACTCAACTTCGCCACCAACTCCCGCACCCGCTTCGTACGCGAAACATACACAATCGTAGGACAACACTTCTCCTCAATCAGTTCCCGCAAAGACTGATACTTTTCCTCATCATTCTGCTGCTCCATCACCCGATAATGCAGATTCTTACGCGTTACCTTACTGGCAAACACCGTCAAATCCAAATTCAAACGTTCCTTAAAATAAACACAAATATCCTCTATCACCTTAGGCTTAGCCGTTGCCGTAAAACACGACACAGGAATCGGGCGCGCGAGCTTCTTCTTATGCTGCAATCTCTGCATAAACTCCGCGATATACAAATAATCCACCCGAAAATCCTGCCCCCATGCCGAAAAACAATGCGCCTCATCAATCACAAAACGTGTAATCGTACGATTGCTCAACACATACTCAATCGTGCGCGAACGCAGCAATTCGGGCGAAATATACAACAGCGCTGCCGTTCCATTGACCACCCTTTCCAATGCCTGTTGCCGCTCAATCACATCCAACAAACCATTAATCGTTACCGCCGCCGTAATCCCTTGTCGTTCCAAATTATCCACTTGATCTTTCATCAACGACTGCAAAGGCGAAATCACCACCGTCAAACCCTTATTCGCCTCACCACTGATTAAAGCAGGAATCTGAAACGTCAGCGATTTTCCTCCCCCTGTAGGAAAAATCGCCAACAACGACTCATGCCGAATTGCTGCCTGTACCGCCTGCTCCTGCAAAGGCTGCCCGTCATACAAACGAAACGCCTCATAACCAAAAAACCGTTTCAAGCCCGCCCGCGCATCCAACGCCTGTCCACAATACACACATTCCCCACAAAAATGATTGCGTAAGCCCAACAACACCTCTTCCACCGCAGGATAATGATGCAACAACCATCTAGGTAGCACCGAATAACGCTGATTCGCCTCCACCAAAGCCAACGCATAAGCCAACTCAATCGGCGACTCTTGCACCCTCTTTGCCACATCTGCCTGCCCACAAATCCGCCCTGCAAACACCTCCCCAATCAACGCCACCACATCTTCCCGACATTCAAACGCCAAATAATCAAAAAACGCCTGAAAGCCCACCTGCTTGCCCAATAACAAATAAAAAATCTTCTGCAATCGCCCATCAAGTTGCCCAAATGCCAACACCTCCTGATGAAACAACTGCCGCGTTTCCCGCACATCCATCAAAGGCGAGTTTGACCCCTCCTCCTGCACCTTATAAGCCTTCTCCAAAGCAAAACACCCTTGCTCAGGCAACAACAACGGAGCCAACAACAACGTATCCACCAACTTACTGCTGTCAAAGCCCTTATCCTGCAAATCCTGCTTCAAAAAACGCCAATCATGATGAACAAAATGATGCCCACCAATAAACCTACTGTCTGCCAAAAATTCCAACAACTTCGGCAACGCACATTGATGAAACTCCCGCGATTCATCTTCCGCATAACACGCGCCCATGTCCAAAATCTGATGCGTGTTGGTATCCACCTCAAGGTCCACAAAAACAATCGTATCCATAACACTTAGCAAAAATTAACAATTATCCACTGCCTTGAAATATAGCAAACTCCCACCCAAGCGCCCATTAAAAAATTCCCCTTATTTTCAAACACTCATATAAAAAACATCACAACACACGCAAAAACCTTATCCAAAGCATTGACAAGCTATGATTCACTCCCTATAATTCAAATCTTTCTCGCACCCGTAGCTCAGTTGGATAGAGTATCTGGCTACGAACCA
Organism: Neisseria sp.; assembly: GCA_041855125.1. Lineage (GTDB taxonomy): Bacteria > Pseudomonadota > Gammaproteobacteria > Burkholderiales > Neisseriaceae > Neisseria. The sequence goes on along the minus strand of JBHADP010000057.1, from coordinate 30,925 downwards.
GAGGGTCGGGCGTTCGAATCGCTCCGGGTGCGCCAGAAAAACCATACGCGCCCATCGTCTAGCGGTTAGGACATCGCCCTTTCACGGCGGTAACCGGGGTTCGATTCCCCGTGGGCGTGCCAGTTTTCAAAACCCTTTGAGAAAATTCTCAAAGGGTTTATTACTTTCTATCTGATTCATCATCTATATGATTGATGAATATCGTGAATGCACATATTGTCGGCACAAGGCAGCAAGGCGCAACAATGCCATAGCGGAGTAAATGGATTTCCCTTAGCTTAATCTTTAACCGCTTTACCCATTAATACCACATCCGCCAGTTGTCCATCTAAATCACATATTTGTGGCAATCGTCCCCATTCAAGAAAACCAAATGATTCAAACAAACGTATGCTGGCATGATTATGCCCAAAAATCACTGCCACAATATTGCGTATGCCCAAGCTCGGTGCTTGTTCCAACATATATTGCAACAACACTTTGCCCATGCCCACGCCACGCATATCATGTCGCACATAAATGCTGATTTCTGCGCTGATATAGTAAGCATCACGCGGATAATAGTCGCTGAAACAACCCCACGCCAACACTTCGCCTGCATTGTTTTTCAACACATAAAGCGGTCGATTGCCTGTATGTGCGTCAAACCATGCTTGCCGTTTTTCAACGGTGGTGGGGGTGAGTTCAGCCGTTGAATGGCGACTGGCGATGGTGCTGTTATAAATTTCAACAATCGCAGGTAAATCGGCTTGAGTGGCATGATGAATGATGTGTTTGGGCATGGGTGTTTTCCTATTGAATCAGTTTGGAAATGGTTTTAAAGGTGGGATGTTTGGCATCTTGTAGCAACATAAATAAGATGCTTTCAACATTGCTCACAATGGCTCCTGCGGCTTGCATTTGTTGCAAAGCGTTATCTTTATTCAACGGATGACGCGAGGTGGTGCATTCAAATGGGATATACACTGTCAAGCCATTTGCGCGTAAATCCAACACGGTTTGCAGCATACACACATGGGCTTCTGCACCGATAAGAATCACATTTTGGGCTTGTTGAGCGCGAACAAAGGCTTCTACTTCTGCCACCCATGCGGAAAAACGGGTTTTCTCCACTATAGGCGCATCGGCAAGATGTTGTTTGATTTCGGCAAGGGTGCTGCCTAAGCCTTTGGGGTATTGTTCGGTGAGTAAAAGGGGAATGTTGAGCGCTTGTAAGCCTTGTAATAATACGCTGCTGCGCGCCACAAAGGCTTCGGCTTCATGCAACACGGGGGTTAAGCGTTCTTGTATGTCAATAACAATGCAAACGGTGTTATCGGTTTGAAGCAGATGATTCATTGGGTTTCTCCTGTTTAATGAATAGACTGACCATCATTAGGTTTGCGAAACATTACTATTGCTGAAAGCCTGCTATTCGTCAATGTTTGACGCAAAAAAACAGACGCTAGGCATTTGCATGTTTAGCATCTGTTCTGGGGTTGTGTGTGTGTTGAATGATAGGTGAGTGTGATGGTTTAGCCCATTGCTGGGTTGCGGAACATAAGTTTTTGTTGCGCTTCGATGGCGCTACCCACTGAAATGCCATATACGGCAGAAGCATCGCGTCCAACGGTTTTAGCCACTTCGGCTCGCAATACATATTCAGCCAGCATTTGGCGGTCTTCGTGGCTCAGTTGTTTGAGGGCTAAGGCATTCTTTTTCACATCATCCATGCTGTTTAATACGATGGATTTTGGATCAAAAGCAGTTTTCCATTCAGAACGAATTAAAGCAAGCAGTTTATTCATTTTTTACCCCAAGTGTTATCGGTATCGTTGTGTTATGTGATGGCTTTTTGGTTTGCCGTGGGGGTATTATAAGGGAAACTTGGATAAATGGTAGTTTTTTTGGAATAAACGGTGTTAATTTATTCTAATAATTCTTTAAGTATTTTATTTTTATGGACAATTTAAATTGTAAAGATTTGTAATTCATGTAAATAAAACGCCATTTATCGCGATAAACGGCGTTTTTTGTTTATTAAACGGTGTTATTTTGGGGGATTTTGGGTGATGTTTTTTGCCCAAGTAAACAGTTCTTCTAGGTCATAATCGCCACCATGCCCTTGTCCCCAAGGTAGGGCAAAATCAACTTTTTTGCCGTGGTTTTGCAATTTCAATGCTAAAACGGTAGGAATGGCTAAGGAGGTATCGCGGTCGTTGGTGCCATGACGAATGCGCCAATGTTGGGCGGTGTGGGTTTGGCGTTGCCCAATAAAATTCATGGGATTCATAAGGCGAATGATATGGGGTGCTGCCAATGTGGCACCTTGGGCGGTGTTATGTGTTTGAGAAAAGGCGGTGAAATGTTGTTTGTCTATGCTGCTGGTGCCAAACAGTTGGTTTTCGCCTGCGCTCAAATTCACATCATCAAAAGCAGGGGGTGTTTTTTGGCGACCTGCTGCTTGAGCGTAAGCAGTAAAATCAACTGCATGGGCTTTGCCATTTTGTATGCTCAACCATGTTGCCGAAGATAAGTCTTTCCCTGCATCCAGTTGCTGTTGGGCAGCTTGCAGCAAGAGGCGTTCAATATGTTGTTTAAAACTGCCCTGACCGTTGGCATCTAATGTGAGGAGTTTGCCTTGGGCATCTTTGAGTTTTAATCCATTGATGTATTGTGGAAACAGGGGTTTGAGTTGATTGGATAAGGTGATTTGCTCTGCGGTAAGTGTCCCTGCAACCAGTTTGCGTTCCACGCGATAATCTAACTGGGCAATGCTCATTTTTTGATAATCGTTGATGCCGTTAAATTGCCATTCATAAGCAGCATCGGCATGTTCTAAATTGGTGATGGGGCAATAGGCAGAAACGGCAAAAATATCATCTTTAGCCTGTGCTGCGCCCAGTTGTTTTAAATAAGGCAGGTAATCACGGCTATTGCCTGTGGCACCTAATAAAGCAGATAACGCCCCACCCGCGCTGGTTCCATTGGAAATGATTTTATTGGCATCCCCTATCATGGCTTTGTCATTGGCTTTTAAATAGCGCACGGCTGCTTTTAAATCCACAATAGCAGCAGGTGCTTTACCATGGCTTAATGTGCGCCCTCGCGCCCCTGCAGAAGCCACTACAAAGCCTTTTGATAAAGCAACCAACATGGCATTAGCCTGATTGCTGCGTTTATCTATTTCAGGTTTCCCTGCAGTAGCTGGCATATAACCACCCACTTGGTTGGGGAAAAAAATGGGGGCAGTTTGTGCGTTAAAACCGTTTATCTTGCCTTGTTGGAAATAGGCTTCAGGAATATAAATATTGAGGGTTTGATATTGGGTATCAACAGGCTTTTGCACATACACTATATTTTCATAAGCGCGAAACGTGATGGTTTGCCCATTCACCTCTGCAGTTTGTCTGCGCCCTGTTTGTTTGCTGAAATCCAAATCGTAAGCAGACCATGCAGGGCTGGCAAAGGCAAACATCAGGCTCAAGGCAAAAAAGGTGGGTTTCATGATGGGTTCTTTCTTCAAGTAAAACAACTTAATAACGGGGCATGGTTGGGTCTATGGTTTGCGCCCACGCATCAATGCCGCCTTGTAAATTATAAACCTCTTCAAAACCCACTTCAGCTAAATACATCGCGCTGTATAAGCTGCGCATACCATGATGGCAATACACCACGATAGCCTTATCATCAGGCAATTCATTATGGCGCAACGGAATATGATTCATAGGAATATGAACATAATGAGGCAAATGACAAAACGCCACCTCTTCATCTTCACGCACATCTAATAACAATACATCATCACGTTCTGCCAACAAATTTTGCAGCATCACAGGCGTGATTTGAGGAATATTTTGCATAACATACTTTCTGTCTTTTCAAGAAAAAACACCTTATGTTGAAACATAAGGTGTGATAGATTCATCTTAAATTAACCAAAAATGGCGCGCAAGATAAAGAAACAAATAATCGATAAGAACGCAGCAGCAGGTAGTGTAATCACCCAAGCCATTGCAATCGGCTTCATTGTTTTCCAATTTGCATTGCGGTTTACCAAACCAATTCCCAATACCGCGCCCACCAAAATATGCGTACTGGAAACAGGTAAGCCCAATAAAGAAGCCATCATCACCACCGAAGCAGCCGACAATTCAGCCGTAAAACCCGATGATGGGTGCATTTCTGCCAAATTCGTTCCCACCGTGGCAATCACTTCCTTACCAATAAACCACAAGCCCACAATCAAAGCGATACCAAATGTGAGCAACACAATCGGCGGAATGGCGGCTGAACTGCCAATCTCCCCTGTTCGCAGCACATCCATAATCGCCACAAACGGACCAATCGCATTCGCAATATCGTTAGCACCATGACTAAACGCAAAACCACACGCACTAAACACCTGCATCCAGCTAAACATTAAAAACGTAGATTTGGCTAAATCCTTGCGTTTGAGCGTTTTGGCATAAATAAACGTTGCCAACCAAATGCCCGCACCAATCATCATAATCGTTAGATAACTGGCTAAATCACTCATGCCCAAATCTAAATTCTTCAAGCCTTTAAAAATCAACATCGAAGAAATCACGATACCACCTGCCGCCGAAATCAACGGCACCCAAGATTGCAAGGCTTTATAAGTATCGATATTATTTTTCTGATGATTGATACGATACAACTCTTTATAATAATCCGATTCCAATTCATTAGGGTCGCAATCGGGTTCATTATAAATTTCTGCATCACGCGCCATTGCCCCTGCAATCCGCGCCTGTTCCTGCTCCGACTGACTCGCAAAATCCGTCCGATATTTCTCTTTAAACGCGCGTTTTTCCGCTTTAATCTTTTTCAGCTCTTTCTCAACAGAATCGTTATAGTCCAACACCTGTTTCTTCACAAAATAGAACATCACATAAGATACCAAGCCCCCCAATGCTGGTGACAGCACCCAAGAGATGGCAATCGAACCCATTTTGTCCCATTTCACCAAAGCCAACGAACCCGAGGCATCTTCAGTGAGCAAATAGCCCAACACCATAGAGCTGCCCACAATCCCCCCGATAATCGCATGAGTGGTTGAAACAGGCAGCCCCTTTTTCGTGGCAAACAGCAACCATAATGCTGCCGCCAACAATGCCGACATCATCACATACACAAATTGCAAGGGCTCCATGGGCAACATTTCCATGCGCACAATACCGCTACGAATCGTTTCCGTTACCGCGCCCCCAGCAATAACCGCCCCACTCACCTCAAAAATCGCAGCAACAATCAAAGCCTGTGGAATCGTAAGCGTTTTTGCGCCCACCGATGTGCCAAACGAATTGGCAACATCATTGCCGCCAATATTAAATGCCATAAACACACCAAAAAACGTGGCGAGCAAAAACAAAACCGTATGGTTATGATTGGTATAGCCAATCCCCCAATAAATGAAATAGCTGACCATCACGACCAGCATGATTGCAAAAGTAAAATTGGTTTTATACATGGGACGGGCGACAGAATTCGTCTGAGCCATGATGAGTCCTTTGTGAGGTTAAAGAAATGGTGCTGACAAACTGCTGTGATATAACTAATTTACACTTGCTGTCAATTCATGATTATTATAGATTTAATACCCTGTAACCGAAAGAGTAAGATGACAAAAACTTTACAATTCTCAAAAATAGTTTACCCTTTAAAGTTTTATGCCGTGGTGCCAGATGCTGATTGGGTAGAACGCATGGTCAAAGCAGGGGCAAATACCGTTCAGCTTCGCAACAAAACTTTACAAGGCGAAGCCTTACAACACGAAATTGAACGCTGCGTTGTTGCTTGCGCCCACACTTCTACCCAACTCTTTATCAACGATTATTGGCAACAAGCCATTCAAGCAGGCGCGTATGGCGTTCATTTAGGACAAGAAGACTTAGACACAGCCGATTTAAACGCCATTCACGCCGCAGGTTTACGCTTAGGCATCAGCACCCACTCCATTGCCGAACTTGACCGAGCCTTAGCGATTCACCCCAGCTATGTTGCCAGTGGTGCAATTTTCCCCACCACCACCAAAGTTTTAAAAAGCGCACCACAAGGCTTAGACAAATTACGCGCCTATGTACAACAAGCAGGCGATACGCCTGTGGTGGCGATAGGTGGCATTGATTTAAACAATGCGCGTGATGTTTTAGCAACGGGCGTGGCGTCATTGGCAGTCGTTCGTGCCATCACAGAAGCCAAACATCCTGAAGCCGTGGTACACGCATTCCAAGCCTTATGGGATTAGCCACAAAAAAACATCTGAAAGCCTGCCACACTTTCAGATGTTCATGATTACCTATCAGATTAACCGCGAATGCCCGATTTTTTCACATCGGCAACAAAGCCCATATCATTAATGCGAATATGGCGGAACAACCAACCTTCCAATAAATCCAACAAACCGGGTATTACATCCTCGCCATTATCAAAACGGTCTTGATAATACAACACCTTGTTCACAAAATTTTGATGCACTTTTTTATGTTGCGCCACCAAGCGATAGCCTGCTTCTTCTAGTAAACGTTCTTCATACGCAAAATGGTCGGCAGTATAAACAATTAACTCTTCCAATACCTGCGCCACTTGCTGCCTATCGCCGCCCTCTTGCGCTTTATACAATTCATTTAAACATTCCACCAAATGCTGATGCTGTTCATCAATATCCTCAAAACCCGTTTCTAAATCTGTTGTCCAATAGACATAATCCATTTTGTTCTCCAAACCGTTTAAACCCATAATGTTGGGACACCATTATCCAACTTGAATTGTACCTGTAAAATGACGTCATATCATTTGATTTGGATTAAAAAACAGCAGTCGAATATGACTGCTGTGGTTTAAAAATTGAGTGATGATGGGTTAGCCCAACTGCTACGCGGCTCTTCTTGTTTTTTGGATTCGGGTTTGGCTTCAGGCACAGGCTTGGGTTGAGGTTGATGGGGATTCACATGATGCCACGCTGTTACCGCAGGTGTAACGGGTTCAGGCTTGGCAGCAGGCGCAGCCGCCACATTCGGAAGAGCTAACTCATCAGCCGCATCGGCTTCCACCGCCCCACCTTTATACACCCCTGCTTCATTCACGCTATTAATATAACCTCGGTCGTTGATTTTAATGTGGCGGAACAGCCAACCATCTAAACTGCCCAATAAATCAGCAACCACATCTTCCCCTTGAAACAATTTATCTTGTAATGCCACCAATTTATTCACAAAGTTTTGATGCACACGGCGATGCGGTTCTAACAAAGGATAACCCGCTTTTGCCATTAAGCCTTCTTCATATTCAAAATGATTCATTGAACACGCAATCAGGTCAAACAATACGGTGTTCATCACTTGTTTATCGCCACTTTCATAGGCTTTGTAAAATTCATTAATATAGTGAACCAGTTGTTTATGTTGTTCATCAATATCATGAAAACCCGTTTCTAAGTCTGCCGTCCAATAGACAATTTTGCTCATGTTTTACCCTTTGCGTGTACGCCCAATGGTTTCAAATATTCTGTATCGTCATTTTATGCTTAAATGATATAAGGTGTAAATTGGTGTAAACCATAATCTCTTGAAAAAAACACGTTCTTTACTTTCAACTCAGTAATTATTGCGGCTCACTGGTTTTATTGCTTGTTTTTCACGCTTATTTTTCCTATGATGCCCGTTCATTCATAGGCTTGCGCTGGATGTGCAGCCCTATGTGTTAAAACATGAACTGATTAGCTTATTTTGGGAGAAGATGATGTCAATTTATACGTTTACGCTGCAAGATGCCCATCAGCAAGCCGTTTCGCTGGCGGATTATCAGGGCAAGGTGTTATTGATTGTGAACACAGCTACGCGCTGCGGTTTAACGCCTCAATATGAGGAATTACAGCAACTGTATGCGCGTTATCAGGAACAAGGCTTAGAAATTTTAGATTTCCCGTGTAATCAATTTCGTGAACAAGCGCCTGAAAGCAGTGAGGAAATTGTGCAAGTGTGTCAAACGAAGTTTGGTACGAAATTTAAGATTTTCGATAAGATTGATGTAAATGGGGCAAATGAACACCACCTCTACACTTGGCTGAAAGCGCAACAACCTGAAGATACGGGCGGTTCTGGTTTTAAAGAATTGTTATTGCGTCTTGCCAGTTTGGGCGAAACCCGTGAAGGCAGCGATATTAAATGGAATTTCACAAAGTTTTTGGTCAACCGCAAAGGGGATGTGGTGGCGCGTTATGCGCCAAGTGAAAAACCGTTGTCGTTAGCAGCAGAAATTGAGCGTTTATTGGCGGAATAAAATCCAAGCGGGCAAAAGCCCGCTTGATGTTTTAAGAGCGATAGTCGGCATTAATGGAAACGTAATCATGTGATAAATCACAGGTGTAAACATTCGCGCTTTCTGTGCCACGAGCCAAATCAATGCGAATGGTGATTTCGGCTTCGTTCATCACACGCTGCCCTTGTTCTTCGGTGTAGCTGGCAGCCCGACCGCCTTGTTCTGCCACCAACACATCTCCCAACCACATTTTGACTTGGTCGGTGTCCAAATCGGCTATGCCTGCATAGCCGATGGCAGCCAGTAAACGCCCTAAATTGGGGTCAGATGCGAAAAAAGCGGTTTTCACCAAAGGGGAATGGGCAATGGCATACGCCACTTGTCGTGCTTCAACACGGCTTTTCGCATGGTTTACTTGAATGGTGATGAATTTGGTTGCACCTTCACCATCGCGCACAATGGCTTGCGCCAATTCCAATGCCAAACTGCCCAACAGTTCTTTCAGTTGTTGATAACGGGGGTCGGCAATATTGTCGATTTCGTTTTGTCCGCATTTGCCTGTTGCCACGACCACAAAGCTGTCGTTGGTACTGGTGTCGCCATCAACGGTAATGCTGTTAAACGACATATCGGCAATTTCTTGTGTCAGCAGTTGTAAAACAGGCTGAGAAATGTTGGCATCAGTAACAATAAAGCCCAACATGGTTGCCATATTAGGGCAAATCATGCCCGCACCTTTGGCAATGCCTGTGGCGCGAACGGTGTGGTTATTGCCTACTTTGCCTTCACGACTGGCGGCTTTGGGCAAGGTGTCGGTGGTCATGATGGCACGCGCGGCATCTGTCCAATGGGCAGGGGCAACATCAGATAAGGCTCGAATGATGCGCTCATAAGGCAAGGGTTCTAAAATCACGCCTGTGGAAAACGGTAAGACTTGTGTGGGCGCACATCCCACTTTCTGCGCGACTGCTTCGCAAATGGCTAAGGCGTGTTCGCGCCCTGCTGCACCTGTTCCCGCATTGGCATTACCTGTATTAATCACCAAAGCGCGTACACCGTCTTCATCAAATAGATGTTGTTTACAAATATGTACAGGCGCAGCACAAAAGCGATTTTGGGTAAAAACCGCACCTACGGTGTTATGGGGTGCCAATACAATTAAGGTTAAATCATCGTGGTTGGGCTTTTTAACGCCTGCTTGTCCAATATACACTTGGGCGCCATCAATGCTTAAAATATCATCAGCACTTTTTACGCTTAAATTCACAGCCATATTCGATTCCTTCAGCAAATGGGTTGGGGAAAAGTTGCGGATTATTATCATACCGACAAAATCGCAAGATGGGCAAAACTGCTATTAATTTTAATCGGCAATATGATACTATTTAGCGCACCACAGCTTGCCCCGATGGGTTGTGGATTCATAGGGCTGCGTTGGATGCTTGTCCTGTGTGTTGAAACATTTTTTGCGAAGTGGTCTGTCAAAACAAAGAGGAAAAAAGAATTATGGCAAATATTTTGGTTGTCCCTGTGTGCGCTTATGTGGAGTTGGCACACGTTACTGCTGCGATTGCAGAGGCATTGCCGAATGCAACCGTGTTTAATGCGTTGGAAAACAATTTGGAAGCGGAAAAACTAATTGGTGCAGGTTTGGCAGACGATTGGTTTGACTTATTAGTGGGTCGAGTGGCGGCTTTAGGCAAAGATAATGTGGTGATTCAAGGCATCATGACCGATGCCGACCGCGCGTTTTTATCGGTGCATAATGTGGGTTTAGCCACTTCGTTTAATGCGCGTGTAGTGTTTGCGGTGAGCAATGAATGTGGCACGGCAAGCCGTTTGAAATTGGCAAAACAGTTGTTTGCAGGTCGCAATGTGGAATTGGCGGGCGTGGTAGGCGGTAGCGCGGCAGCCGCTAAGGAAGCAGGTTTGGCGTATTTGGGTCAAGCAGATGCTTTGGAAGGTATGCCTAAATTGACAGAAGCACAACCCGCACGTTTGTCACCTGCTCAATTCCGTTTCAATATGATGGAAAGTGCGCGTCAAGCCAATAAACGCATTGTGTTGCCTGAAGGTGCAGAACCTCGCACGGTACACGCGGCGGCAATTTGCCATGAAAAAGGTTTGGCTCGTTGTGTATTATTGGCACCTCGCCCTGCGGTATTGGCTGTGGCACAAGAAATTGGGGTAACGCTGCCTGATTCGGTGGAAATCATCGACCCTGAAACTTTAATCGAGCAATATGTTGAACCTATGTGCGAATTGCGTAAGAGCAAAGGTTTAACTCCCGAACAAGCGCGTGAACAATTAAAAGATACTGTGGTATTAGGCACCATGATGATGGCGCAAAACCATGTGGATGGTTTGGTGTCAGGCGCGGTTCACACCACCGCCAACACCATTCGCCCTGCCTTGCAGTTGATTAAAACGGCACCGAATGCCAGCATTGTATCCAGCGTGTTCTTTATGTTGTTGCCTGGGCAAGTGCTGGTGTATGGCGACTGTGCTGTTAATCCGAATCCAACTCCTGAACAACTGGCTGAAATTGCCATTCAGTCTGCCGATTCTGCCAAAGCCTTTGGTATTGAACCGCGTGTTGCCATGATTTCTTATTCAACAGGCACTTCAGGTGCGGGTCCTGACGTGGAAGCCGTTGCCCAAGCCACCGAAATCGCCAAACAAAAACGTCCTGATTTAGCGATTGATGGTCCATTGCAATATGATGCGGCAACTGTTGCCAGCGTTGCGAAATCAAAAGCACCCAATAGCCCTGTGGCAGGTCAAGCCACCGTGTTTATTTTCCCCGACTTAAACACAGGCAACTGCACTTACAAAGCTGTACAACGCAATGCCAACGTTTTGAGCGTGGGTCCGATGTTGCAAGGCTTGCGTAAACCCGTGAATGACTTATCACGCGGTGCTTTGGTAGAAGACATTGTTTACACCATCGCTCTGACCGCCATTCAAGCTACTCAATTAGCGGAATAAAAGTAGTTTTACAACAAAAGACCTATGGCATGTAAATCATAGGTCTTTTTTTCAACCCATCATAAGCCCACACTCTTTGCTTCATATCAAAGAAACATAATTACAGAGGGCGTATGATGCAATCGTTCATTGGATTAACCCACACAAAAAAGGAACACAAACATGGCAACTCAATTTTTCATGCCCGTACAAAATATTTTGGGCGAAAATGCATTGGCACAAGCAATGGATGCAATTGCGGCTTTGGGTTTGAAGAAAGCCCTGATTGTTACCGACCCTGGTGTGAACAAACTGGGCATGGCAGACCAAGTGGGCGCATTATTAACCGAAAAAGGCATTGAATACGCCGTTTTTGACGAAGTACAACCTAACCCAACCGTGGGCAATGTGAATGCAGGTTTAGCCAAATTAGAACAAGTGGCTGCCGACTGCATCATCTCTTTAGGGGGTGGCTCTGCCCATGATGCGGCAAAAGGCATTGCCATTGTTGCGACCAATGGCGGCAAAATTGAAGACTACGAAGGTTTAAACAAATCTTCTCAACCTCAACTGCCTTTGGTTGCCATCAACACCACCGCAGGTACCGCCTCTGAAATGACCCGCTTTACCATCATCACCGATGAAAGCCGTCATGTGAAAATGGCGATTGTGGATAAAAACGTTACCCCCTTATTATCTGTAAACGACCCCTTATTAATGGAAAACATGCCTGCATCGCTCACCGCAGCCACAGGTATGGACGCTTTAACCCATGCTGTTGAAGCCTACGTTTCAACGGCTGCCGACCCCATTACCGACACTTGCGCCGTGCAAGCGATTGCCTTAATCGCCCGTTATTTGCCTACTGCGGTACAAGAACCCAAAAACAAAGAAGCGCGCGAGAAAATGGCGTATGCCCAATTCTTAGCAGGCATGGCGTTTAACAACGCATCTTTAGGCTATGTACACGCCATGGCACACCAATTAGGCGGCTTCTATGACTTGCCTCACGGTGTATGCAATGCCTTATTATTGCCCCATGTGGAACGCTTTAACCAACAAGCTGCCAAAGAACGTTTAGATGAAATTGGCGCAATTTTGGGTAAAAACAATGCCGATTTAGCAGGCTTAGATGTGATTGATGCCATTACCAAATTAGCGCGTATTGTTGGCATTCCCAAATCATTAAAAGAATTGGGCGTGAAAGAAGAAGACTTCAGCGTGTTGGCAGACAATGCTCTGAAAGACGTTTGTGGCTTAACCAACCCGATTCAAGCCAATAAAGAACAAATCATTGGCATTTTCCAAGCTGCATTTGACCCAGCTTAATTAGGCTAAATCATAAAAAAGATTCCAGTTTCAATAACTGGAATCTTTTTTTGCCATTCAATTATGCTTGTTCTTGCTTACTAATGGTTACACCGCTAAAGCCAAACAACAGCGTTAAAATCAAACATAAATAACAGAAAAACGCATACGGCAAATAATCCAACACCGCCACACCCAAAGCATGACTAATAAACACCCCACACACGCTCCAAGGTACCAAAGGATTAATCACCGTGCCTGCATCTTCTAAAGTACGCGCCAAATTGCGCGGATGCAGTTGCAATTTATCATAAACCGGTTTAAAAGTTTCCCCTGCCAACATCAGGCTCAAATATTGTTCACCAATTAAAATATTTACCCCCAATGCCGTTGAAGCAACCGATAAAGTGGCGCGTCCTGCCGTGGTCAGCAAATGGCGAATGCCCTCTAATAAAGCAGGCAAAATACCCAAAGCATGCAGCAAACCGCCCAAACTCAATGCCAAAATCACAATGGTTTGCGTAAAAAACATACTTTGTATGCCGCCACGCGATAATAAGCTATTCACCCCACCTAAATCCGCAATCGGTTTATAACCAGCAAAAAACCAACCGCCCAAATCCTTCATATTAGGGGTGCTATGGATATAAGTAATCAACAGAGCCACCACAACGGTAGCGATAATGGTGTAAATCGCATTGACCTTACGCATCGCCAACACCACCAACACCGCAAATGGAATCAAGGTATAAACATGAATCAGCCCACTTGCCCATAATTGCTGTTTCATACTGGCAATGCTGTTCAAATCGGCATGAGCCGTTTGCCCACCCAACACCCAAAACAAGCCAGCCGACAACAATAAAGCAGGCACAGTGGTATACATCATATTGCGAATATGTTCAAACAAATCAATGCCAACAATGGAAGCAGCAATGGCGGTGGTATCAGAAAGCGGCGACATTTTATCGCCAAAAAACGCACCTGATACCACTGCCCCTGCGGTAATGGCAGGATTGGCTTGAAAGGCTTCTGTCATGCCAATAAATGCCACGCCTAAAGTGGCACAAGTGGTTAAACTGCTGCCAATGGCAATGCCAATAATAGAAGTGAGCAAAAAAGCAGATAAGTAAAAATAATTGGGCGAAATCAGCTCAAAGCCATAATACATCAGCGTGGGAATCGCACCCGACATCATCAAAGCCGATACCAATAAACCAATAAAAGAAAACAGATAAATCGCACCAATTCCCGATAAGACACCACTTGCCATTTGGTCGCGCATGGCGTTAAACGTGATGCCACGCAAGCCACCAAACATCATTAAGCCACACAACACCAATAAAATCGACAAATGCGGCACCCATTCAAAGCTGATGATGGTAACACCCATCACACCCACAATCAAAGCGGCAATCAGCAACGCCTCTTTAGGCGACATTTTGAGCAAAGTTTGTTTCATCAATATTCCTTTTTTTGAGTTAAAAACCTCTTTATTTTTAATTTAAAACACCATTCTGCTTATTGTTTTATATATTGTAATAGGATATTTTTTGTAAAAAAATGTTTACATCTAAGCTAATCTTACTCTGTTCAACCATAAAAATAAACATTGTTTCCATACAAAAAATCCCAAACTTCATCAGCTTGGGATTTTTGCAGGTTCTCAAAAAGGTTTATTTATTGAAGAAAATCAATGTCCAAGGCATGACATAAGCTTGTAAGCAAGTGAGGATGCCCACGAATACACAGAAAATCAAGCTGTGTTTTACAGTGAAGCGGAACAAATCAGATTCCTTACCTGCCAAACCTACTGCCGCACACGCTACCGCAATCGATTGTGGAGAAATCATCTTACCTGTTACCCCACCTGTGGTGTTGGCAGCCACAGCCAATTCAGGCGAAATACCCACTTGGTTGGCGGTGCTGGCTTGCAATGAGCCAAACAAGGCGTTGGCAGAAGTATCTGAGCCTGTTAAGAACACGCCCAACCAGCCTAAGAATGGTGAGAAGAATGGGAATGCCACGCCTGTGCCTGCTAATACCAAAGCCAAAGTAGAAGACAAGCCAGAATAGTTGGCAACAAATGCAAAGCCTAATACCAAACCAATCGACAAAATAGAATAACGCAATTCGTGTAAAGTTTCGCCAAAGGTTTTGATGGCATCAGCAGGTTTCATTTTTAACAACACAATGGTAACAATGGCTGCTAACAAGATAGACGTACCCACCGCGCTCAATAAGTTTAACTTATACACCGCAGCATAAGGCGTAGGCTCGCTTACCACAGGTGCGGCTTTCATCACTAAGTTATGCAAACCAGGCCATTTAATTTCAATCAAGCTGAAGCTGTCTAAGAACGTTTTCAGTGATTTCATCGTCCACAAGCTCACAAACACGGTTAAGATACCAAAAGGCGACCATGCTTTAATGATTTGAGCGGTGGTGTATTCAGAACCTTGACGTGCTTCAGGTTTTTTCATACCTTGGAAGGTAAAGATTTCAGCAGGTTGCCATTTTTTCAAGAACAATGACAAACAAATCAAGCTCACCAAAGCAGAAGTAACGTCTGGCAATTCTGGACCAATAAAGTTTGCTGTAATAAATTGCGTAATAGCAAACGATACACCCGCCACCAAAATAGCAGGATAGGTTTGTTTAATACCACGCATACCGTCCATCATGGCTACCAACCAGAAAGGTACGATAATCGACAAAATCGGTAATTGACGACCTGCAACCTGACCAATGTGATACGCATCCAAGCCTGATACTTGACCTGCCACAATAATCGGAATACCCATCGCACCAAACGCCACAGGTGCAGTATTGGCAATCAAGCACAAACCTGCTGCATACAAGGGATTAAAACCCAAACCTACCAACAGCGCAGCCGTAATCGCCACAGGCGCACCAAAACCTGCCGCACCTTCTAAGAACGCACCGAATGAAAAACCAACCAACAACATTTGCAAACGTTGGTCTTCTGTAATCGAAATAACCGATGAACGAATAATGTCAAATTGACCTGTTTTCACCGTAATTTTGTATAAGAAAACGGCGGTGATAATAATCCACGCAATCGGCCAAAGACCATAAGCAAAACCAAATACTGCTGAGGATAATGCCATTCCTGCTGGCATACCATACGCAAAAATGGCCACTAAAATCGAAATCAGCAAGGTAAAGAAACCTGCCACATAGCCCTTCATTTTTAAAATGGTCAATGCCACAAAAAAGAAGATAATTGGCAACAAAGCGGCTGCTGCAGTCAGCAGTAGGCTATCGCCCACTGCGGTATAATTCTGGATCCAAGTCTCCATGTATACAAATCTCCGAAATAAGGAATGTTGTTATTGCTTTGACCGTTGAAACGCATCAAACGGTTAAGCAGTCTATTTTTTATACAGCCTGCCGAACCTAAACAGGCTGTGCTAAAAACCATTATGAGCATTAGCTGCGTTTTTTCTCCGCAACCAACTGATGCAATGTTTTGGCGGCAGGCTTTAATGGCACACGGTTTTGCGTCCAGCCCATTTGCTTGCTGGGTGCCAAACCACGGAAAGTCGTTGCTGCCCAACCAAATGCGCGATACACTTTTTTACCACCAAAAATGCCGTTAAACGTGCGCCAAGCTAATTGTTCACCCAAGCTGTGCGAAGCACCTTGTCCACGAATTGGATGAGGAACCACCTCACTAGGAGAACGCTGCGCTTCTGTACGCAAACGCATCATTTGTTCCGTAATTGGAATACGCACAGGACAAACTTCTGAACACGCACCGCATAATGTACAAGCCGTTGGCAAATCGCGCGTGGCATCTAAGCCCAATAAATGTGGGGAAATGATTTCGCCAATCGGGCCGGGATAAGTCGTGCCATAAGCTGCCCCACCAATGCGCGTATAAACAGGGCAATGATTCATACACGCTCCGCAACGAATACATTGCAAGGTGCGGCGCATTTGTTCTTCTGCATAGGCTTGGCTGCGACCGTTGTCGAGCAGCACCAAGTGCATTTCTTGTGGGCCATCTAATTCCGCGCTGCGGCGTGGGCCTGTAATCATGTTGAAATAAGTGGTAATGGGCTGACCAATCGCGCTGCGTGGCAATAAACTGTATAGCGGTGGAATGTCTGACAGTTTTGCCACCACTTTTTCAATGCCTGTAATCGCGATATGCACAGGGGGAACGGTGGTGGTTAAACGACCATTACCCTCGTTTTCCACAAGGCATAGTGTGCCTGTTTCCGCCACCGCAAAATTCACACCACTCAAACCCACATCAGCAGTACGATAAATATCACGCAAAGCATGACGCGCAAAACCTGTGAGTTGGTCAACATCATCGGTTAAGGGTGTGTTGATGTTTTGGTGAAACAGCTCGCTCACTTGTTGCTTGGTTTTGTGAATGGCAGGCATCACAATATGGGTTGGTTTTTCACCTGCCAACTGTACGATGTATTCACCTAAATCGCTTTCTACTGCTTTGATGCCGTGGTCTTCTAAATAATGGTTGAGCTCAATTTCTTCGCTCACCATCGATTTGCCTTTCACCACCAATTTGCCATTTTGGGCAGCAATGATGTTGTGAATAATTTGACACGCTTCCGCAGGCGTTTCTGCCCAATGCACTTTCACGCCCAATTCGGTTAATTTGCTTTCCAGTTGTTCCAATAATTCGGGCAAACTGGCTAAGGAGCGGCGGCGAATGTGTTCGCATAAATCGCGCAATAATTGCAACTCTTGCTCATTAGACAAGGCTGTTTTACGGCGCGTCATCAGCATATCCATGGCAGTACGCAAACTTTTACGCAAAGGCGCATCGGCTAATGCTGCCGCAGAGTTTTGTTTAAACGTTTCTGGTTTGGGGTGGAAATGAATGGTTTGTGCGCTCATGCTGCTTCCTCCAAATCAGTTGCTTGGATATGGGGGGGTAAAACCGCTAACACCACCATATCGCGTGGACCGTGTGCGCCATAGGCAAGGGTTAATTGAATATCTGCTGTTTTAGAAGGCCCTGACACCAACACCACATTGGTGGGCATACCCTCTGCCATGTGTTCGCCTTGCATGGCGCTATAAAAATCGTCATACATTTTGCTGGCATCAAATAAGCAAATATGCACAGGGGGAACGAGGCTTTGGCTGCGTGGCTCTTCAGGCGTAGGAAACAACATGAGCGTGCCGGTATGGGCAATGCCACAACGCACAGCCGTAAACCCTGCATCAATTTCTTGGAAAAACGCATCTTTCCAATGTTCAATCTCTTGTTCAAAGGTTTTGATTTCAACCGTGCCTTGCTCTTGCAAGGCTTGCGCGGCTTGTTTGCCATGTTCTGTTTTTAAAGGTAACAGGATATTACGCAAACCTTTTTCCTGTGCCACTTGGCATAAAGTGCTTGTCCAATTTTGCGCGCTCACCCAATAAATTTCGGTTTTCACCGCCCGCATGGCGGCTGCCCAATGTTTTAAACGTGCCACATCGTTTTCCCATTGTGGGGTCATTTCATGGTAATACGCTTGTGTTTGCGGTTCAGGCAAAGGCGTGCGTTTGGCTTGACGCAGTTTGGCTAAAATATTCTCGCGCGCGCTCATGCTTTACCTCCAGTGCGTTCTAACAAGAAAGTGGCGATGTGTTTAGGCTTGGGCATATTGGGTTCATCTTTGGCAATTTTACCGCCAATATTCAACATACAACCTGCATCAGCACTCACAATTTCCACCGCTTGCGTTTCTTTTAATGCCGCCACTTTATCGCTCACCATCGCACCCGAAATATCAGGGTGTTTCACCGAGAACGTGCCGCCAAAGCCACAACATTCACTTTCATGGTCATGCACCACACGTTCCACATTGGCTAATTGGTCTACCAACGCCCAACCCGATACATGCACATTCATTTCACGGCGCGCAGAACAAGACGTATGTACCGCCACTTTAGTGGGCGCACCTTTATCGTTAGGCTGATAGCCGATACCCAATAAAAATTGAGTAAATTCCACTACCCTGCCCGCAATCTCTTTGGCTTGTTGCTCATACGCGCTGCCTTTAAACACCGTTGGCCAATGGTGCTTCATCATGCCGCCACACGAACCCGATGGCACAACAATCAACCAAGGCTGCGGAAACAAATCCAACTGCGCTTTTGCCACTTCAAACGCATCTTGCGGATGCCCAGACGAAAAGGCAGGCTGACCACAGCAGCTTTGTTCCATAGGAAAATGTACACGAATGCCTTGTTGTTCAATCAAGGTCATCGCATCCATGCCCGCTTCAGGCATAAAAATATCCAGCAAACATGTACCAAAAAAATAAACATCAGTAGGCTTGCTGCTGAATGAAACAGTGGGGTTGGGGGTAGTTTGGTTCATTTTGGTTAATTGGTCAGACCAATTTTGTTGTAAGGTGTCTTACTTTAAGTAATGTCGTGTAGTCGGTCAAGTAGGTTATGCAAAAAAATTTTTTTTACTGTGAGGTAAATTTAAAGATAGTAAAACTCAGTTTACGGTACAATCGCGCCAACTCTGCTTGCCTGCTCCATTCAAGCACAGCGAGTTTAATAACACATAAACAATAAAACGCTTGCTTGATTGGTCGGGCATCAGTTACTACGGTTTGAGAAACAGTGTGAGAATTAATTTAGGTATAAATATGCAGCCACTCTCTGCTTCCAGCATACGCACGCCCAATATTGGTATGCAAATTGCATCCATTATTGAGGAACGAATTTTACAAAATGTGTATCCAATAGGCAGCAAATTACCGCCTGAAAGACAGCTTGCGGAAGAATTTGATGTGTCGCGCCAGTCTTTGCGTTCTGCCCTCAGAATTTTGGCAACACGCGGCATGATTCAAACGCGACAAGGTGATGGTCATTACGTTTCCAGCCAAATAGAAGAAAACTTCCATTTTGGTTGGCAAGATTTGATTGATGAACACACGGGTATGGAAAACGAAGTGCTAGACTTTCGGCGCGGAGTAGAAGGCATGTTGGCGGCTTTAGCAGCCGAGCGGCGCACAGAAGACGATTTGGCACGGATGCGCTTATGGCTCAACGAATTGCGCCAAGCCTATGCCGCTCAAGACATTGATCGCCAATCGGCTGCCGATGTGGCGTTCCATCAAGCCGTAGCCGATGCCGCCCATAATCTCTTGTTTACCCGTTTATCTGATAGCTTATTGCGTTTACTACAAAAACAAACCAAACGCAATCTGGGCAATATGTTTGGCGTGCCTAATATTCACCAAGAATTAATGACACAACATGAATTGATTTTTCAAGCCATTGAACAACAAAACATCACCGCTGCGGTAACAGCGGTGTACACCCATTTGGATTATGTGAAAGACAGCTTGCGCCAGCAACGCGAACAACACAACCGCGAAATGGTTTCCAAAGCCCTTGCTGTGCGCGACAAACAAAAACGCAGACGGGCTTAACGGCGCGCCAATACCGCTGTTGCCAAATACGATTTCACACCGCGCGTAATCGCATCGGCACATTTGCGACGAAAATCCATCGTTGACAATAACTGCTCTTCCATCGGATTAGACAAAAATGCCGTTTCCACCAAAATCGATGGAATATCAGGCGCACGCAATACCGCAAAATTGGCTTGATCAACAATGCCTTTATGCAATTTATTGTGTCTGCCCAATTCCACCAACACTTTTTTGGCTAAATTCATACTGTCTTTATTGGTGATGGTTTGCGTCATATCCAAAATCGCGCTGTCCACCGCTTTATTGCCCACGCTTTGCACCCCACCAATCAAGTCGGCATCGTTTTGCGTTTGCGCCAAAAACTTCGCGGCTGCACTGGTTGCGCCTTGTGTACTCAGCGTATAAACCCCTGTCCCGCGCGCGCTGGGGCTGGTAAACGCATCGGCATGAATCGACACAAATAAATCTGCGCGCAACTGCCTTGCCTTCGCCACACGCACCCCCAGAGGAATAAACACATCTTCATTGCGTGTCATATAAACCTTATAACCCAATGCTTCCAAACGCTTTTTCGTTTCACGCGAAATCGACAACACCACATCTTTTTCGCGCAAACCGCGTGGGCTAATCGCACCAGGGTCTTCACCGCCATGACCAGGGTCTAACACAATAATGGGTTGACGATGGGTTCGGCGTCCTGTGGGCGCAGGGGTATCAATCACAACGGGGTCGGGTTGTTTTTGCTTAACAGGGGGCGTGGTTGAGCCTGTGCCTTGATTGCTGATTTTGCCCTTAGAATAATCATCTAACAGCGCCATGAGCGGGTCGCTGGTATCCAAAGCATCAACAGGATACAAATCCACCACCAAGCGATGACGGTAATTTGCCACAGGGTTAAGGGTAAATAGCTGCGGATTCACGGCAGCTTTTAAATCCAACACCACACGCACCGTATCTAAGGTATTTTGCCCCACACGGATATTGCTGATATAAGGGTCATCGGCTTGAATTTTTTGCCCAATATTGTTCAATACACTATTGAGCTTCACCCCTTTAATATCAATCACCAAGCGGCGAGGGTTTTCCAGATGAAAATATTTGTAATCCAAACCTTCGGTGGATTCCAACATCAGACGTGTATAGGCTCGTGCTGGCCAAATCCGTACCCCCACAAATTGAGGCGCGGCTTTAGCCAAAGCATAAGGCGTAACAGTAAATAACATGCCAACAGCGGCACTGTGAACTATTTGACGGCGGGTAAATCTCTTTTCCATGCTTCTAAACTTTTTTTCCCGTATTCTGTATGTGTTTGTAAAGTAAGCTTGCGGCCTTCTGCTGTGTGAACAAAATACAGGGTAACATCGGCGGGTGGCGTGAATGTTTCCCCTTTATTTGCCCATTCGAGCAAGCAAATGCTTTTATTGTTTACTAAATCGTCCAAACCTGCATCTTCCCATTCTTCAGGCGCAGTAAAACGATAAAGGTCAAAATGATTTAAGGTAAAGCGAGCCAACGGATAAGATTCCACAATCGCATAAGTAGGACTCTTCACCGTTCCCTGATGACCTAATCCGCGCAGCAATCCGCGTGTAAACGTGGTTTTTCCTGCCCCCAAATCACCTTCCAAATACACCACTAAAGGCGCAGTTATGCTGTTTGCCCATGATGCGCCCAGTTGTAATGTGGCGTGTTCATCAGGTAATAACAGGGTAAAAGGCGCGTGGGTGTTCATTGGATAAAACGATTTTAAAATCATGCAAAAGTTACATTATGCGTGAATCACTGCACTTTGCAAACCTTTGTGCTAAGTAAATTCGCTTAAAGTTTCAGATTTGTTCTGTTGTGAAACGGTGTAAAATGAGCCGATTAGCTTTTATCATGCGAATATCAAATGAGTAATTTAAAACAACGTCCGATTGGGGTTTTTGATTCAGGTGTGGGTGGTTTAACGGTGGTGCGTGCCTTAATGGAACGCTTGCCGATGGAAAACATTGTGTATTTTGGCGACACCGCGCGTGTACCTTATGGTGTGAAATCACGCGCCACCATTGAATCCTTTACCCTGCAAATTGTGGATTTTTTGTTGCAAAATGATGTCAAAGCCTTAGTGATTGCGTGTAACACCATTGCAGCAGTAGCAGGGCATCGTGTGCGACAAATGGCAGGCAATATGCCTGTGTTAGACGTGATTACCGCAGGTGCAGAAGCCGCCCTCGCCACCACGCAAAATAATCATATTGGCGTGATTGCCACCAATACCACAGTCAATAGCAATGCTTATGCCCGTGCCATTCATTTACACAACCCTCACGCGCGGGTGCAATCTCAAGCCTGCCCTTTATTTGTGCCTTTAGTGGAAGAAGGTTGGTTAGACCATGAAGTTACACGTCTCACCGCGCGCGAATATCTCAAGCCCTTATTAGCCGAAGACATTGATACATTGGTGTTGGGTTGCACACATTATCCCTTGCTCAAACCCCTATTGATGCAAGAAGCCCCTCATGTTCAATTAGTCGATTCTGCGCTTACCACCGCCGAAGCCGTTGCCCAAGCCTTAGAACAACAACAATTACTCAACGATACACCCACAGGTGTCGGCGCAGATTACCGTTTTTATGTAAGCGACATTCCTTTACGCTTTCAAACCATAGGCGAACGCTTTCTAGGGCGCAGTTTGTATCAAACCGAGATGGTTTCCCTAGGCTAAGACACATTGTTTACACAATGCTCTTGCTTTCTTTACTTGCTGTCAACTGCGCTTTACACACTTCTCTCTGATAATGCGCAGCACACAGAGCAACACAAGCGTGTTGCCCTAAACGGGAAGCGCTTACCCCTCTCCCAATGAATATTACCCTCCCTGAAGGGAGGGGTTTTAACCAGCAAGGATATTTTGATGAAAAAATTGGCTTCTTTATTGACCGTAACGTTCACTTCTTTAGGCTTAATGACCGCTCCAATGGCAATGGCAGCTCCCCAACCTGCCCCCGCCAAACATCAAGCGAAAAAAGCCCCACAAAAGAAAAAACAAGCAAACAAGAAAAAAGCCGCGCCTAAAAAAGCTGCTAAAAAAGCACCTAAACGCGCCGCTCATCGTTAATGCTCATCGTGTTTCAACACACAGGACGACACATAAAGCGTCGCCCTAGGTGTTGCCCTGAAAGAGAAGGGATTACGCCCCTCCTGTTTGAATGATCCGCCATCAATGGCGGGTTTTCAATCGAAAAGGAAATTTGATGAAAAACAGCCGCTAAGTCATGTACTTGGCGGCTGTTTTGTTAAGCGTTTTTCAAGCCCAACACATCTTGCATATCAAACAAACCCTGTTTACCATTGAGCCATACTGCCGCGCGTACTGCACCTGCAGCAAATGTCATGCGGCTGCTGGCTTTATGAGTAATTTCCACACGCTCGCCATCGGTGGCAAATAAAGCAGTATGGTCGCCCACAATATCGCCCGCGCGTACCGTAGCGAAACCAATGGTTGATGGGTCGCGAGGACCTGTATGCCCTTCTCTGCCATAAACTGCACATTGTTTTAAATCACGTCCTAAAGCATGTGCAATCACTTCTCCCATACGCAAAGCTGTACCACTTGGTGCATCAACTTTATGGCGATGATGTCCTTCAATGATTTCAATATCATAGCCTTCGCTTAATACACGAGCAACAGTGTCTAAAATATGGAACGTGAGATTCACGCCCACGCTAAAGTTAGCAGCAAACACCACACCGATTTTTTCACTGGCAGCTTGAATCGCTGCTTTGCCTGCATCATCAAATCCTGTAGTACCAATAATGATATTGACTTGATGCTCAACGCATTTTTGCAAATGATGTAAGGTAGGCTCGGGGCGTGTGAAATCAATTAAAACATCGCTGTTTGCCAAAACAGCATCCACATCGCTGCTAATCGCCACGCCTGTTGTGATGCCTATTGCATAGCCTGCATCTAAGCCTAAAGCGTCAGATTGGGCATGTTCTAATGCGCCACTTAATACGGTGTCGGGGTGTTGATGAACGGCTTCGATTAATACTTTGCCCATTCGACCATTGGCACCTGCAATGGCAATTTTTAAAGGGGTCATGGTTTATCCTATTTTGATTCGGCGGTTTGTGCTAATTGTTGTTGGGCGTATTCAATGGCATTGCCTTCAGCTTTCACTAAGCGGTCGCCATCAAACCATAAGGTTAAATTACGCGAGTCTTTTTCATTAACCACACCATTGCGACTGGTTTCATAGGTGTAGTCCCAACGATTGGCATGAAAAGCAGACCGCAATAAGGGTGTACCCAATAATAATTGTACTTGGTCGCGGCTCATGCCTGCTTGTAATGACAATACCGCACGCGCATCCAGTTGATTGCCTTGAATCACTTGTAGTTTATAAGAGGGAAAATGGGAAACGCGCTGGGCAGAACAAGCTGTGAGAGCAAGTGCAGTTACAGCAAGCAGTATCGCAAATCGGTTCACGGTTTTCACCTTTCTGTTGAAGCATGATTATGAACAGGTTTCAGTATGGCATAAAGGCGGCTAAATTGAAAACCTTTATCATTTGATAGTGGGCAAAGCCGTTAAAAATGCGTATTATACGATAATTAAACAACTGCGGTATGGAAGAAATTATGGACAGCAATATTGCACAATTAAAAGACAATGGTTTGAAAGTAACGGGCCCTCGTTTAAAGATTTTGGATTTATTTGAAACGCGCCCCGATGCTCATATGAGTGCAGAAGATGTGTATCGTATTTTATTAGATGAGGGCGTGGAAATTGGTGTTGCCACTATTTATCGTGTTCTCACGCAATTTGAACAAGCTGGTATTTTGTTGCGCCATCATTTTGAAACAGGCAAAGCGGTGTATGAATTGAATGGTGGCGGTCATCATGACCATATTGTGTGTGTGAAATGTAATGCGGTAAGCGAGTTTCACAGTGAAGAGATTGAGAAGCTACAAGAAAATATTGCTGCTGAACACGGCTATCGTATTGTAGATCATGCTTTGTATTTATATGGCGTGTGCGGCAACTGCCAAAAGAAAGAAAAACGTTAATATCTGTTTTCATCAAATTGCCTTTTCGGTTGAAACCCCGCCATTGATGACGGATAACTCAAACAGGAGGGACGTAATCCCTTCTGTTTCAGGGCAACATGTAGGGCGAGGCTTTATGTGTCGTCCTGTGTGTTGAAACATGTTTAAAAGCGGTTTCTCTACATCTTGAAACCGTTTTTATTGTTTGCGTTTCTATGATGAGTATTCCTCTGCTGCTTTCTCCCCACGACACCTTCCCCGACCCACGCTATGGGATTGCCCATTATGATGGTTTGGTTGCCATCAGCATGGATTTAGCTCCGCATCGTTTATTAGCAGCGTATCAACGCGGTATTTTTCCATGGTTTAGTCAAGACGGTGGCTTTTTTTGGTTTTGTACCGACCCGCGTGCCGTATTGTTACCTGCCAAACTGCATATCAGCAAATCTTTGCGTAAAACTTTACGCAATAAGCCTTATCGCATCACGGTGAATCATGCCTTTTCAACGGTTATCCAAGCCTGTGCCAATATTCCACGCACACAACAAGCAGGCTCATGGATTACTCCCGAATTTCAAACCGCTTACTGTGCGTTACACCGCTTAGGTCATGCCCATTCTTTTGAATGTTGGTATCCCGATGAACACGGACAATGGAACTTAGCAGGCGGTTTTTATGGCGTACAAATTGGGCGGGTGTTTTATGGTGAATCGATGTTTGTACATCAAGCCGATGCCTCCAAAATCGCTTTTGCCTGTGCGGTACCCTATTTGCAAGACTGTGGCATTGAGTTAATTGATTGCCAACAAAACACCGCCCACTTAGCGCGTTTTGGTTCAGAATTAATGGCTTTTGATGATTTTGAACGTGCTTTGCAAGATTTAAACCCTTTGCCTCTCACCCAAGAAATTGGTGGCAATCCTTCGTTACTCTCAGCAACCAAATGATTTTTGTTATAAAATCTCCCCTTTTGGCAACCTATTTAGGATAAAACCATGTCTTTACAAACTATTATTGAAACCGCGTTTGAAAACCGTGCCAACATTACCCCTGCCACGGTAACGCAAGAAGTGAAAGAAGCAGTTGAAGAAACGTTGCGTCAGTTAGACTCAGGCGTATTGCGTGTAGCAGAACGCTTGGGCGTGGGCGAGTGGAAAGTGAATGAGTGGGCGAAAAAAGCAGTTTTGCTGTCATTCCGTATTCAAGACAATGAAGTTTTAAACGATGGTGTGAATAAATATTTTGATAAAGTTCCCACTAAATTCAATGACTGGAGCGAAGAAGAATTTAAAGCAGCCGGTTTCCGTGCTGTACCAGGGGCGGTCGCACGTCGTGGCAGTTTTGTGGCAAAAAATGTGGTGTTGATGCCCTCTTATGTGAACATTGGCGCGTATGTTGATGAAGGTGCGATGGTTGATACTTGGGCAACGGTGGGTTCATGCGCACAAATTGGTAAAAACGTGCATTTGAGCGGTGGTGTAGGCATTGGCGGTGTGTTAGAGCCTTTGCAAGCCAGCCCAACCATTATTGAAGATAACTGTTTTATTGGCGCACGCAGCGAAATTGTGGAAGGTGTGATTGTCGAAGAAGGCAGCGTAATTTCTATGGGCGTGTATATTGGTCAATCCACTAAGATTTATGACCGCGAAACAGGCGAAATTCATTATGGTCGCGTACCTGCAGGTTCGGTAGTGGTGTCAGGCAGCTTGCCAAGCAAAGATGGCAGCCACAGCTTATATTGCGCGGTGATTGTGAAAAAAGTTGATGCGCAAACACGCGCCAAAACCAGTGTTAATGAATTATTGCGCGGCGTGTAAAACACGCTAAATTGAACCAGCCGACTGTGAAAACCACAGTCGGTTTGCTTATTCAGGCAAAACAATCGCTTCGCCGCCGTGTTTGGGTTGTTTATTGCTCCACAAATCAAGAAACATTTTTACCCGTGCGCCATATTCACGAATTTGCGTTTTTAATCCTGCATAATGGCGCACATCACGCGCATTATAGCCATAAGCCTCAATACCATGTGAACGCGCCAAATACACCGCTCGCTCATTATGAAATGACTGCGAAACCACAATATAACGCTGTTGCCCAAAAATATCACGCGCACGCAATACTGAATCTAACGTGCGTAAGCCTGCATAATCCGCCGTAATCTTATTGGCGGGAACCCCTTGTTTCACCAAAGCTGCTGCCATCATATCGGGTTCATTATAAGTATGATGGCGATTGTCGCCACTCACAATAATATGTTGCACCTTCCCTTGTTGATATAATTCCACCACCGCTTGAATCCGATAATTAAAATACCCATTATCCCGTCCATCTACCAATTTTGGACTCGTCCCCAACACCAAAGCCACTTTGTGCGCGGGTAACTCATGGAGATTATGGCTGATATAGGGGCGACTAAAACGACTGGTTTGATTATCCGCCCACATCACCACCGCCAAGCCACTCAGCAGCAAACCCAACACACCCCACATCATTCGCTTTATCATACAACCCCTGTTTTATCATCACATTCTGAAAGCACATCATGTCTGTAAACCATTATGAAAACTTTCCCGTTGGTTCCATCTTATTACCACGCCGCTTACGCCAACCCATACACGCCATCTACGCCTTTGCCCGTGCTGCCGATGATATTGCCGATGAAGGCACCCTCACCGACCACGACCGTCTTGCCCAACTCGATGCCCTGATTGCCGAACTGAATCGGATTCAACACCATCAAACCCCACAAACCGAACTGATGCGCCGTTTACAGCAACAAGCCATTCAACCTTTCCAAATACCCTTATCACCTTTTTACGACTTACTTTCCGCCTTCAAACAAGATGTGAGCCAAAAACGCTACCAAAATTTTGCCGAATTAATCAATTATTGCCGTCGCAGCGCCAATCCAGTAGGACGCATCATGTTACATCTCTATGGCGAACACGATAAACGCAGCATTGCCCAAAGCGATGGCATCTGCACCGCCCTTCAGCTCATCAACTTTTGGCAAGATGTCGCTATCGACTGGCAAAAAGGCAGAGTGTATTTACCCCAAGACGATTTAGTCAAATTTAAAGTCAGCGAAGCACACATCGCCCATGCCCAAGCCGACCGCGCTTTCCAACAACTGATGGCTTACCAATGCGAACGTGCCTTTAAAATGCTCAAAGCAGGCGCACCACTTAGCCAAAAACTCACAGGCAGAATAGGCTTAGAATTGCGCTTCATCATTCTTGGCGGGCAAATGATTTTACAAAAACTAGACGGTTGCCATTACGATGTTTTCAAGCAACGCCCCGTTTTAACCAAAAAAGATTGGCTCATCATGGCAAAACGCGCCTTTTGGCAAAAATAGCCACCATTTAAATAACTTAGCAAAAATATTACATCCAATTACAAAAAACCGCCGTGAAACGATAAATTGCGGTACAATTCCCCCTCCCTGCTCAACAGCATTTGCCAAAGGAAGGATACAAACCATGTGGGACAAAAAATGGGTTATCGGCAACTGGAAAATGAATGGACAGTTGCAAAACAACAATAGCTTAGTACACAAACTGCGCTCATTGCCTGTGAAAGACCAAGTATGTATCGGCATTTCACCGCCCACCGTTTACCTATTACAAGCGCATAATGCCGTACAAATCGTTTTAAACAACGAAATCCACATTTGCGCCCAAGACGTGAGCCGTTTCCCCAATAATGGCGCTTACACAGGCGAAGTTTCTGCCGATATGATGAAAGACGTGGGCGTGGACATCGTATTAATTGGACACTCCGAGCGCAGCCTCTATTTCAACGAAAAAAACGACATTCAACGCCATAAAATCGAAAACGTATTAAACGTAGGCTTAACCCCTTTATTATGCGTGGGCGAGAGCTTAAAAGAACGCGAAGATGGACGAGAAAAAGAAGCCGTTGCGTACCAATTATCTGTATTTAAAGGTTTAAAAACCAAAAACTTCGCTGTCGCCTATGAGCCCGTTTGGGCTATCGGCACAGGCAAAGTTGCCACCACCGAACAAATTGCCGATATGCACGCCTTTATTTACAATGAAATCTTGTCTTTATGTGGCGATGATGCTAAAATCCGCGTTCTTTACGGTGGTAGCGTGAATGCCAACAATGCTACCAACATTTTTAGCGTACCGCATGTAGACGGCGCATTGGTGGGTGGGGCATCGCTTACTTATGATTCATTTACTGCCATCATTGAAGCCGCACAACAAGCCTAACAACACACATTATGGAAGCATTTAAAACCATCATTTGGATTATTAATATTTTTGCTGCATTAGCCGTGATTATTCTCGTGTTGATGCAACAAGGAAAAGGCGCAGATGCTGGCGCTACTTTTGGTAGTGGCAGCGGCAGCGCACAAGGTGTTTTTGGTTCAGCAGGCAATGCAAACTTCCTCAGTCGCAGTACCGCTATTGCAGCAACCATATTTTTTGCAACTTGCATGGCTTTGGTGTATATTCACAGCAATTCAACCAAACATGGTTTAGATTTTAGCACGGTGCAACAAAGCACCCCAGCCACACAGCAAGCACCTGCTTCTAATAACACACCAACACAATAAGTTTTTTACTGCCGACATGGTGAAATTGGTAGACACGCCATCTTGAGGGGGTGGTGACCCTAGGTCGTTCGAGTTCAAGTCTCGATGTCGGCACCATATTGAAGAAACAGCCCAATTTTCGGGCTGTTTTTTTACGTCTACCTTCGTCTATACGCATCTACAATTTCTATTGTATATCAATGTATTAAACACAACAAACCTTCTAAAATCTTCTTTTTCTTGTTTACACGCATCTACTCTTATCTACTCAAAGCCACATAAAAATGTTGGTGCTTTTGTTGGTTCATGGCAAAATACCCTTAAAAAGCACCAACATTTTCTATAAAAGCCTTATGGATTAAGGCAATTCAGCAATCACAAAAGCACCAACATTCTTTAATTTTAGGTTAAACAATGCCGTTAAATGACTTACAAATAAAACGTGCAAAACCCACCAATAAAAAACAAACGCTATCCGATGGCGGTTTGCTTTGATGATTAATCCCATTTCACGCGGTGGAACAAAATATTTTGTTTATAACTACCGTTTTAATGATAAACAACAATCCTTACGCATTGGTAAATATGGTGGTGCATGGCAATGGTGTGCATTTTGGTATGATTCAACAGGATAGCCGTTGGGCTGTGTGCCGTGTAATGGGGAATGTGAAATGAATCATGTTTCTATCCCCGTTCCAAACCGTTTAGATATGCAATATCAAATAATCAACAGCTTGTTATTAAAAAGCAGCCTGAAAACATTATCCGAGTTTTCAAGCTGCCTTGTTTTATCTTGCCAACACATTATTGGCAGCGATAGTTTTGCTTAAAGCGATTGAAACCACCTGCCAACAAACTCACTGTGCGTACGCTTTCCACATAGTCATTTATATCGGTAAATACCAAAGTAAGGCTTTTGTCGCCTGTGTATTTTCTGCCGCTTTGGTAATAGATGTTGTGCTGGTCTTCACCCACATAATCCATCGTACGTTCGTAATGGTGTGTTTGAAAAACATATACTTTCAAAGGTTCTCCATTCTTGTGGGTGCAATGGAAAATCGTTTCAGGTGTGCTACCAGTTGGCAAGGCACTGATGTGCTGTCCAGTATATTGGACAAAACCATAACGGCGTTTCGTTCCATCAAACACGGAACCTTTGCCTTCCAATAAATCTCGTGCAGGGCTACCTGCACAGGCAGTTAGGCAGAAGGTGGTTAGCAGAACGAAGTAGCGGAATGTCATTATCAAAATCTTATATGTTTCAAGCAAACGAGATTATAACCGTTTAGACAGCCTTGTTTTTATTTCAACGAATCTAAAAATGCCGCTACTAATTCTTGTAGGTTTG
>JBHADP010000056.1:0-17732 GCA_041855125.1 Neisseria sp. | reverse complement strand
CCAAATCCAAATATTCGCGCCCTTCTGTATCCCACACACGGCTCCCCAAACCTTTGGCAGGTATCATAGGGGCAAATGTAAAGTTAGGGGTGAGATAATTGTGCATCATGGCTGTTTCCTTAAATTTTTGTAAACAAAAGTGCTGCCATTATGCGGAATTTGCCCTTAGGCTTCAATAACTATAAAAATAACCTTGACGGCTTTGCGACACGCTACCCCCTTGTCCTTGAATATGATGCACAGGGCGCGGCGGCGGTAAAACACGTTGATAACAACTTTGATGACGGCTGTTGCGGCAATGAATCGTTGGCGTTTGCCCATAAGCACTCACAGGAACATGCTCACTCATAATCACCGTTGTGCCTGCGGGCGCATTGACAGTAACCGTTTTGTGAATGGTGGTTTGTTGGTGTATGGGTAAATCGATTCGCGCATAAGTACCCTCAGGCGTGGCGTGATACACACAAGCCGATAACGTAAACATAAAGCCTATCATTTGAATAGGCAGCAAAAATGGGGGGGCATATTGCAACATCCGTCTTTTCTCCCTCAAGATATCATTCTTTTGTCTGATATGATGACATCACACTTTACGCTAAACTGTCTTTTTATCCCAATAGGAAGCCCTACCATGCCCACTCTCGCCGCCATCATTTATCACGAAGATGGACAACACGAATTGCGCATCTTGTGGCAAGCCATTCATCAACTGCAACAACAAGGCATGCGTGTGGCAGGTTTAATCAACCCATTAGACTCACAAGGCAATAAAATGCGCCACCTCGTTTGCTCGCTTACCGATAAGCGCGAATATCCGATTATGCAACTTTCAGGGGCTTCCTCTAACACTTGTTCACTCAATCCCAGCCGTCTTGCCGATGCCTCCATCATCATCCGCGAAGCCTTAAATAATCCACCTGATATTTTGGTGTTTAACAAATTTGGTTCAGCCGAAACCGCAGGGAAAGGTTTAATACAAGAATATGCGGCGGCAGCCTTAGCAGAAATTCCCGTTATCACCTTAATCCGCGCCACGCATCTTGCGGCATGGCAAGCGTTTACCGACTCAATGGGTGTCATCTTGCCTTGCTCAGTCGAAGCCATCATACAATGGGCAAACACTCACGCTGCCCAACGGATTTCCCAACATTGATGAATTTTCTTATTACGAAAATCATCAGGCACCGAATGCTTAGAAATATCTTTCACCTGATAGCGTTCACACAAAGCCTCATCTAAAGTAAAACTACGCAGATTATTGGAAAAAAACAAAGTGCCTTGTGGCGACAATAATTTCATTGCACCATCAATTAATTGGGCATGGTCGCGTTGAATATCCAAAATATCCAACATTTTTTTGCTATTAGAAAAACTGGGCGGGTCCATCACCACCAAATCAAACTGTTTACCCTGTTCGGCAGCTTGCTGCAAATATTGAAACACATCTGCGCGTAAAATATGATGTTGCGTGCTATCTACCCCATTTAATTCAAAATTATGCCGCGCCCAATCTAAATAAGTGTTGGACAAATCCACCGTTTCGCTGCTGATGGCACCACCTGTGGCAGCATAAACCGTAAAGCTGCCTGTGTAAGAAAACAAATTTAAAAAACGCTTGCCTGCTGCCATTTCGCCCACACGTTTGCGCGTGTTGCGGTGGTCTAAAAATAAGCCTGTATCCAAATACTTATCCAAGTTTACCCAAAAACGCCGCCCGTTTTCGTGTACCACAAAATCTTCGCCCACTTTGCCTGTTTTTTCATATTGTTCTTTGCCTTTTTGCCGTTCGCGCCGTTTTAAATGAATCTGCTCAGGCGCCAACCCTGTTACAAATGCAATCGCCTCTATCACACCCGATAGCCATTGTTCATATTCTTCAGGCTGCATCAACCAACCCGTATCGTATTCCTGCAAATGAATATGCTCGCCATACACATCAATGGCAAAGGGAAATTGCGGAATATCACGGTCATACAAACGCCATGCTTCTAAATTTTGGCGACGCGCCCATTTCAAATAATGCTTAATATTTTTACCCAAACGGTTGGCAAACGCAGAAAAATCAGTCATATCAACAAATAATGTGGAAGAAAACACCCATTTTACCTTACTTTAACCCGTCCATGCTTGACCGCACCCCGTTTCCTCTCTATCATGCAGCCCTTAACTTTTTTGAAGCCATCGCCTTCAGCCTAAAATCGTTTCCCTTCACACGATTTTTCAATAGTTTCTGTTTGCTAAATTAAGCATCTAAATTGCAGGTTGTCGCCGATGAAAACCACAGGTCATCACACCTGCGACAACCTTATCGTAACTTTCCCGTTATCGTTTCCTTTGCTTCACGGCTGCCCGTTTTGAGTGCGCGGCAGAAGATGTTGTTGTCTGAAATCAGGAACACCATGTCTCTCTCTTTTCACGATTTACTCACCGATAAAAACATTTTGTCTGCCTTAAAAACCGAAGGCTATGAATCTCCCACTCCAGTACAAGCGCAAGCCATTCCTGCCGCTTTAGCCCAACGCGACATCATGGCATCTGCCCAAACTGGTTCAGGCAAAACCGCAGCCTTTTTATTACCCACCTTACAACGCCTAACCAAACGCAGCGAAAAAACAGGCAAAGGCCCACGCGCACTGGTGCTGACCCCCACTCGCGAATTAGCCGCCCAAGTTGAAAAAAATGCCCAAGCCTATGCTAAAAACATGAAATGGTTTCGCACCGTGAGCATTGTGGGAGGCTCATCATTTGGCTACCAAATTCGTGCCTTAAGCAAACCTGTTGATTTAATCGTCGCCACCCCTGGTCGCTTAATGGACTTAATGGACAGCGGCAAAGTGGATTTTGACCGTTTAGAAGTCTTGGTTTTAGATGAAGCCGACCGTATGCTGGATATGGGCTTTATTGAAGACATCGAAACCATTGTTGCCGCCACCCCCGCCGACCGTCAAACCCTCTTATTTTCTGCCACATGGGATGGTGCAGTAGGCAAATTGGCGCGTAAATTGACCCAAAATCCTGAAGTGATTGAAGTGGCGCGAGTGGATGAACAAGGTAAAATCGAAGAACAACTGCTGTATTGCGATGACATGCGCCATAAAAACCGTCTGCTCGACCATATTTTGCGCGATGCCAATATCGACCAATGCGTGATTTTCACCTCCACCAAAGTGATGAGTGAACAACTGGCAGATGAATTATACGAAAAAGGCTTTGCTGCCAACTGCTTGCATGGCGATATGCCACAAGGTTGGCGTAACCGCACCTTGATGGACTTACGCAAAGGACGTTGCAAAATCTTGGTTGCCACCGATGTTGCTGCGCGTGGCATTGACGTTCCCACCATCACCCATGTGATTAACTACGATTTGCCCAAACAAGCCGAAGACTATGTACACCGCATTGGGCGTACAGGTCGTGCAGGGCGCACAGGTTTAGCGATTACCTTTGCCGAAGTTAATGAATACGTTAAAGTGCATAAAATCGAAAAATACATCAACCGCAAACTGCCTGAACAAACCATCGAAGGCATGGAACCCACTCGCAAACGCAATAAAGGCAGCGACAAATTTAAAGGCAAGGGCAAGAGCCAAAGCCATCGCGGTGGTAAAGGCAGTTTTGATAAAGACAAAAAAACCTTTGGCAAAAAAGAAGGCTTTAAAAAAGAAGGTTTCCGCAAAGAAGGTGCGCGCAGCAAGCCTAAAGACGGCGCACGCAGCAAACCACGCACTGCGCGTAAAGATTAAACACGTCTTTCTCAAAACAAGCGCGCTGGTGTTTCTTATCAACACACCCGCACGCTTGTTTTCAATGCCCCAATAGGGAAACCTGCCAAATACTGTTATACTGCCCCTCTTTATTGCTATCCATTTTCAGGCTGTCTGAAACATGATTACCAAATCAGAATATCAAGCACAAGTTGCCGCAGGTTATAACCGCATTCCTTTAGTACAAGAACTGCTCGCCGATTTAGATACCCCACTTTCCCTGTATCTCAAATTAGCCAATCAGCCCTTTACCTATCTGCTCGAATCCGTGGTGGGCGGAGAACGATTCGGGCGTTATTCCTTTATCGGCTTGCCTTGCTCAACCTATCTCAAAGCACAAGGCAAACATGTAACACTCTACCAAAATGGCGAAATCATCGAACAATACGATGGCAATCCGCTCACCTTTATCGAAGCCTTCCACCAACGTTTTCGCACCCCCGACATTCCCAATCTACCGCGTTTCACAGGCGGTTTAGTGGGCTATTTTGGCTATGAAACCATCTACAACTTTGAACACTTCGCCCACCGTTTCCAACACAGCGACAAGCCCGACACCATAGGCACGCCCGATATCTTGCTGATGCTGTCGCAAGAATTAGCCGTTGTGGACAACCTAAGCGGCAAAATCTACCTGATTGTTTACGCCAATCCCCAATTACCCGATGGCTATGAACAAGCCCGTTCTCGTTTAGAAGACTTACGCACCTTATTGCGCCAAAGTTGCGCGATTCCACTTTCCCTAGGCAGCCCTGCCACCGAGCCTGAACATGAAACAGGCGAAGCGCGTTACAAAGAATATGTCCGCACAATCCGCCAATACATCTTAGATGGCGACTGCATGCAAGTTGTGCCTAGCCAACGCATGAAACTCAAATTCACCGACAATCCCCTCTCGCTCTATCGCGCCCTACGCACGCTCAACCCCTCGCCTTATATGTTTTACTACGATTTTGGCGACTTTCACATCGTGGGTTCATCACCCGAAATTCTCGTGCGCCGCGAACGTGATACCCTCATCGTGCGCCCCATTGCTGGCACACGATTGCGCGGTAAAACCCCTGCGGAAGACCTCGCCAACGAACACGATTTACTACACGATGCCAAAGAAATTGCCGAACATGTGATGCTGATAGATTTAGGGCGCAACGATGTAGGACGTGTTAGCCAAACGGGTCAAGTCAGCGTTACCGATAAAATGGTGATTGAACGCTATTCCCATGTGATGCACATCGTGTCTAATGTGGAAGGACGTTTACAAGATGGCATCAACAACATGGATATTCTTGCTGCCACCTTCCCCGCAGGTACCTTATCAGGTGCGCCTAAAGTTCGCGCCTTAGAAATCATTGAAGAACTTGAGCCTGCCAAACGTTGCATTTATGGCGGTGCAGTAGGCTGTTGGAGCTTTAACAACGATATGGACTTGGCTATTGCCATTCGTACAGCCGTCATCAAAAACCAAACCTTATATGTGCAAAGCGGCGGCGGCATTGTTGCCGATTCCGAAGAAGAAGCCGAATGGCAAGAAACACAAAACAAAGCCCGTGCCGTCTTACGCGCCGCACAAATGGTACAAGAAGGCTTAGACAAATAAACCCTTCACGCCAGCACAAATTTGTTGTACTGGCGTTGAATCACAAAACCTTTATACTGTTTCCATTCTTACCTAACTCACATTAACTATCCTATGAATACCACACCAATTCTTCCTCCAGCCATGCTGGGCATACTGGGCGGCGGTCAGCTTGGTCGCATGTTTACCGTAGCCGCCAAAACCATGGGCTATCGCGTTACCGTACTTGACCCCGACCCACACGCCCCTGCCGCCGAATTTGCCGACCGCCATTTATGCGCCGCTTTCGATGACCCTGCCGCGTTGCAAGAATTAGCCCAATGTGCCGCCATTACCACCGAATTTGAAAACGTTAATGCCGATGCCATGCGTTTTCTGGCACAGCACACCACCGTTTCCCCTAGTGGCGATTGCGTTGCTATTGCACAAAACCGCATTCAAGAAAAAGCATGGATACAAAAAGCAGGTTTACAAACTGCCCCCTACCAAGCCATTTGCCAACCTAACGACATCACCGAAGCCAGCGCCCACTTGCTCCCTGGCATCTTAAAAACCGCCACACTGGGCTATGATGGCAAAGGACAAATTCGCGTCCACACCCTAGACGAACTGCGAGCCGCCTTTTTACAACATGGCAGCGTGGCTTGCGTATTAGAAAAAATGGTTGATTTACGCGGCGAAATTTCCGTTATCGTTTGCCGTCTCAACAATGACCACATTCAAACCTTCGACCCTGCCGAAAACATTCACGAAAACGGCATTCTTGCCTATTCCATCGTGCCTGCCCGTTTGAGCAGCGAGATTCAAGCACAGGCACAACACATGGCACGCCGTTTAGCAGACGAATTAAACTACATAGGCGTATTAGCCGTAGAAATGTTTGTGGTAGGCGATACTCACGAACTGATTGTGAACGAAATCGCACCACGCCCCCACAATAGCGGTCATCACACCATTGATGCGTGTGCCACCAACCAATTTCAACAACAAGTCCGCATCATGTGTGGGCTTCCCCCTGCCGATACCCGCCTGTTATCGCCCTGTTGCATGGCAAACATCTTAGGCGATGTATGGCAAGACGATGGTGGCGAACCCAATTGGTTGTTGCTACAAACCCACACCCATAGCCACCTTTACCTATATGGCAAAAAAACAGCTAGAAAAGGCAGAAAAATGGGACATTTCACCACATTAAGCAGCGATTCCAGTCAAGCCTTTCAAATAGCTGAGTATTTACACAGTTCTTTACAAAGTTTAAACAATGAAGTATCTAGTAAGACTGTGAGCGGCACTATATAATAAAAAACAATCAAGGTCAGACGGTTACAAGAGTTACTAAATCATACATACCGTCTGTCCCAATAAATAACCGTATTTACTATTTCCTTGACCATAACACAATTACGAGAGTTCACCATGAGTATGCCAACTTTAATCCGTCCTGCTGTCCCCAGCGATTGCGAGCATATTTATAACGCGCATAGATATTCGGTGCAATACACCTGCCGTCGCAGCTATAACGAAAGCATCTTAGAGGCATGGTCTAAATTGCTCTCACCCGCCGATTATTTAGATGCCATTCGCGACCCCAACTATGAATTATGGGTGATTGAATTTAAAGGCTCGATTCAAGGCTTTTTCCAGCTTGACCTCAAAACGGCTCAACTTGATGCCTTATATGTGCATCCTTTCATGCACAACCAAGGCTTAGGCACCGCCATGTTGCAACGTGCAGAAGAATTAGCTGCCAAAGCCAATTTGAGCTTTTTGAAACTTTATTCATCCAGCAATGCAATCGGTTTTTATGAACTTAATGGTTACGACTCATTGGGCGCTGCTGTCTTGCCTTTGAACGCACGGGTAGGTATTTCTTGCGAATTAATGCGCAAGAATCTACGTTAATATTGCTTTATTAATAAGCAATCTTACACAAAAACAAACATCGTTTGCAACAATAAACCTGACTTTTACGAAAATTACTTCATTAACGTAGAATTAAAAAAAACAAACGATATATAATACAAAATCATCTTACGGAGTGAAAAAAATGACTTTCTTACACTGGACAAAAGACTTAGAACTTGGCATTGAATCTATCGACGCCCAACATCAAAAGCTGGTTGATTATATTAATGAAATTGCAGAAGCAAATGACAACCATGACCGTGTTGCGTTAGGCATTGCATTAGAGCATTTAGTAAATTACACCATCGAACATTTCGCTTATGAAGAAGAAATGTTGAATAAAGCAGGCTATCCTTTATTAGCCGCCCATTCGCGTGTACACCAAAATTTTGTCAATAAAGTGGCTGGTTTTAAAACCCGCTTTGATTATGGCGAAGATGTGGCAGGCGAATTATTAGACTTAATGGACGGTTGGTTATTTGCCCACATTCGCCGCAACGACCAAGGCTATGTTGAAACCGTGCGTAAATCGGGTATTGCTGAACAATATTAATTTTTTAACCACTTTCATCTCATATTGAAAACTGCACCCTCTGATTGGCTATCATGCTGGTTAAACGGTGCAGTTTTTTAGCATGAAGCCTACACAAATCTTCACTATTTCGGTATTTGGTAAAATCTGACAACAGCGCAGAAAATACCGCTTTCTCTTGCGATTTAGCGTAAATTGCTTTAATCTGATTCAAGGTTTGCAGCAGCAAATCGCTTTTATTAAGGAAAAAACATGAATAAAACCACCGTCATCCTGCTAACTTTGGCAAGCCTTATTGCCAGCCCTGTGGCGATGTCGAAAGAAAAAAGCATTCAAATCAAAGAAGATTCTTCTGGTTTGGCTGCCGAACAATCTGAAAATATTGCACGCACTGCATTGGCAATGGGTGTAAAAGAACCCATCACCATTCGCAAAAACAGTCAGGGGGTAGCTGTATCAGGTTCATCTGCTACGGCTTGTAATGTCAAACTTTCTGCTGATCATCCACCTAAAATTCAAGGTGTTTCTTGTAAATAATATTCGCCGCCTGTGATACCAACAGGCGGTTTTCATTTTGTCTTAAGCAATGCGCGCCACTTTTTGAAATAAGGTATAGAAATTTTCGGTGGTGGCGTGTGCAATGTTTTCCAAGCTCTCCCCTCGCAATTTGGCAATAAATTCGGCGGTATATCGCACATAAGCAGGTTCATTGGGTTTGCCACGCTTGGGAACAGGCGCAAGGAAAGGCGCATCGGTTTCCACTAATAAGCGATCCAGTGGTACATATTGGGCAGCTTCTTGAATCAAAGGCGCATTTTTAAAGGTAACAATGCCTGAAAACGAGATATAGAAGCCTAAATCCAATGCCATTTTTGCCACGCGCACATCTTCTGTAAAGCAATGGATTACGCCGCTATTGGCTTGGTGTTCTTTGAGTAAACGCATGGTGTCGTCTGCGGCATCGCGGGTATGCACAATCAGGGGCAGTTGGGTATGGTTGGCGGCTTCGATATGGCGGATAAAGCGTTGGTGTTGCCATGTCATATCGCCTTTACACCAGTAATAGTCCAATCCTGTTTCGCCTATGCCCACCACTTTGGGATGGGCTGCATGGGCTATCAATTCGGCTACGCTAAATTCTTCAGTGTTGGGGTCATCAGGATGAATACCTACGGTGGCATAAATAGATGGGTGCGCTTCGGCAATGGCTAAAATGGCTTGGAAACTTTGTGGGCTAACGCTAATGGCAAGGGCTTGTTGAACATGGTGAGCTGCCATATTGTCCAGCACTTCAGGTAGGCGATTGGCTAAGCCATCAAAATTCAGATGGCAATGTGAATCTATCAGTTGCATAAGGCATCAAAAAGGGCGGCAACACCGCCCATTGTTCATAATGGATTAAAGGGTGAAAGTTAGGCGGTCGCTACGCAATGCGGTGCCTAATTGGGCTTCAATTTGGTTTTTGGTGGTGATGCAAATTTCATCTGAACCAAAT
Source organism: Neisseria sp. (assembly GCA_041855125.1). GTDB lineage: Bacteria > Pseudomonadota > Gammaproteobacteria > Burkholderiales > Neisseriaceae > Neisseria. Next base: position 8,460 of record JBHADP010000056.1, on the reverse strand, counting down.
GCCACACCGATGCCTTTTGGACGGGTCGCACTGGTACGCGCAGGATTCACCCACGCCACATAGGTACGCAGGAATTTACGCTCGGGGCTGTTGCCCATGGTGAGTGCCAATAAGACTTCGTCACCTAATGAAAAAACATCATCGGTGGCAACAAATAAGCCGCCATGTTCTAAGAACGGCATATAGCTGCTATAAAGAATTTGGTGGTTGGGAATATGCAGTTGGAGCATTTTCCCAGGCAAGGGTAAGTCTGACATAGGTTTTCCTTTTTATTTGTTTTGCCAAAAATGGAGGTATTCGGTTAGGAGGGATTCTAGCTGCATTTTAACACTCAAGGTGTGATGTCCGTAAGGCATCAGGCGGTTTATCTGGGCAACAAGGTCAAAGAGTGTGGCAGGCGTGGTTTTTTCAGCAATGTGTTGTAAAGCGGCTTGTTGGTTGGGGTAATACTGCGGGGGGAGGTTGTGGTATGCCAAGCCGATATCCAAAAGCCATTTTTGTAACCAATCTAGAAAGACGGCTAATGCCCATTTTTTTTGGTCAAATGTATGGGCATAGTCCAATATGGCTAACAAGCGGGGCGCGGCTAATAAGGCTAATAATTCGTTACGCAGGGCATCTTGTTCGGCATGGGCTTCAAACAGGGGCGCACCACCATGAAAAGCCAATAATGCCGCAGCGTGTTCGGCATGATGGTGGTGTAAATAAGCCAAGGCTTCTGCATGAGTGGGTGCAGGCAATATCCATTGGCGGCAACGGCTTTTGATGGTAGGTAAGAGTTTATCGCGTGAATGGGACACCAGCAGAAAAATCACGTTTTCTGGCGGTTCTTCCAGTATTTTTAGCAACGCATTGGCAGCTTGTAGGTTCATGCTTTCGGCAGGCTGTATGAGAACCACACGCTTGCCTCCACGCACGGAAGTGAGTTGAATGTGTTCAATCACTTCACGCACCGCGTCAATTTTGATTTGTAAGAGTTTACGCCCTCCGCTTTCGCCTTCTGGGATTTCGGGCGTGAGGGTGTAAAAATCGGGGTGGCTGTGTTGGCTAAACAGATGGCACGATGGGCAAATGCCGCAGGGTTCGTGTTGTACGGTCGGGGTTTCGCATAACAATGCTTGTGCCAAATGTTGGGCAAACGCGGTTTTGCCAATATTGGCTTTTCCTGTCAACAGCCATGCTTGGGGTGGTTGCTGCCAATGGTCAATCAGTTGTTGCCAACTGGCATGATGCCAAGGATAAATCATGATGCGAGATGTTGTTGCAAAATGGTTTCGATTTCGGCTTGTACTTCGGCTAATTCGCGGTTGCTGTCGATGATGGCATAGTGTTGGGGAGCAGCTTGGGCGCGTTGTAAGTATGCCGCACGCACACGGGTGAAGAAATCGGCTTGTTCTTGTTCAAAACGGTCTTTTTCGCGTGAACGGTTTATGCGTTCCATAGAAACTTCAAGGGGTACATCTAAAATGAGGGTTAAATCTGGACGTAAACTGCCTTGTACCCAGTTTTCTAAGGTTTCAATATCGGCAAATGGAACACCGCGCCCGCCGCCTTGATATGCAAAGGTGGCATCGGTAAAACGGTCGGATACCACGCTGATGCCTTGTTGCAGCGCAGGCAGAATCACTTCTTCTAAATGCTGTTGGCGTGCAGCAAACATCAGTAAGGTTTCGGTGCGTAAACTGGCTTGGGTGGCTGGATTGAGTAAGATTTCGCGCAAGGCTTCGCCAATGGCAGTCCCCCCTGGTTCACGGGTAAAGAGAACGGGTAATTGTTGTTGTTCAAACCAGTTTTTGATGGTGGCTAAATGGGTGGATTTGCCCGAGCCGTCAATACCGTCTAATGTGATGAATTTCGCTTGCATGATGTTTTCCTAGTGAGATGAATGAGGGGTTTGCATGCTTAAGGTTTTACCTAAGCAGCTTGATGTGGAAAGAGGTTGGTCTTCCCGATGATGGATGTAAAGCACATCAGGCTGTTGAGCTTGCCACGTGATGTATTCATGTGCAGGGCAACCTGCTGTTTCTGTTAAAAAAACCATTTGTAAGGCTTGAATGTGTTGTTGGGCATCAAGCTCAAGCTTTAACCATGATATGGGCAGATTATTTAATGCTATTTTGTCGGCAACAACGTGCCAACGGGTTTGGGCTTGCACATGCTGATGGTCGGTGATTTGTTCAACTGTATGATAAGTGATGCTGCCTGCTAACCATTCAGGTAGAAACAGAGTTTGTGGGGTGGCTAAGGTACATCGTTCAAAAGCAAAATAAGCCGTGGCATCTTTTGTTATCAAAGGAACAGGTTGATTGAAAACACGCCTGCGCCAAGATATGGGCTGATGGTTGGCACATTGCCATCCCATGACGGTAACATCCTCGCTGGGTATCACCGTTACCTGTTGCCCCCATTGCCCATCCTCTAACTCACGCTCAAATTGTCGAATCGGCACGCCTTGCCACCTAACATCACTGGGGAAATTCGCACGATAAAAATCATGCGGCTCCATCAAACGAGCGTCATCCGATACAGATGCTTGTAACACTGTTCCGCTTGGCATGTTTAAACCTGCTAACCATAAAGGCTGTTGTAACGTCATACTACTGGCAGCAACCCGCGCCTGTTCTGCTTGGATGGCTTGCTCATAGCGCCACCAATCTACCACCAACCCAACCTTGACTAACAACAAGCCCACCGCACACCACCACAAACGCTTCTTATGATGGGGCTGACGCAAGCTAGGATAAACCACATATCGCCTAATTTGATAAACCAAATAAACATCTGCCAATATGACCAAGCCCACGCCCATCGCATAGAGGATAATGCTGATTACAAACCACTCACTGATTAGTCCCATATTTAACGTTTTAAAATATACTTCCGCACCGCCGCATTATGCTCTTCCAAAGTATAGCTAAACTGGCTCTCGCCTGTATCGTCCATTTTGGACACAAAATACAAATATTTTGCATTACTGGGGTGTGCCGCCGCTTCCAATGCTGCCTTACCTGGTAAGGCAATCGGTGTCGGCGTTAAACCATTGCGTGTATAAGTGTTATAAGGCGTGTCGCGTTGCAAATCGGATTTACGAATTTTGCCTTGATAACGCTCGCCCATACCATAAATCACAGTAGGGTCAGTTTGCAAACGCATCCCGATATTCAAACGATTCACAAACACCGCAGCCACATCACGGCGGTCTTTCGGATGCGCCGTTTCCTTTTCAACAATACTTGCCATAATCAACAATTCATACGGATTGCGATAAGGCAAGCCACTTTGTCGCTCATCCCATGCACTGCTTAAATTTTTCTGCATGGTGCGGTATGCCAAACGATAAATCTGCAAATCACTGCTATCTGCGTCCACTTCATAACTATCAGGCGCAAACAAACCTTCAGGATGAGCGTTTAACGCCTGAGGGTCAATTTCTTGCAACAGCTTCTCATCACTCCAATCTTTCGTATCGTGTTTTAAATCCGCCACACCATTAATAATATGACGCATTTGAGCAAATCGCATGCCTTCAATAATACGAACCGTAATGGTATCAGGACGACCCTTTTTCAAACGCTGCAAAATCTGCCAAGCCGACACCGTTTTGGGCAACTTATAATTACCATTGCGTAACTGATTGTGTACCCCCATCAAATACGCCGTTCCCACCAACACCGTGCGGCTATAAATCACATCATTCTCCGCCAACTGACGGCTAACCCCTGAAATGCCCTGCCCCTTCTCCACCTTCATCCGAAAGGCTTGCTCATTTGTTTTGGGCATCAACAATAACGTGAGCCACAACACCACGCCCAACACCAGCGCACCCAATAACCACAATAACGGCTTTTTCATACTCAAACTAATCAACAAAACAAAATTGGCGCATAGTATAGTGCTTGTTCAATAGACTGGCTATATGCAGCCTTACCCCATTCACTATAAAATAAACCTTTCACACAGCAACACCCCACAGGAATCCTTATGGAACATTGGCAACAAGGTCGCTGGCAAGGCGCACAACAAGCCTATTCACCCAATTACGAAGCCCGTCCACCCGCAACCCCCATCGACTTAGTCGTATTACACAACATCTCCCTACCCCCTTTTGAATATGGTCATCACGCCATAGAAAACCTGTTTACCAACCAAATCAACCCAGCAGAACACCCCTTTTTCAGCATCCTAACCGAATTGCGCGTGTCCAGCCATTTCCTGATTAAACGCACAGGCGAAACCATACAATTCGTTTCCTGTGATGACATGGCATACCATGCAGGCATCTCACAATTTCAAGGGCGCGAAAAATGCAACCGTTTCTCCATTGGTATCGAACTGGAAGGCTGCGATTTTGAACCGTTTACCGAAGCCCAATACCACAGCCTTACCCATCTGCTCACCGCCTTACAACAAGCCTACCCCATCACCGCCATCACAGGACATCAACACATTGCCCCCCAACGCAAAAGCGACCCAGGGCATTTCTTTGATTGGGTGCGTTTAATCAATCAAGGCTTTCCCATTGTCTGCTAAAACTGCCCCCACTATGCTACTGGCAATAGCAATTTTTGCCAGAATCCGCTATGATTGCCTATTCAATAAGCTGTTTTATGATAAACCATTCCATCAAACCATAATCAGGTAAGGCAATCTTAACGCAACAACGATTTTAAATTAAAATAGATAGTTTAGATTCAAGCAACTATTTTTCTGTCTTACCCATAACCCCTAAAAATAACAGGTTTTCCTACTATGAATGAAAAAATATGGATTTTTGTTGTCATCGGATTGGGCATCATCTTAGCCTTGATGATTTACCAAATGAGCCAAGAAAAAAAATTCCGCCAACAAATGCGTGATGATATCGGTCGCCCCGACAAAGATGCCTTACTCAATAGCGAAGTGCCTTCTGTGCGCGATGGCAAACCCATTCCCATTCCTGAAGAACCTGCCTATCCCACCAAAGACTTATCACAAATCAATCCGCCCATGCACACGCCCAAACCACATGGTTTGGTCATTGACCCACAAGACCAAGTGGTTCACGACCCTGCTATCGTTGAAGTGAGCGACATCAACGACAAACTGTCGCCCACCGCGCAAACCGTCAATGACGATTGGCAAGCCGAACTGGACGAAATCGAAACCAGTAAACGCAAAGTGCATCTTAGCCTTGAAGAAATTACCAAACAAAATCTATCTTGGTTTGACCCTCGTTTTGATTACTTAGCTTATGTGGTATTAGAAGAAGCGCAAGAATTTAACACCTTACCGCGTTTTTCGAGCATACACCGTTTCCAAATTGCAGGCTGCACCTTAGATAGCTGCTGGCAACTGGCTGAGCCGATTCCCAATGTGTATTACCAAGGCTTTATTATTGGTTTGCAATCCATTTCACGCCAAGGTTTAGCCAGCAAAGAACAAATCGAAGCCTTTGGCGAACAAGTGCGTTTATTTGCGAAAAAACTCAATGCACAGGTTCATTTAACCGATATCGATGCTTTCTTAACCGTTGCCGAGCCATTAGATGCCGTTTGTGCGCGTGTTGACCAAGCCATTCCGATGCACTTGGTTTCGCGCACTGATATTAAAGGCAGCAATTTGCGTACTGCCGTAGAAAAAATGGGCTTTGAATTGGGACACGATGGCGCATTTCATTTGCTAAACGAACATGGTCATCCCCAATTTAGCATCGTTACCTTAGACAACAGCGCGTTTACCACCAATTTATTGGCAAACCAAACCTATAAAGGGTTTACCATGCTGTTTGACATTCCCCACACACCTGCTCATCAAAAAGCATTCGACCAATTTATGCACATTGCCGTTACCCTATCCAGCGATTTAAGTTTGGACTTGGTGAATGATAAATTGGAAGAACTGTCAACCGAATGGCTCAAAAATGTACACAGTTACATCAATGCGCGCCACGAAGAGATGGAAAAATTAGACATTATTCCGGGTAGCGAATTATCCACGCGCTTATTCTTATAAGCCTCTCATCTCATATTACGGGTATGCCGCAGCGCATACCCGTTTTTTTCGGTACAATCTGTTTTCGCTTAAACCTTATTTCTGCGCCATCATGAACGACATTCGCCAACATATCCAACAGCTCACGCAGCAACTCAATCGTTATGCTTATGAATACTACACCTTAGATGCACCCAGCGTGCCTGATGCCGAATACGACCGTTTATATCGTGAGCTTGAAGCCTTAGAACTCGCCCATCCACAATATCGTCTGCCCGAAAGCCCAACGCAGCGTGTGGGAGGCGAACCTTTAGCAGGTTTTAACAGCGTGCAACATGTGGTGCCGATGTTGTCGTTAAACAATGCGTTTTCGCCACAAGCAGATGATGGTTCATTTCAGCACGCAGAAATGTTGGCATTTGATGAACGGGTACATCATGGTTTGATGGGGGAAACCGTTGAATATATGATTGAACCCAAATTTGATGGTTTGGCTGTCAGTTTGTTGTATCAAAATGGCATTTTGGTGCAAGCTGCCACCCGTGGCGATGGCAGCACAGGCGAGGAGGTAACGCAAAATATTAAAACCATCGCCACCATTCCTTTGCAATTACAAGGCGATAACGTTCCCAGCCTCATTGAAGTGCGTGGCGAAGTATTGATGTTAAAAGCCGATTTTGCCGCGCTCAATCAACAACAAATTGCACAACAACAAAAAACTTTTGCCAATCCACGCAATGCTGCCGCAGGCAGTTTACGCCAACTGGATTCCCGTATTACTGCCAAACGTCGCTTGCATTTTTTTGCCTATGGCATTGCCCGTTTAGAAAGCAGCCAAACGCTCACTACTCACGCGCAAGAATTGGCTTATTTAGGCGAATTAGGTTTTAGTTTGCCTGAGGGTCAGTATGCGGTTTTGCCTGATATACACGCTGTGTTACAGTTTTACGAACGCATGGCACAGCAACGCCCACAATTACCGTATGAAATTGACGGCATGGTGGTCAAAGTAAACCATCTTGCACAGCAACAAACACTAGGCTTTATTTCACGCGCTCCCCGTTGGGCAATCGCGCATAAATTCCCTGCCGAAGAAGCCTTAACCACAGTAGAAGCGATTGAAGTACAAGTGGGGCGCACAGGCGCCATCACACCTGTTGCCCGTTTAAAACCTGTGTTTGTGGGCGGTGTAACCGTAACCAACGCCACGTTGCACAATGAAGGCGAAGTACAACGCAAAGATATTCGTGTGGGCGATACGGTGGTGGTGCGCCGTGCAGGCGATGTGATTCCTGAAGTGGTGCGGGTGGTGTTGGAACAACGTCCTATGCAAACCGTTGTTTCCACCGATAGCCCCGCGCAAGCCGATTTTTTTGCCCCTGCACATGAAACGCAGCAAGCAGTCTATCCGCCTTATCGTTTGCCTGAACACTGCCCGATTTGTCATAGCCCTGTGGAACGTGAAGAACATGAAGCGGTGGCGCGGTGTAGCGGTGGCATGCGCTGCCAAGCACAACGGGCGCAAGGTTTGATTCATTTTGCTGCGCGTAAAGCCATGGATATTGAGGGCTTAGGGCAAAAGCAAATTGAACAATTAGTTGCACAAAATTTAGTGCATCATTTTGCTGACTTATATCGTTTAACTGTGCCCATCTTGCAGCAAATGAAAGATGCCGCGCAAGAAAATGACGAAGGTTTAGACAGCAAAAAAACAACATCGCCTACCAAATGGGCAGAAAACATCTTGGCAGGGATTGAAGCCAGCAAACAACCCGAGTTGGCACGTTTTTTATTTGCCTTAGGCATACGGCATGTAGGCGAACGCACCGCCAAAGTATTGGCACAAGCCTTTGGTGATTTGGCACAAGTGCGTCATGTACCCGAACCTATTTTGGCGTGTTTACCTGATATTGGCACAGTGGTTGCCCATTCGATTGCCCAGTTTTTCGCCCAAACCGAACAACAGCAGATGATTGATGATTTATTGGCAGTCGGTGTTTGCCCACAACCACAAGCCCCCACTTTACCACTCACACAATATATCACTGCCCCACGTTGGCTCAGCCGTTTACCTGATTTTAAAATCAGCGAAACCAAAGCGGCGGCTTTATGGGATTTAGCCGGTCAAAATATCGACCATCTGCTTACTGATGCTGCCCTGCCCTCAGACTGGCAGGCTTGGCGTGGTTTACCTCACCATCAAGCCTTATTACGCCAAATCCAAACTTGTCTTGCCCAACTCGCCACCACAGAAGCGACTCCCCCCACCTCTGTTTCAACCCTCATCGCAGGTAAAACCTTTGTTCTCACGGGCACACTCCCCACTCTCAAGCGTGAACAAGCACAAAGTATGATTGAGGCTGCTGGTGGTAAAGTATCGGGCAGTGTTTCTAAAAAAACCGATTATGTGGTGGCAGGCGAAGCAGCAGGCAGTAAATTAGAGAAAGCACAGGCTTTAGGTGTGGCGGTGTTGGACGAAGCAGCGCTGCT
>JBHADP010000055.1:0-41467 GCA_041855125.1 Neisseria sp. | reverse complement strand
TGTGTAAAAATAAAATCTGAAATCTAGTCTTTTTATTCTTTATTTTTACGTATTCACACTTCAATTTTAACAAGTTAATATTTAATTTATTGATTTTAAAGCATTTTATAATTTACATTCCTAAGTGGTATAGAAACAACCGTTTTGAGTTACATATAATTTAAAAGTGTAAAAATAATTTTGAAATCTCCTTAAAAGCCTAGATTAAATCTAGGCTTTATTCATAACAACCCTCTTACCATAGGCCTAAACGGAGCATCATATGGACTGGTATTTATACCAATGCCAACACGTTGTAGAAAATCAATTTAATAAAATTAACCATTGGGACGATATTTTATTTAATAGCTAAGGTGTTAGGCGTGGTGGTATGGTTTGATGGGAGTGATAGGGTAAACATGATGGGCAAGATTGGGTTGCATTAAGTGGGTTTTACGATAAAGTTTGTGTTAAATCAGCGTAGAAAGATTGCAGATTTAATTGGTTTTGATACAATACGCCCATTGATGAACAAGCCGCCATGTATTTGGGCGGCTTGAGTTTTTATTGTAAATATTAGGGGTTGTGAAATAGGGTTTTGTGGTCATCGCAAAACGCTGCTCACAGCCCCTAACATCCATTTTTAAAAAAGGAAAATAGTGTTATGCAAAAAATCCCTTTAACTTTACGCGGTGCAGAATTGTTGAAAGAAGAATTGCAATATCTGAAAAGTGTGGCGCGTCCTGCGGTGATTGAAGCGATTGCAGAAGCGCGTTCGCATGGCGATTTATCTGAAAATGCTGAATATGAAGCCGCAAAAGAAAAACAGGGTTTTATTGAAGGGCGTATTTCAGAGGTGGAACATAAATTGTCTATTGCCCATATTATTAATCCTGCGGAAATTCATGCTGAAGGTAGAGTGGTGTTTGGAGCAACGGTAACGCTGGAGGATTTGGAAACCGAAGAATCAGTGCGCTATCAGATTGTGGGCGAAGATGAGGCAGATATTAAGTTGGGCAAAATTTCGGTGGCATCTCCTATTGCACGCGCTTTGATTGGTAAAGAAGCAGGTGATGTAGCAGAGGTACAAGCTCCCAACGGGATAAGGGAATACGATATTATTACAGTGGAATATATTTAGCCCATTATTTTTGTTTGATAGCATAAAATAATTGTATCAATCGCTAATGGGTGGTTCTCATGAAAAGGGTAGAGGTTGGCGATTTAAGATTGTTCTTTAATAATCAGGAGATTAGAGGAATGGTGTAGCGATTCGTAAGGCTGTGTTATACTGTTCTTCATCTTTTTTAATGACTTTAGCGAAATCAGGCAAATTAAGCTTGATGACATAAGGTTTTTAGAAGAGGCTTCAGCCGCCTTCGGGCGGCTGTGTGTTGAAACCCGTAAACGTTCCCAATGTGCGCGTAAGTTACTGTTCAGCCGCCTTCGGGCGGCTGTGTGTTGAAACACCACATTTGCCAGTAACAACGACACCTTGAGTTTTCAGCCGCCTTCGGGCGGCTGTGTGTTGAAACTGCGTTTGCAATTTGTTCTTTTAATTGATTAAGCTCAGCCGCCTTCGGGCGGCTGTGTGTTGAAACAATTTCATGCCCTGTTTCAGCATTGACAAATTTATCAGCCGCCTTCGGGCGGCTGTGTGTTGAAACAATCAGTTATTTGAAACGGCATGGGCTACCGCGTCAGCCGCCTTCGGGCGGCTGTGTGTTGAAACATGCGCGGTATTAACGCAAAATTTGTACTCTGCGGTCAGCCGCCTTCGGGCGGCTGTGTGTTGAAACTTGATGGTCTTGCCGGCAAGCATATTTGGCAACGTCAGCCGCCTTCGGGCGGCTGTGTGTTGAAACACCCACCACTAGCAGCCATGTTTCGGATTTTAAAGTCAGCCGCCTTCGGGCGGCTGTGTGTTGAAACCAACTCAAGTAACTGCTCATGTAACTGCGCCAGCTCAGCCGCCTTCGGGCGACTGTGTGTTGAAACAGGGGTACTCTCAGAAAGCTGCATCTTGCGGACTTCAGCCGCCTTCGGGCGGCTGTGTGTTGAAACACCACTTGACGCATTGGATGACCCAAATGTGCTCAGCCGCCTTCGGGCGGCTGTGTGTTGAAACAGCAACTCTCCAGTTTGCTTACGCCCTTGGGTTGATCAGCCGCCTTCGGGCGGCTGTGTGTTGAAACGCGCTGTATCCGATTCGTTTTGAAACAGAAATTTTCAGCCGCCTTCAAACGGCTGTATGTTGAAGTTTGTTTTAAGTTTGGTTGCATCATATGAATGATATTCTCACCTTTGAGCCGTTACATATTAAAACTCAATCGTGCCTGATGCTGCTTACCTGTCTTCTCAGCCATCTCAAATCCCTCATCTATGCCACAATAGCTGTTAATGTGAAATGAATATACCATTAACGCTAAAACCATGAAAAGCCCGTGTCATTCCGCTATAATACACCGTTTAATTTTTACTCAACAAAACACCATGAAACATATTCATATTATTGGTATTGGCGGCACATTTATGGGCGGCTTGGCGGCGATTGCTAAAGAAGCAGGTTTTAAAGTAACAGGTTGTGATGCCAAGATGTATCCGCCTATGAGTACCCAATTAGAAGCCTTAGGCATAGGTGTACATGAAGGGTTTGATGCAGCGCAGTTAGATGCCTTTCCTGCGGATGTGTATGTGATTGGTAATGTGGCAAAACGCGGTATGGAGGTGATTGAAGCGGTGTTAAATCGCGGTTTACCGTATGTATCAGGACCACAATGGTTGGCAGAAAACGTGTTGCAAGGGCGTTGGGTGCTGGGCGTGGCAGGAACGCATGGTAAAACTACCACTGCTTCCATGTTGGCGTGGGTGTTGGAATATGCAGGATTAGCCCCCGGTTTTTTAATTGGCGGCGTGCCACAAAACTTCAGCGTTTCGGCACGTTTACCGCAAGCACCGCGCCAAGACCCTCATAGTCAATCGCCGTTTTTTGTGATTGAGGCGGATGAATACGATACGGCGTTTTTTGATAAGCGCTCAAAATTTGTGCATTATCGTCCGCGTACTGCCATTTTAAATAATTTGGAGTACGACCACGCTGATATTTTCCCCGATTTAGCAGCGATTCAAACGCAATTCCACCATCTGGTGCGTACTGTGCCTGCGGAAGGTTTAATCGTGTGCAATGGTGTTGAACAAAATCTGCAAGACACATTAGATAAAGGCTGTTGGACACCTGTAGAAAAATTTGGTGTGCAACAAGGTTGGCAAGTGGCAAATGTGGCGGCTGACGGTGCATTTGATGTGCTGAAAGATGGCGAAAAAGTAGGGCAAATTGCATGGGAATTGATGGGCGAACACAATCGCCTGAATGCTTTAGCGGTGATTGCGGCTGCACGTCATGCGGGTGTGGACGTTGCCACTGCTTGTGAAGCCTTGAGCGCATTTAAAAATGTGAAACGTCGTATGGAAGTAAAAGGCACAGTGAACGGTGTAACCGTTTATGATGATTTTGCCCATCATCCCACTGCGATTGCAACCACTGTGGCAGGTTTACGTCATAAAGTGGGGCAGGCGCGGATTTTGGCTGTGTTAGAGCCACGTTCTAACACCATGAAATTAGGCACCATGAAAGCCGCGTTGCCTGCCAGTTTAGCCGAAGCTGACCAAGTGTTCTGTTATGCAGGAGGAGTGGACTGGGATGTGGCTGAAGCCCTCGCTCCTTTAGGCGATAAATTGCACGTTGGCACGCAATTTGACGATTTTGTTACTCAAATTGTGCAGGCTGCCCAAGCAGGCGACCATATTTTGGTGATGAGCAATGGTGGTTTTGGTGGCATACACGATCAATTATTAACGCAGTTGGCGTCAAATTGTTAAGGGGTTAATAGCATATTAAGCTGTTGATGGTATTGAATCTATCTGCCATCAACAGCTTTTATTTATTACAAGAAAATATTGCTAGAAATGGCAGCAAATAATTGGTTATAATCACTGCTCTTTTCAAACATTAACGTGGGAGAATCAAAAATGAACAATGATAATTATCCATTTAACAATCAGCCATCTCATCACTTTCCTCAATCTTCTTTTCCCAATCCTATTCCTGAAGATGACGATGATACCCCTCAATTATTGTCTGAACCGCGCCGTGTGAATGCGGGCATGGGCAGTCGTTGGATTGCGCACGCATGGGAAATTTTCAAAGCGCGTTGGGTAATGTGGCTGGGCATGGCGTTTGTGATGGTGTTAATTACAGGCGTGTTGGGCGAAATTCCTTATATCGGCTGGACAAGTAATTTTCTCAATTTGTTTTTCTTGGGTGGCTTGATGCTATCGTGTGATGCCTTGGTGGAAGGCGATGAATTGGAGTTTGGCTATTTATTTTCAGGTTTTAAATATAAATTTGTGGACTTGCTGGTTTGTAATGTCATCATGTTTGTGATGGTGGTGGCATTGGTGTTGGTGGTGTTGCTGTCTATGGGAATGGGTATGGGCAGCACAAGTTTATTTGCTATTTCGTTAGAAGATATGTCAAATTCAGATATGGCACAGCTGCTGATTTTGGGATTATTGTTTTTCGTGTTGCTGCTGCCTGTAATCATGATGGTGTGGTTTGCGCCTGCTTTGATTTGTTTACACGATATTAAGCCATGGCAAGCCATGAAAATGAGCTTACAGGCTTATTTACGCAATATTGTACCATTTATTGTTTATTCTTTAGTGATGCTTTTGGTCATGATGGGATTCAGCGCATTGGTGGGAGGCATCATCACAGGCATGATATTTTTAGTGAGTGGAAATGAAATGGTGGGAATGATGGTGGCAGGGGTGCTTATCATACCTTTTGCGTTGTTAACAACCATATTTTTGAGCATCACTTACTACACCAGTTATCGCAGTATTTGGACAACACCCACTTTAGAAGACTAAATAGTATGACGAATCAATCGGTGGGCAGCATTTGCCCACTTTTTTAATCAAATTTCCTTTTTGGAAACCCCGCCATTGATGGTGGATCATTCAAATGGGGCGTAATCCCTTCTGTTTCAGGGCAACACTTTATATGTCGTCCTGTGTGTTGAAACATGGAAACTCAAGATGCAAAAAATAACCTTGATTGCAGCGTATGCAGAAAATCGCTGTATTGGTATCAACAACACCATGCCTTGGCATATTGCCGAAGATTTCGCTTTTTTCAAAAATTATACTTCTGGTAAACCTGTGATTATGGGGCGTAAAACATGGGAATCTTTACCGAAAAAGCCTTTACCCCATCGCCGTAATATTGTGATTAGTCGGCAGGGGGATTATGTGGCAACAGGGGCAGAAGTGGTGGATAGTTTGGCTGCTGCCCTGGCATTATGTGCGGATGTGGCAGAAGTCATCATTATGGGGGGCGCACAAATTTATGAACAAGCCTTGCCTGTTGCAACGGATTTACGCATCACTGAAGTGGCATTAAATGTGGCGGGCGATGCCTTTTTTCCTGTGTTTGATAAACAAGAATGGCGTGAACTCACACGAGAAGAACAGGTAAGCGCAAAAGGCATTGGCTTTGCATTTGTGCATTATTGCCGTTTAGAGCAGACTGAATGAGTCAAGATTTTGAATTTTCAGCATAAAAAACCGCCTGAAATGAACATTCAGGCGGTGGGGTTGAGGGGTGATTAGGCGTCTGCTTCTTCAGCCAGGAAACCGCGCAATTTTTGCATGGCTTTGGCTTCGATTTGGCGAATGCGCTCGGCAGAGACACCATATTCGGTTGCCAATTCATGCAAGGTTAAGCCACCATTATCTTGTAGCCAACGGCTTTCCACAATGCGGCGACTGCGCTCATCTAATTGGGCTAAGGCATTTTGTAAACCTTCAGTTTGCAGGGCATAGTGGGCTTTTTTGGCAATTTGCTGGGTAGGCTCGTTGTCGTAGTCGGCAAGCCAATCAATCGGGGCAAAGTTGTCATCATCATCGCTGTTGTCTGCCAATAAGCCTACGTCTTTGCCGGTCATGCGTTGTTCCATTTCCATCACTTCGGAAAGTTTCACGCCTAAATCATCGGCAATCGCTTGGGCTTCTTTGGGCGACAAGGCAGCAAGGCTTTTACGCATACTGCGTAAGTTGAAAAACAGTTTGCGTTGTGGTTTGGTGGTTGCCACGCGCACCAAACGCCAGTTGCGTAAGATAAATTCGTGGATTTCGGCTTTAATCCAATGTACGGCAAAAGAGAATAAGCGCGCGCCGCGTGTGGGTTCAAAGCGTTTTACGGCTTTCATTAAGCCGATATTGCCTTCTTGAATCAGGTCAGCTTGGTTTAAACCATAGCCATCGTAGCCACGCGCAATGGAAACCACCACGCGCAAATGGGAAAGAATCAGTTGTTTGGCGGCTTCTAAATCGCCTTTGAGTTGTCGCTCTGCTAAGTGGGTTTCTTCTTCGGCAGAAAGCATGGGGATATTGTTTACGGTATGAATGTATTGCTCCAAGCTGCCGTGGCCGCTAGGGATAGGCAATGCGAAAGCAGTATTCATGGTCATAGATGTTTTTTTCCTTGTTCTTATGGATGATGGCTGTTTCTCAACAGCTAAACGAGTCATTCTAGCACTTATTGTTGGCACCAGAAAGGTCTTTTTAACAGATTTTGGGGTTAGGATTCAAGTGTTAATTGGTTAAATTTTGTAGTTTTAGTTGTTTAATTGTTTTCTTTTATAATAGGCGTTATAAGCAAATAAGATGATGATTATGCTTAATAAAATGGAGATGATTTTCCAAGAACCGCCAAGTTTCATATAAGGGGTTTCGCCTGTGTAGCCTTGTATCTGCCCTTCTAATACAAAGGGAACGTTAATGGGGGCTTGGCTGATAATGCGTCCTTTATGGTCGATAATGGCGGTAACGCCTGTGTTGGTGGCGCGAGCCATATAACGCCCCAATTCCATGGCGCGAGCTTGGGACTGTTGCAGTTGTTGATACATGGCATTGGATTGCCCATACCAAGCCATGTTGCTGGCATTGGCTAATAGGGTGGCGGATTGGGCTGAAGCAATCAGTTCATCGCCAAAGCCGTCTTCATAGCAGATGTTGAAGGCAACTTTTTGTTGTGCCATGTTAAATGGGGTTTGGGCATCGCCGCCGCGTTTGAAATCGGCTAAGGGCATGTTCATTAATAGATACAACGGCTCGGTGAGTGCGGGTAGGGGTTTGTATTCGCCAAAGGGAACGAGGTGGTTTTTGGCGTAATAGGGGAAGGGTTGGGTTTGGTCGGGGTGGTAGTCGGCAAGGTTAATCATGGCGTTGAGATAGCCATCACGGTTTTCGGTGTATTGGGCAATGCCGATGGCTAAGGCGCTGCCGTTGCGTTGGGCTTGGTCGGCAAATTGGTTAATCACGCCTTCGGGCAGGTCTTGCAACATCAGGGGAATGGCGGTTTCAGGCAAGATGACGATTTGGGCGTGGGTTTGTGCTACTTGGTCGAAATAGCGTTGTAATGTAGGCAGGATTTGGTCTTCTTGGAATTTGAGGGTTTGTTCGATATTACCTTGTGCAAGGGCAATGGTGGTGGGTTGTCCGATGGTTTGGGTAAACTCGGTTTGTTTGGCAGTATAGCCCATGGCAAGACTGCATAAGATGAGGGCAGTTGCGCTTAGGCGTTGTTTAATATGGGTGTTATTGACGGCTAATACCAACCATGCGCCTATCAAGGCAGTGATGAGGCTAACAAGGTGAATGCCTCCCAAAGGCGCAAAACCTGCTAAAGGGGAATGGGGCGTGATTTGGGAATAACCTAATGCGCCCCAGCCAAAGCCTGTGAGCAAGCGTTCGCGAGCAAATTCGGTTAGTGTCCATAAAATAGGCAATGCTATGCTGATTTTGTAAACACGCGGTAAGTGCAGTTTTTCCCATAACCAAATTGCCGCCGCAGGAAATAAGGCTAAATAGGCAGGTAATAAAAAGGTGAGGGGAATGGCATACAGATTGGGCAAACCTGATACATCATGTAATGCGGTATGCACCCAATAGAATTGGCACACATAAGCGATTAAGCCAAAAAGGTAGGCGCTGCGTACTTGGAAATGGGGGCGCAATTCTAATAAGCGAATAAAAGCCGCAAACAATAAGGGCATCAGCCAAAAGTGGTAATAAGGCGCGAATGTGAGTGGTGTGGCAGCTGCCAATAGGGATAAGGTAAACCAATATGGGAGGGGTTTGCGCCAAAAGGCATCAAGTTTAGCGTGTAAAGACATCATGGGAATCAAGAGAGAAGCAACATGGTTGGCAGCGTACCAACCATGTTTTAAAAAGAATATTAAGCTGATTTTTTGTTAAATAATTTCATTAAAGGCAAGACGATGGCGCAAGCAATCGCACCCGTTAGCACACCAATAATCAAGCTGGCGAGATTGCCCATCAAGCCGCTGTCCCATTGTTGCGTTTGTAAGAAATGATGGATGAATGCCGCTTCATGGGCAATAATACCACCACCTACCAAGAACATCGCCAGCGTACCGACTACGCTTAATCCACGCATAAACCAAGGCATCACCGTGATGATGCTTTTGCCCAAAGCAGCCAAACCGCCACCTTGTTGAATCATTTTTAAACCGATGTCGTCTAATTTAACAATAAACGCCACTAAGCCATACACAATAACAGTCATACCAACGCCAATGGCTGCCAATACCAACGAGCGCGTGAGCAAACCATAACTGCCCACCACACCCAAAGCGATAATCACAATTTCAGCCGATAAAATAAAATCGGTGCGAATCGCGCCTTTGATTTTATCGTTTTCATCAATCAATTCATCGGCAGAAGCCTCTTGATGGTCATCATGCTGGTGCAGAAATTTGTGTAACAGTTTTTCGACACCTTCAAAGCATAAAAAGGTACCCCCAATGATTAATAAAGGTGAAATCAGCCAAGGTGCCAACCATGAAATGATGAGTGCTAATGGGATTAAAATCACTTTATTAATCAACGAGCCTTTGGCAACACGCCAAATAATAGGCAGCTCACGTTCGGCAGATACGCCTGTTACCTGATTGGCATTGAGTGCCAAATCATCACCCACCACACCAGCCGTTTTCTTGGCTGCCATTTTGGTCATTAAAGCAACATCGTCTAATACAGCAGTAATATCATCTAATAAAGTAAACAGAGAGGCAAAAGCCATAATGCGTCTTTCTATAAGGGATAAGGGGAAAACCGCCTATTTTACTCGGGTTACCATTAAAGTGTGTAAACGGCGATTATCGGCACGCGCAACGGAAAACTGTAAACCATCTATCACCACTTTTTCACCGCGCACAGGCAAATGTCCCAATTCTTGTATCACTAAACCGCCTATGGTATCCACTTCTTCATTGCTGTAATGGGTGTGGAAATATTGGTTGAAATCTTCAATTTCGGTAACGGCATTTACGCGCCAGCGTTCAGTTGATACAGCAAAGATGTTATCGGCAGAATCGTCTTCATCAAATTCGTCTTCAATATCGCCTAAAATTTGCTCGATGATGTCTTCCAAAGTAACCAAACCCGACACACCACCATATTCGTCAACCACCACCGCCATATGTCCATGTTGTTCGCGGAAGTGTTTCAATAAGCTATTGAGCGATTTGCTTTCAGGCACAAACACCGCAGGGCGCAAAAGGCTTTCTAAATGGAACTGGGCATCGGAATGAAAAGCGTATTTCAATAAATCTTTGGCGTGCAAAATGCCTAAAATGGTGTCTTTATCTTCGCCAATCACTGGGAAACGGGAATGGGCGGTTTCCACCACATACGCCACGATGCGTTCTAAGCTATCGGAGGCTTTAATCACGTCCATTTGTGAACGGGTAATCATGGCATCACGCACTTCTAGTTCGCTAAAGTCTAAGACTTTTTCAAGGCGTTGCATGGTGTCGGCATCAAAGGCTTCTTGTTCATAGGCTTGGCGCAAGAGGTTTAATACGCCTTCGGCAGAATCGGGTACATCGCCTGCGATGCGGCTCATCAGTCGTTCAAAAAAACTCGGCTTGGCGGATTCGTCCATTTAGTTGTCGTCCTGTGTATAGGGATTGGGGTATGCTAACTGATTTAGCAGGCGGATTTCAAGCGTTTCCATGATTTCAGCCTCTTCATCTGTGAGATGGTCGTAGCCCATCAGGTGTAGCGTGCCGTGTATGGTGAGATGGGCAAAGTGGGCGAACAGGCTTTTGCCTTGCTCGGCGGCTTCTTTGGCAACGATGGCTGGGCAGATGATTAAATCGCCTGTTAAGACTTCGGGTTGCGGGTGAAATAGGGTTTCGCCCTCATTGAGAGCAAAACTTAATACATTGGTGGCATAGTCTTTTCCACGATAATCGCGGTTATAGGCGCGTGCTTCGTTTTCATCTAATAAAATCAGGCTGATGTCTGCGCGGCGATAGTGGTTTTTAATCGCTTGCCATGCCCATAAGCGAAACTGGCGCTCGCTGGGGCAGTTGGCAAAGTGGGACGCATTGTCAAAATGCAGTTGGAAACGCTGTTGCAATAAGGTAAGAAAAGGATAACGTTTGGTGGATTTCATCATGGTTCCTTATTGGTTGAAACTCGCTTCCTTTAGAGAAGGGAATTTCAATCAGGAGAGGGATAAGCATTTCCCATGCAGGGCAACACTTAGTGTTATGTTTGGGTGTTGCGCTGTGTGTGGAAACGGTAGGGTGGGGAGATGGCGTTTAAGCAAGTTTGCCTTGGTAAGCGGCTTGGGCATCGGCGGCATCATAGGCTTCAACGATTTTTTGTACTAAGGGATGGCGAACCACGTCTTCGCTGGTGAAGGTGTGGAAGTATAAGCCTTCAATGCCGCTGAGTTTTTCTTTAGCATCTTTTAAGCCTGATTTGATGTTACGCGGTAAATCAATTTGGCTTAAATCGCCTGTAATCACGGCTTTAGCACCAAAGCCGATGCGGGTTAGAAACATTTTCATTTGTTCGGGTGTGGTGTTTTGTGCTTCATCTAAAATCACATACGCACCGTTTAGGGTACGTCCACGCATATAGGCAAGCGGGGCGATTTCAATTAAGCCTTTTTCTAATAATTTGGTTACACGGTCAAAACCCATTAAGTCATATAAGGCATCGTAAAGTGGGCGTAAATAGGGGTCAACTTTTTGCGCCAAATCACCCGGTAAAAAGCCCAGTTTTTCGCCTGCTTCCACCGCAGGACGCACTAAGACGATGCGTTCTATTTGGTGTTTTTCCATGGCATCAACGGCGGCTGCAACCGCTAAATAGGTTTTGCCTGTGCCAGCAGGTCCTAAGCCAAACACCACATCATGATTGAGCAGGGCGCGAATATAGCCGTTTTGGCGCGGTGTGCGACCGCCTATGCTACCGCGTTTGGTGCGGAAGTAGTATTGATGATGGTCATAACGGTGTTCTTGATGTTGGGCATCTTGTGTTTTGGCTTCAACGGCAGCTAATTGGATATCGTGTTCGCTTAAATCGCCCTGTTCAGCTTGTTCAGCTAATGCCAATAAGGCACGGCGACCTGCATGTGCCAGCTCACCCATTAGGGTGAAATCGGCAAAACGGCGGCTGATTTGAATGTCTAAGGCTTTGGCTAATAGGTTTACATTGCTGTCTAATGCGCCTATGAGACGTTGTAAAACAAGGTTGTCGATGTTTTCAAATTGAAGATGAACGGTATGAGTCATACAGATTCCGTTATTGATAATCAAACGGGCAAGCTGCGCCCATGATGGGCGCAGGTGCGAAAGGGGAAAATGGGCTTACAGGCGGGTAACACGGCGCACTTGTGGGATATGGTGTAGAGTGTGAATGATGCGGTTGAGCTGTTCCACACCACTGGTTTCAATGTAAAACTTAAACTCAATAAAACCTTCTACGCCTGATTGTCCTTTTGAAGGGGTATCTACTGCTTGAATATTGGCACCTTCGCCTGAAAAAGCGGTTGCCATGGCAGCTAATAAGCCTTTGGTGTCTTCGGAAGCAACCAATAATGTGGTTTTGAAGGTATTGCTGTTGCTGTTGATGGCGTCCCAATTGGCATCAAGCTGCTGAGTGGGGTCGGCTTTCAGTAAATTGGGGCAAACATCGCGATGGATAACCATGCCTTTGTCTTTAAGCAATACCGCACGAATGCTGTCGCCAGGGATAGGGTTGCAACATTCTGCTAATTGTACATTCCGCGCTTCATTGCCACTGATTTTCACAGGGCTGAGTTTAACCGCATTGCCTAAATGATGTCCTGCTAAGGTAGCGATTTGCATGGCAACCGACACAGGCAAAACATTGCCTAAACCCACTTCATATAATACATCTTCAAAACTGGTTTGTTTGGTGTTTAAATCGGCGAGATAGGCTTCTTTGAGTTCTTCAGATAAGAGGGCATCTTTGGGCAATAAGCTGGCAAGGGCTTTTTGTAATAAGGCTTCGCCTAATTGAATGGCATCGCGGCGATTGATGTTTTTTAGATAGCTTCGAATGGCAGACCGCGCCCGACTGGAAACGGCAAAGTTTAACCAAGCTGCATTGGGGCGTGCTTGAGTGTCGGTAATGATTTCTACCGTATCGCCTGTTTTGAGTTTAGAGCGCAATGGCATTAAGGTGTTGTTGATGCGGGCGGCAATGGTGCGATTGCCCACATCGGTGTGAATGGCATAGGCAAAGTCAATGGGTGTTGCCCCGCGCGGTAAAACCAAAATTTTGCCTTTGGGTGTGAAGATGTAAACTTCATTGGGATATAAATCAACTTTAACGTGTTCCAAAAATTCAACGGCATTGGCACTACGCGCTTGTAAATCTAAGATATTTTGGAGCCATTTATTGGTGTTGAGTGTGGCTTGGTCGAGCTTGCTGGTGCCCGATTTGTAAGCCCAATGACTGGCAATACCGCTTTCTGCTACAGCATCCATATTGCGGGTACGGATTTGTACTTCAATTGGTAAACCGCGCGGGCCTGTAAGCGTGGTGTGTAGGCTTTGATAGCCGTTGCCTTTCGGAATGGCAATGTAGTCTTTGATTTTACCAGGTTTGGGAGGATATAAGCTGTGGAGCGCACCCAAAGCCGCATAACAAGCGGAAATGCTGTTTACGGTTACACGGAAGCCATAAATATCCATCACTTCATCAAAACGCAGCTTTTTATTACGCATTTTTTGATGAATGCTGTATAGGTGTTTTTCGCGTCCTTTAATTTGCGCTTCAATGTTTTCCGACACCAAACGCAAGCTAAATTGGCTCAATACGGTGCTGATGACATCGCGGCGATTGCGGTGAAAAGCCTGCATGGCTTTACGCAATGTTTCATAACGCTTGGGATACAGATTTTTAAACGATAAATCTTGTAATTCACGAAACGCGCTGTTTAAACCAATGCGATTGGCAATAGGGGCATAAATTTCTAAGGTTTCATGGGCAATGCGGCGGCGCTTGTCTAAGCGCATGGCATCAAGTGTACGCATATTGTGTAAACGGTCGGACAGTTTCACAATAATCACGCGCACATCTTTGGTCATTGCCAAAATCAGTTTACGAAAGCTCTCGGCTTGATGTTCGGCGTGGCTATCGTATTCTAATTTTTCTAATTTTGACAAGCCATCGACCATATCTGCAATGGTTTCGCCAAACGTGGCAGCAAGTTCTGCTTTGGTGATGCCTGTATCTTCTAAAACATCGTGCATTAAACCCGCGCTTAAGGTTTGCAAATCCATGTGCCATTTGGCTAACTCTATGGTAACGGCAATGGGATGCGTGATATAGGGTTCGCCGCTTTTTCGTGTTTGACCATCATGAGCATAAAAGGCATATGCACATGCTTTTTCTAAATTTTCTTGGTCTTCTGCCGTAAGATAATGTGCGGTGCGAAACAAAAGGGCGCGGGCTTCGGCAGTGATAACATCATAGGGGGCAGTGGCATGGGGTGCAGACATAATCAGATAACCTGTATGGAAAGTTTCAATACACAGGACAACACATAAAATGTTGTCCTATGTGTTGCCCTGAGCTGGGCGAGATAACGCTCCGACCAAATTGCTTATTTTCGCCATAAATAGCTAGGTTTCAACCCAAGAATATGATTAATTAAGCTACTTACTGCGATTTAAAATATCGATGCCAATATGACCAGCAGCGATTTCACGCAGGGCGGTTACGGTGGGCTTGTCATTGCGAACGTCTTCAACTAGGGGTTGTGTGCCGTTTTCTAATTGACGCGCACGGCGCGCGGCTGCCATGGTGAGGTCAAAGTGATTGGTAATTTTGTCGATACAATCTTCTACGGTAATACGAGCCATGTTAATCAGGTCTTTCTGGTTATTGAAGGGTTAAAAAAGGGGATAAATTGTATTGAGGATAGGAAAAACAATTTATCAAGAATCAGGCATTTGCCAATAAATGCTCAATAAAGGCTTGTTGCCGATTTTGGGTTAAACGATGTGCTTTGATGATGTGGTATAAATCGGCTTCGGCGGTTGCTAAATCATCATTCACAACGGTGTAATCAAATAATAAGGATTGTTCAATTTCTTCGCGTGCTTTATTGAGGCGTTTGGCAACAACTTCGGGGGCATCGGTGCCACGACCGCGTAAACGTTCTGCCAAAATGGCAAAACTGGGTGGCAAGATGAAAATACTGATGGCATCAGGTAGCGCACGACGCACTTGTTCTGCACCTTGTACATCAATTTCTAGAATAACATCAAAGCCTTGTTCCTGCAATAATTGCACACTTTTCACGCCTGTGCCGTAGTAGTTATCAAACACTTTGGCGTGTTCTAAAAAAGCGCCTTCGCCAATGAGGCGTTCAAATTCGGCAGTATCCACAAAGTAATAATGTTGTCCGTGTTGTTCGCCTTCGCGTGGTGCGCGGGTGGTGTGGGAAACGGATACGCGAATATCGGTATGTTGTTGGAGGAGGCGGGAAACTAGGGTGGTTTTGCCTGTGCCAGAGGCAGCCGAAATGATGAAGATATTGCCTTGAGAAGCAGTTTGCATGATGTGAATCAGGGAAAATTACGGGGGAGTATTATAACGCAGGCATGGCTGCCGCGACAATGTGATGTAAAGAAAGAGGGGGGAATGGTATGAAATTGTATTTTTATAAAAATATCAATATTTTATATTATTTTTATGTGGGTGGTGGGTGTAAAAAATAACGGGAGTGATTGAGATTGATGCTAACTGTGGGTAGAATCGGTTACCTGTTTTGCTTACTTTTGTTAAGAGAAATGATATGAGCATGATTGGCAATATTCTGCCTGTGTCGCATGTGTTATTGGATTTGGAAGTAACCAGTAAGAAGCGTTTATTTGAGCAGGTAGGTTTGTTGTTGGAAAATGAGGCAGGCTTGGTGCGCGCTGAGGTGTTTGATTGTTTGTTTGCGCGCGAAAAGCTGGGCACGACAGGCATGGGATATGGGGTGGCGATTCCACATGGTCGCCATGCTTCGGTGAAAAAAGCGGTGGGCGTGTTTGTGCGCATGAAAGAGCCGATTGCTTTTGATGCGCCTGATGGCAAACCTGTGTCTTTGGCGGTGGTGTTGCTGGTGCCTGAAAATGCAACGAATGAGTATTTGGAGGTGTTGTCGTTGTTGGCAAGCAAGCTGTCCGATAAAAATGTGCGCGAGGCTTTATTACAAGCACCAACCGCTGAAGAAGTACATCATTTGTTAACGAAAGAAATTTGATGCCTACGATTTCGGTGCGCCGTTTGTATCAAGACAATCAATATAAGTTGGATTTGGCTTGGGCGGCAGGGGCAGCAGGGGCGGATAATCGGATTGGGGTGGAAGCGGATAAGCCTGTATTGGCTTTGGTGGGGCATTTGAATTTTATTCACCCTAATCAGGTGCAGGTGTTGGGTGTGGCAGAGGTGGAATACTTGAAAAAGTTGGAAGCCAATGAACGTCATGCCACCTTAGAGCAGTTGTTTGATTTAAAAATGGGCTTGGTGATTGTGGCAAATGGGCTGCCTGTGCCGCCTTTGTTGCGCGATTATTGTCATGCCAATAATGTGCCTTTGCTGACTTCTAAGCAAGAAAGTCCGCATTTAATGGATGTGTTGCGGATTTATTTGCAGCGCACGTTGGCGACTTCGATGTCGAAACACGGTGTGTTTTTAGATGTGTTTGAGATGGGGGTATTGCTAACGGGGAAATCGGGCTTAGGTAAAAGTGAGTTGGCGTTGGAGTTGATTTCGCGAGGGCATAGTTTGATTGCGGATGATGCGGTGGAATTGTATCGTATTGGTCCTGAAACCTTAGAAGGGCGTTGTTCGCCTGTTTTGAAGGATTTTTTGGAAGTGCGAGGTTTGGGGGTGTTGAATATTCGCCATATTTTTGGTGAAACTTCAATTAGCCCGAGCAAGGAATTGAATTTAATTATTAATTTAGTGCCTGCTGATGACCAATATATGCGCCAATTAGACCGTTTGAAACCTGCTATTTCCATGGAGTCTTTGTTGAATGTGAATGTGTCGTCTATTACTTTGCCTGTGGGTGTGGGGCGCAACTTGGCGGTGTTGGTGGAGGCGGCTGTACGCAATTATATTTTGCGCTTGCGTGGTAAAGACAGCGCGGAAGAATTTTTAGAACGTCATCATCGTATTATGACGAAAAATAATGAATTGAATTATGAAAACGATATTGATTAGTGGCTTATCAGGCTCAGGGAAATCGGTTGCTTTAAAATTGCTGGAAGATGTGGGCTATTATTGTGTAGATAATTTGCCTTTGGAAATGTTGTCAGACTTGGTGATGTATCATGCTCAGCGCGGCAATACGGAAGATTTAGGCATCAGCGTGGATGTGCGCTCAGGGGTGGATACGCAAGCGATTAAGGCGAAAATTGCGGATTTGCGCGCACAAGGGCATGATGTGGAATTGTTGTTTTTGGAAGCCGATGAAGCCACTTTGGTGCGCCGTTTTTCGGAAACGCGCCGCAGTCATCCTTTGGCAAATTTGCAGTTGTCTTTATTAGAAAGTTTGCAGCAAGAACGCGCTTGGCTTTTTCCGTTGCGTGATATGGCTTATTGTATCGACACATCTAAGATGAACGCTCAGCAGTTGCGTTATGTGGTGCAGCAATGGTTGAAGGTGGAACGTGAAGGCTTGATGGTGATTATTGAGTCGTTTGGGTTTAAGTATGGCGTTCCGACTAATGTGGATTTTGTGTTTGATATGCGCAGTTTGCCCAATCCTTATTATGACCCTGAATTGCGTCCGTTTAATGGTCAAGATAAACCGATTCAGGATTATTTGGCGGCTCAGCCTTGGGTGGGAGAAATGATTGATGATATTGAGCATTTTATGAACCGTTGGTTGCCGCGTATGCAGATGGAAAGCCGTAGTTATGTAACGATAGGCGTAGGTTGTACGGGTGGGCAACATCGCTCGGTGTATGTGGTGGAACAGTTGGTGTCGCGTTTACGTGGCAGTTATACGGTGTTGGCGCGCCATCGGCAGTTGGCACAGTTTGCCGAACGTTAATATGCTATAATTCGGTTATCTTGCGTATCAGGCAGCCGCAATAGGCTGCCTGAAGTATATTTGCAACTTCTCTGTCAAAGTAAATTCTATGGCAATTCAATGGTATCCCGGCCACATGCACAAGGCCAAAAAAGCCATTATCGAGCGTTTAAAAAGCGTGGATATGGTGATTGAAGTGCTAGATGCGCGTTTGCCTGCTTCTAGTGAAAATCCTTTACTTGCCAAGCTCTCGGCAGGTAAGCCAAAATTAAAAATTCTCAATAAACAAGACCTTGCCGACCCAGAACGTACGGCGTTGTGGTTGGCTGATTTTCAAAGTCGCCCGCATACTCGTGCCATCACGTTAGATGCGTCTGATCATCAAGCCACGCAAAAAGTGATTCAAGCCTGTCGTGCTTTATTGCCGCATCGACAAGGAGTAGATAAGCCTTTGCGTGTGTTGATTTGTGGGATTCCAAATGTGGGTAAATCCACTTTGATTAACAGTATGCTGGGTAAAAAATCAGCCAAAACAGGTAATGAAGCAGGGATTACCAAGGCGGAACAGCGTTTGTTTTTAGCCGATGATTTTTGGTTATACGATACGCCAGGTATGTTGTGGCCGAAAATTATTGTGGAAGAAGCAGGCTATAATTTGGCAGCCAGTGGCGCGGTGGGGCGTAATGCTTTAGATGAAGAAGTGGTGGCGTTGGAATTGTTGGATTATCTGCGCCGTCATTATTTGAGTTTATTGCAAGAGCGTTATCAAGCCGATAAAAATGAGAGCAGCCATTGGCGCGATGAAGAGTGGCTAGAATGGATAGGGCGCAAACGCGGTGCGTTGTTAACAGGTGGGCGCATCAATTATCAAAAAGCGGCTGAAGTTACCCTCACAGATTTTCGTGATGGGCAAATTGGTCGAATCACTTTAGAAACCCCCAATCAATGGGCAGCATGGTTAAAACAAGCCCAACACAACGAAGCTGCTTTAAAAGCCGCGCGTGAACAGCGAAAAGCGGAACGCCGTGGACACACCAAGCACGAATGATTTTATCCCACCTTACAAAGGAACTTTGACATGAAACCCGATTTACTGTTGCGTATTGCCGATGAAGACGATGTTGCCGACATCGTTACCTTACTCAACACTTGCTATCGTGGCAGCGATGGTTGGACAACTGAAGCTGGCATTTTAACAGGTGAGCGCATCACGCCCGAAGCAGTGCAAGATATGTTGGCAGGGAAACGCCATTACTTTTTCGTATTAGAAAACAATGGGCAAGTGGATACCGATATTAACGATGCCTTATTAGGCTGCATTGTGGTGCAGCTCGACATGACAGCTCATCAACAAACCGCTTTTGTGGAAATGACAGCGGTGCATCCTAGCGTACAAAAACAAGGGGTGGGGGGAGAAATGCTGCAATCAGTTGAAACCTTTGCAGGGCAGCATTTGCGCCAAGGTTGGATGAAATTGAGCGTGGTAGAGCCGCGCGCTGAATTGATTGCCTATTACGAACGCCGTGGCTATGAGCGCACCCATAACGTGTATGCCTTGCCTGAAGCGGATTATGGGCAACCGATTGCCGAAGGCTTAAAAATGGTGGAATTACAAAAACGCCTATTGGGTTAAATCCATTGCAAATACCATGTTAAACCTGACCCCTGAAAACCTTATTGAAGCGGCTTTGCTCACACAAGCCGAGCCATTAAGCGAAAAAGCCATGCGCGAATTGTGTGAACCCCCTTTATCGCGTGATAAACTGATTGATGTGTTAGAACAACTGCAACAACGCTGGCAACATCGTGCCTTGCAGTTGGTGCACAGCTCAGAAGGTTGGCGATTTCAAGTGGTGCAAGAAGCGTTTGAACGCTTAGGCAGTTTACAAGAACAACGCACACCGCGTTATTCTCGCGCGGTGATGGAAACCCTTGCTATTATTGCCTATCAACAACCCGTTACCCGTGGCGAAATTGAAAACATTCGTGGGGTAACCGTGTCGCAAAATGTGATGCAAACCTTGCAAGAGCGTGGTTGGATAGAAATCATTGGACATCGTGATTCAATTGGTCGCCCTGCTTTATGGGCAACCACCCCTGCTTTTTTAAGCGATTTGCAACTCAATGGCTTAGAAGAATTGCCACCGCTCACCGAATTGGGCGAGCTGGTGTTGCCTGAAATATTAGAGCCTGCCCCACAAACAGAACGCATCAATTTTGATGCGTAAGTTTGGCAAAGCAGTTGCCATTTTTAAACCATATCCTGCCGCTTTGAGCCGCAGAAGAACCGTTCATCAAACGAGTTAGGAGTCTCTTGAATGAGTAAAAACAATAAACAACCCACCAATAAACGCGAATGGCGCGATGGTGTGGCAAGTAAAAAACGGGTTGCGCCTAAAAATAAAACCACCCAAGCACGCCCTTATAGCCCCAATGCAGAAACTGCTGCCCCTAAACCACGCGTGGCAAAAGCGAAAAAATTAGTGGTGCGTCAGCCCAATCAAAAAATTATGGAACGGGCGCGTGATTTAAAAGAAAAACGCTTTGATTTAGAGCGTGTTGAGCCTGTGCGTTTACAAAAAGCCTTGGCTGCTTCGGGCGTGGGTTCGCGCCGTGAAATGGAAGAATGGATTACTCAAGGCTGGGTAACGGTGAATGGCAAAGTGGCAACCTTGGGCGAGAAAGTATCGCCTGATGACCAAGTGTTGGTTAAAGGCAATGTGATTAAGCTGAAATGGGCCGACCGTTTACCGCGTGTGATTTTGTATTACAAACAAGAAGGCGAGATTGTGTCGCGCGATGACCCACAAGGGCGCGTGAGTATTTTTGACCGCTTGCCACAAGCTGCCAGCAGCCGTTGGGTGGCGATTGGACGCTTGGATATTAACACCAGTGGTTTATTGATTTTGACTACTTCGGGCGAATTGGTGCAACGTTTTGCCCACCCCAGTTTTGAAGTGGAACGCGAATATGCGGTGCGAACTTTAGGCGAATTAACCAGCGAACAAATGCGTATGCTGACTGAAGAAGGCGTGATGCTGGAAGATGGTTTGGCAAAAGTGGAACGCATTTTTGAGCAAGGCGGCGAGGGCGCGAATAAGTGGTATAAAGTGGTGATTAAGGAAGGGCGTAATCGCGAAGTACGCCGTATTTTTGAAAGCCAAGGTTTAACCGTGAGTCGTTTGGTGCGCGTGGGATTTGGCCCGATTGGTTTGCCTAATCGTTTGAAACGCGGACAGTTTTATGAATTAAACCCTGCGGAGGTGGCTAATATTATGCGCTGGGCGGATTTGCCTGTGCCAGGGGACAAGCGGAAACGTAAGTAAATCATCAGATAAGGAGTAGAATTATGGCTCGTTTAACCATTCATTCTGTGGAAACTGCACCTGAAGCGGCAAAAAGCCGTGTGGAAACGGCATTCAAAAATAATGGATTTTTACCCAATTTAATTGGGGTGTTGGCAAATTCTCCCGAAGCATTGGCTTTTTATCAAGAAGTGGGCAAATTGAATGCGGCAACCAGTTTAACGGCAGGTGAAGTAGAAGTGGTGCAAATCATTGCGGCGCAAACCAATGGATGTGGTTTTTGTGTGGCAGGGCATACCAAGCTGGCAACGTTAAAGAAATTATTGTCTGAATCAGCGATTCAAGCGGCGCGTCATTTGGCGGTAGAACAATTTGATGATGCGAAACTGGGCGCATTGGCTCAATTTACCCAAGCGGTGATGGCACATAAGGGTGCTGTTTCCGATGCCGAATTGCAAGCCTTTTTTGCCGCAGGCTATAACCAACAACAAGCGGTTGAAGTGGTGTTGGGTGTGGCATTGGCAACGCTATGTAATTACACCAATAATTTGGCACAAACGGAAATCAATCCTGAATTGCAAGCATTTGCTTAACGCAGTATGATGATTAGATAAATAACGGCTTGGATATGACTACCAAGCCGTTCTTCAAACATCAAGTTAGAGGATAAAACCAAATGGCACAATATATTTGCAGCCCTTGTGGTTGGATTTATGATGAAGATTTGGGCGACCCTGAACATGGTATTCCCGCAGGCACATTGTTTGCCGATATTCCCGATGATTGGGAATGCCCTGATTGCGGGGTGGGCAAGGAAGAGTTTTTCTTGTTGGAATTAGATGATTAAATGGAATACGCGCAAAAATATTGCCGCAGTTTACACGCCCATATCAGCTTAGGTACAACTTCTGATGACCGTTTTATGCCTGCGGGCTATGTGCAGTCGTTTGCTGCCAAACCTGCTTTGGTGTTAACGGAAAAACTCGATGGGCAGAATAATTGTTTTAGCGCAAAAGGCTTGTTTGCTCGTTCTCATGCTGCGCCTACCCAACATCCTTGGGATAAGCCTTTGTTGGAGCGTTGGCGGTTGATTCGTGATGATTTGGGTGATTTAGAGATTTTTGGCGAGAATATGTATGGCATTCATTCGATTGCTTATTCGCGCTTAGAATCCTTTTTTTATGTGTTTGCGGTGCGCCAGCAGCAACATTGGCTTTCTTGGGAGGAAGTGCAATTTTATGCGGCGATGTTTGATTTTCCCACCGTGCCTGAAATTCCCATTCGACAGCCACTCAGTGATTTTTATCAAACAGGTCAAGATGAAAACCGAGCCTTAGCGCAATGGCTCACAGCAAATTTGGGGATGAGCTGGCAGCAAAGCGTGGAAACCGCAGGTTGGTTAGGCGGCTATGACCCCCAAACAGGCGTGCCATGTAGTGAAGGCTTTGTGGTACGCAATTGTGAAGGCTTTGCCACTAATAATGGAGATTTGCCTGTGCAAAGCAATGAATTTGACAATTTATTTAAATTGGTACGCGCCAAACATGTTAAAACTGATGTTCATTGGAGCAAAACATGGCAACCTGCTCAATTAATAGATTATGAGAAATATCATTGGCAGGCGTGGCAATTTCGTTCAATCTGATATTTAATGCTAAAAAAGCTGTTTGAGGTCAAGTCAAACAGCTTTTTTGTTGCGTAGGCGTGTGTTAATATGCGCGAGCAAAGGGGCAATCTGAATAATTGTTCCATTGATAAACAGAAGGATTGAAAACCGATATTAATAAGAAAGCAGGAGTATTATGGAGCGTTTGGCGGTATTATTAGCGGGTACATGGTTGGGTGTGCAAATTACAGCAGGTTATATTGCGGCGCCTTTGCTGTTTGAGCATTTTAATAAGATGGATGCAGGGAATATCGCTGGTTCGATGTTTACCGTTAGTGCGTATTGGGGCATGGCAGCATGGTTATTGGCTTATTTTTTGGTGCGCCGTGAACAAAACCGCAGTTTTTCACGCCATTATCGTGAAATCGCGCCTAAATTTATGGTGTTGTTGCTGGTGTTGTTGGCGGTTAATCAGTTTTTGGTAACGCCTGTGATTGAGGCTTTGAAAACGGGTGGGGCAAATTGGCTGCATGGTTTGATAGGTGGAACATTTGGTATGTGGCATGGGGTGTCGAGTATTATTTATTTGCTGTGTACTTTATTGGGCGTGGGTTTGCTGCTGCGCTATGGACGTTTTGATGTGCGTTCTTGATGATGAATTGAAAAACACCGTTTGTGTTGCTGCAAACGGTGTTTTTTTATGGGTTAGAACAGGGTTTGTTGTAATGAGAAGGGGTTGCCTTGGGCATCGTGGAGGGCGGTATCGGTTGCGCTGTGTTTGATAACGGCTAAATGAAGACAGCCTGTGGCGGTGATACTGCTATTAATGATGATGCCCACTTCTTCTTCATCGGCATACAACAAGCTGCCTGCGCTTGCGGGAGCAGATGAATGTAAAATGGCTAAACCGCGTTTGACTTGTCCGCGATATTGGGCGCGTGCAATGATTTCTTGCCCAGGGTAACAGCCTTTTTTGAAGTGTACGCCGCCTATGGTGTGTTGGTTGAGCATTTGGGCAACGGCAGCTTCACTGGTGGCAGCGGTAATCCAAGGATAGCCGCTTTGTATTTCATGTTGTTGCCATGCTTGTTCGGCATCGGCTTGGTAAGCGGGAAGTTGAGCAGCTTCGCCAATCAGTAAGTTGCCGCCATGTGGCAGTTGAACATGAATGATTTGGTTGCGAATGGGCGCAGGAAAGCTGTGTTGTGGTTCGTGTGCAGGCATGGCATGAAGGGTAGCAGTCCATTCGCCTGCCACAGCATAATCGGGCAAAGTTTCAAACACCACTTTGGCGCGTAAGACAAACATACGCAGGCGTTTGATGGTGGCTTCGATTAAATCTTGTGCCATCACCAATAGCAAATCATCGCCCCGATTGATAACCAACATATTGGCTAACACACGCCCTTTGGGGGTGTTGTAGGTGGCATAGCCTGCTTGTTGGGGGGCGAGGGCTTCGATGTGGTTAGACAGTTGTCCGTGTAGGAAAGGGGCGCGGTCATCACCGCTAACGCGCACCACACCAAAAAAGGGTAAACGAGAAGTGTGCATGATGTTTCCTTGATGAGGATAAATGTTATAAACCCATGGCGTGTTTAATCAGTTGATTTTTAATGGGTTGAAGATGATTCATGATGTTTAAACCGCTGTTGCGTAGCCAAGCCATGGCAGGGGGTGTTTGGCATTGAAACAGTTTAAATAAGCCATCGCAGCCCAGTTGCATGGTACGAACGGGTTCCAGACGGTTTTGGGCATGGCGTTTTAGGAATTGATATGCGCCAAGGTCGGAGGCGTGTTGGCTTAAACGTGCCAGTTCAATCACATCGCCAAATCCGAGATTAACGCCTTGCCCTGCCAGTGGGTGTATGGTGTGGGCGGCATCGCCAATCAGTAAGATGCGTTGGGCAACGGTGCTGGTAGGACGGCGCAAAATGAGGTTAAAGGCAAATGCAGGCGAAAGGGGCGACAATTGACCTAAAACATGGTGTCCGCGCTGGCCAACGGCGGCGGCGAGTGCTTCGGGACTCAGTTGGGTGAGGGCTTCTGGCTGGGCGGTACTCCAAACGATGGAGATTTTGTGGTCGGGCAAGGGCAGATAGGCTAATACTTCGCCGTGGCTGAACCATTGATACGCGGTGTTGTGATGGGGTAATTCGGTGTGAAAGTTGGCAACTACACCATGATGTCCATAAGCATCTTCGCGCACGCTGATGCCTGCTTGTTGCCGTACCCATGAATGTGCGCCATCTGCACCGATAATCAGTTGGCTGTGTAGTGTGCTGCCATCGGCTAGGGTGAGGGTGGCTTGTTGTATGTTGGTGTGTAAGGCAATGGCAGTTTGTTGGAAAACGGGAATGGCGTGCGCTGCAATTTGTTGCCATAAGGCAGCCAAGAGCCAACGGTTTTCAGCGATATGGGTGAGATGAGGTGTGTGGAGGTCGGCAGCGTTAAATTCAATGTAACCACCGCTATCGCCTGCCACTGCCATGCGGGTAACGGCTTGAATGCGTTTTTCATCTGCCCAAGCGTTTAGGCTTTGTAAGAATTGGCGATTGGCGGGGCTGATGGCAAAAATACGTGCGTCCCAGCCTTGTTCTAATTGGGGCAAATCGGTGATGGGGGGGCGCACTTCTAAAAGGGCAACATTTTTGCCTTGTTGATGTAGGGCAAGGGCGGCACTGGCACCCACTAAGCCACCACCAATAATAAGGGCATCGTAAATAGGTTGGGTCATAGGTTTAGGCTTCTGATAAAACGGTCAGCCCATCATAGGCAGGAGCAATGTTGGGTGGGCAACGTTGTTGCAAATCTTCATAGCCTAGTGAGTGGGTCATGTGGATTAAATAGGTTTGTTGGGCGGCAATGCGTTGGGCAAAGGCACAGGCTTGGTCAAAGCTTAAATGGCTGGGATAGGGTTTTTCACCTAAGCAGTCGATAAAAAGATAATCTAAGCCTTGTAGTTGGGCAATGTGTTCATCGGTCAGGTCGTTTAAATCGGTGAGCCATGCGATGTTGCCAATGCGGTAGGCGGTGGTGTGCCAGTGTCCATGGGGAACTTGGAAATGGTGCAAGGGTACGCCATTGATGTGGCTTAACTGGTCAAGCGGTTGGGCTTGTAAGACGGGACGATTCCAATGCTGGGACGGTGGAAAAAAGGCATAGTGGAAACGCTCGGTGATGTTGTTTAAGGTAAACGCGCTGCCATAAATGGGAATTGCACCTTGTTGGCGGAAACAAAATGCGCGTAAGTCGTCAATGCCGTTTAAATGGTCGGCATGGGGGTGGGTGTAGAGAACGCCATCTACGCGCGGAATGCGCTCGCGCAAGGCTTGTTGGCGTAAATCGGGCGTGGTATCAATAAGCCAACCTTGTCCGCCAATCTCTAACCATGCGCTACAACGGCTACGGTGATTTTTGGGGTTGGGACTTTGGCAAACGGAGCAGGTGCAAGTGGCAACAGGTGTGCCTGATGAGCTGCCACAGCCCAATACGGTAAGGCGGATAGTCGGCATAGTGCAATCAAATGAAAAGACAATGGGAAAAAGAGGTGGGAAGATGCCCACCTTGCTGAGCTTAATCGTTTAATACCAATACGGCTTCGGCTTCTACTTGTACGCCTTTGGGTAAAGCTGCCACACCTACTGCTGCACGAGCAGGGTAGGGTTGTTGGAAGTATTCTGCCATCACTTCGTTGAAGATGGCGAAATGGGCTAAATCGGTCAGATACGCATTCAGTTTCACAATATCGTCCAATTCGCCCCCTGCGGCACGCGCAACGGCTTGTAGGTTTTTAAATACTTGATGGGTTTCGGCACGAAAATCGCCTTCGCCCACCACGGTCATGCTGGCAGGGTCGAGTGGGATTTGTCCGCTTAAATAAACGGTGTTGCCTGCGCGCACGGCTTGGCTGTATGCGCCAATGGCAGCAGGGGCGTGGTTGGTATGAATAATGGCTTTTGGCATGGGAAAAATCCTTATCAATGGGAAAGAATGTGTTATGTTAGCAGAGATAAGGTAGAAATGGATAGGGAGAAGCTGATGTTTGCTGGTTTAAATGCACAGAGTTATTTGTTTGTACCCGCTATGCGTCCTGAACGGATTGCCAAAGCGTTTGCTGCAGGTGCAGATGAGGTGATTGTGGATTGGGAAGATGCGGTGGCAGCGGAAGATAAGGCGCAAGCACGCGCATTATTGGCGCAACACGATGCCATAGGGCAAACGCCTTGGGTGTGGTTGCGTGTGAATGCAGCGCAAAGTGCCTATTATGCCGATGATTTAACGGCGTTATTGTCGTTAAAAGGCATTAAGGGCGTGGTGTTGCCCAAGGTGGAACGGGCGGAACAGGTAACGGCTTTGTATCAAGCGTGCGCTAAACCGATTATTGCGGTGTTGGAAACGGCAACTGGGTATGTGCAGTTACCGCAAATTGCACAAGCGCAAGGTTTGGCGGCATTGAGTTATGGCTGTTTGGATTTGGCGCATGAATTGGGCATCACCTTAGATACGCCTGCGGCACAGGTGTTTTTTCAGCGTTTACGCGCGGATTTGGTGTTGCACAGTGCGAGTAATGGGCTGAATGCGCCTTTGGATTCGGTGTTTCCTGCATTAGATGATGAGGCAGGTTTACGCGCTTATGTGGCATTCGGGCGCGATATGGGTATGGGTGGGGTGTTGTGTATTCATCCTAAGCAAGTGGCGGTGGTCAAAGCGATGTTGCGCCCAAGTGAAACGGAATTAGCATTTGCGCGCGCGGTGGTGGTGGAATATCAACGCAGTCAAGCAGCGGTGTTTCAAGTGCAAGGCAAGATGGTGGATATGCCTGTGATTTTGCGCGCGCAAAAGTTGTTGGCTCAATGGGACGTGTGATGGTGAGACGCTAAGAATTGGTCGCGCAGTTGCTTGGCTTGGGTTATGGAAATTTGGAAATGTTGGCGTATGGCTTGGAGGTCGCGCAGTTCAACTTCGCTTAGGTGGGTTTGCAGCCATTGTTGGGTGCTGGCTTGGTTTTGGATGGCTTGGAAACGAGCTTTTTTACGCGCCAAATTGCGGCTGATGCCTAATACAATGAGAAACAGGCACACCGCCAGTAAGAAGAGGTTGATAAACAGCATGATGCTCATAAGAATGGGCTTTCTGGTATGTTGGAAGGTTTGAACACACAAGGCGACATTTAATGCGTTGCCTTATGTGTTGCTTTGAATAAGGCGGGGTGATGCCTCAAGCAGTTGATTATTATCCGCCATCAATGGCGGGGTTTCAACCGAAAAGGAAATTTGATGAAATGAGGGCGATGTTATCTGAATGATGGACATCGCCCCCATTTTAGGGGGAAGTTAGGCTGTGCTGGCAGGGTTTCGACAAGGGGCAAATAAATCGAGGTTTTTTTGGTATTCGCTGGTTTGAATATCCCAAATGCCTAATAGGGAATGGAACAGGTTGTCATGTGAGTGTGCTTGGGTGGCGCGTTGTTTTAAACAGCTAGGCGACAGTTGGGCGCGTTGATACCAAGCTGGGCTTGCCCAAAATATCATGGGGATATGGGTTTGTTGGCTGGGTGCAATCAGATAGGGCGTGCCATGTAAATAAATGCCTTTTTCGCCTAGCGATTCGCCATGGTCGGAGAGATACCATAAGGCGCTGTCGATATGGGTTTGTCGTTGTAATAAGGTGATGGTTTGGACAAGGATGTGGTCGATATATAAGATGGTGTTGTTATAGGTGTTTTGGAGTTCGGTGTTGCTGCAATCTTGGATTTGGTTGGAATCGCAAGTGGGGGTAAAACGGCGAAACTCGGGGGTATAGCGTTGGTAGTAGGCAGGTCCATGGCTGCCCATGGTGTGCAACACGATGATGCCATCATGAGGCATGGCTTGGATTTCTTGTTCTAATTGGTTGAGCAAGGCGATATCAAGACAGCCATCTGAACCGCATTGTCCTGCTTGGGCGCTATCGGGAATATTGATGTGTTTGATGCGGTCGCATACGCCTTTGCAGCCACCATCGTTTTCGCGCCAACTGGTGTATAAGCCTGCACGTTGTAGAATGTCCATCACGTTTTCTTGGTGGCGGGCAAGGTTGCCGTTGTAGTTTTCACGTGTCATGTTGGAAAACATACAGGGTATGGAAATGGCAGTGGCGGTACCACACGAAGTTACATTGGGATAGTTAATTACATCGGCAATTTTTTTCAGTTCGGGTGTGGTATTGGGGGCGTTGGGGTTTAAGCCCCAGTTTTGGGCGCGGGTGGTTTCGCCTACCACTAATATCATCAGGCGTTTTCGTTCGTGGGCTGGGGCGGTTCGTTTGGCATCTAAACCGATGGTTTGTAAAGGACGACTGGCATCATAGGCGTTGTAAGCGGTTTTGATGCTTGCGCCCAATAGGTTGCTTGGCACAATCAAGTGAGCCACACCGCGATGGTTGCGAAAGAAAGAAGCGTAATTTTGATACGCAAACGTGGCTAATATGCCAATAACGGCAAGCGATGCCATGATGCTTGCGGCTCGCCAAGCCAGTTCACGATACCATTTTGCGGTGTGGATATTGCCAAAACGCAGATATAACACCGCAGGTAGCACGCCTACCAAACCTACCCATGTAATGAATTTCCATGATAGCCATGCTCGGGCTTCGGAAACATTGGTTTGCAGCAGATTTTGTATCATATCGGCATTAAAATAGATGTTTTGTGTCATCACGGCAAATGATGCGCCTGCGCTGATAATCAGCAAGATAGGCAGCATGATGCGATGCAGTTTGTGCCAAAATAAAAGCTGTATGATGAGATTTAAGGCTGCCAGCATAAAAATAGGCAGGGTGAGCAATAAGAGCCAATCGGTGTTGGTTTGCCAAACGCTGCGCCAAAAGCCGATATTGAGCAGCACTGTTGCATAAACGGTAAATAGAAAAACCGCTCGGTTGGCGGTTAGACGGGGTTTGATCATGGGGCAGCCATATAGTTTGAATAATAAGGTGAATTACAGCAGGGGAAACTTAAGGCAATCTTAAGAAAGGATTTTAAGACTGCCTTAAGTTTGTTTTGCTGTAATGTGGTTTTGTGATTGAAGAAAGTGAATTGATGATGACCAGTATCCACACGGAACCTCATTTGAGCCATCGCAGTAATTGGCTGCGTGCCAGCGTGTTGGGGGCAAATGATGGTTTGATTTCAACAGCCAGTTTGATGACGGGTATGGCAGCCGCGCAACCTGATTTTCAAACTTTGTTGCTAACAGGCATATCGGCTTTGGTGGGCGGAGCGATTTCAATGGCAGCAGGTGAATATGTGTCGGTGTCGAGCCAATCCGATACGGAACAAGCCGATTTGGAGATTGAGCGGCGCGAGTTAGCCCAGCATCCCGAAGCTGAATTAGCAGAATTAACTCGTATTTATTGTCAACGCGGTTTAAGCCCTGAATTGGCGCAACAAGTTGCCAAGCAATTAACGGCACACAATGCTTTAGATGCTCATTTACGCGATGAAATTGGTTTATCTGAAACCACTTCTGCCCATCCTTTGCAGGCGGCATTGGCTTCGGCGGGAGCATTTGCGGTGGGAGCGGTGATTCCTTTATTGGTTACTTTATTGCTGCCGAATGAGATATTGTTGCCTGCTTTGGTGGTATCCACGTTATTGGGTTTAGCGGGCTTGGGCTATGTGTCGGCAACGTTGGGGGGTGCAAAACCTTTGCCTGCGGTAGGTCGTGTGGTGATATGGGGCATGATTGCTTTGGGGGTAACAGGAGTGATTGGTAAATTAGTGGGCGTGAGTGTGTGAAATTGGGTGCGTCTTAAGATTGACTTAAGCTCGGTTTGGTTTAATACACCCAACGCAACAGATGTTGCGAGTTTACCCCCCAGTTAAGGAAAACATGATGTTCAAACAAACAGTATTCGGTGTAATGACCCTGATGGTAGCGATGACGGCTTTCGCTGAAACGCAATGTATGGCTTATCCTGAAAAAGAGCGCATTCCTGAGGCGAAGTTTCAAGAGCAATTAAAACAGCAAGGTTATCAAATCAAGCGTTTTAAAGTGAGCAAAGGTAATTGCTATGAAATTTATGGCAAAAACAAACAAGGGCAAAAGGTAGAAATTTATTTTGATGCCAAAACGGGCAAAGTCGTAAAAAGTGAAATCGATTAATTGGAATAGATGATGACACGAAGCCATCTGAGATGTGTGCAGATGGCTTTGTTGTTAGGAAAGGTTGAATCATGCAAAAAGTAAAAGTGTGGGATATTCCTGTTCGATTGTGCCATTGGGGCTTGGCAGCGTGTGTGTTAGCCAATTTGGCGTTCACGGAAGAGGGCGATGACATTCATCAATATGTGGGTTATATTGCCGCAGGAATGGTGGTGTTTCGTGTATTGTGGGGTTTGGTGGGCAGTCGTTATGCTCGGTTTAGTGATTTTTTCCCCACGCCTCAACGTTTAATCACACACGGACAGCGTTTGCTGCGCCGCCAACCTGACCCACATTTAGGACATAATCCATTGGGTGCTATGATGATGCTGGTGTTATGGTCGGTGGTGATAGGCTTGGGCGTGAGTGGTTATTTAATGGGAACCGAGCAGTTTTGGGGTGATGAAACCATGGAAGAAATCCATGAAGTATTGGCAAACAGCCTGATTCCTTTGATTGCGCTCCACGTTGCTTCTGCGCTTGCTATGTCGTTTATCAGCAAAAGCAATTTAGTGGCGGCTATGGTAACAGGTCATAAAAATGTGCCTGATGAGGTAAACACCACATCGGAAACCCTATCGAAAGACTAATATGCGTATCTTATTGATTGAAGACGACCCCCAAATTGGTGATGGTTTACATCATGGCTTGAGCAAACACGGTTTTACAGTTGATTGGTTTCAAAACGGCAAACACGGTAAAGATGCTTTATCACTTGCGCCTTATGATGCTGTGGTATTGGATTTGGGTTTGCCACAAATAGATGGCATGAGCATTTTGGCGGATTGGCGACAACATCAATTAGATACTCCCGTATTAATTTTAACCGCGCGTGATGCCTTGCCCGACCGTTTGGCAGGTTTAAATAGCGGGG
This sequence comes from Neisseria sp., assembly GCA_041855125.1. Lineage (GTDB taxonomy): Bacteria > Pseudomonadota > Gammaproteobacteria > Burkholderiales > Neisseriaceae > Neisseria. The sequence continues at coordinate 10,071 of JBHADP010000055.1, read as the reverse complement.
CAGATGATTATTTATGCAAACCATTTGCGCTTGATGAAGTGGTGGCGCGTTTATTGGCATTGGTACGCCGCAGCAAAGGGCGAGCGATTGCCCATCTCAACTATGGCAATTTAAGCCTAGACACCACTGCCAAAACCGTTACCTTACACGGCAATCCGCTCACGCTCACCCAACGTGAATATTTATTATTAGAACTGATGCTTTCCCAGCCCAAACATATCTTAAGCCGCGCCCAAATGGAAGATAAACTATATGGTTGGGACCAAGAAGTGGAAAGCAACGCCATTGAAGTACACATTCACAACCTACGCAAAAAAATTGGTAAAAACTTCATCATTACCAAGCGCGGTTTAGGCTATCAAATTGGGGAAATGCCATGAAAATAGCATGGAAACTGCCCGAACACATCAGCATACGCCGCCGCTTATTGATTTACCTCAGTAGCGGCTTAATCGTATTGTGGCTGCTAACTGCCATGGGCAGCATCACGGTTGCCCTACATGAAATCAACGAAATGGCAGACAGCCAAATGGCGCAATTAGCCCACACCTTAAAATACGTTTCGCGCCACACAGAAGTTCATCAACCCCTTGCCGATGTTGAAACCCTGTTGCCCCAGAATCGCGGCAGCGCCCAAAGCGAACACAATGGTTTTGCCATCTGGAATCAAGCAGGCACACGCTTAATGGCAGACCGCTATGGGCAACACATTCCCTATCAAGCCACATCAGGCTTTATCAATAGTGGCTCAATCTGGCAAAGCGACACATGGCGTTATTTATACCTTCACAACCCAGAAAATGGACATACCGTTGCCGTTGCCCAAAGCCTGCGCGAGCGTTTTTCCATTTTAGCCAATGCCTTATGGATACAACTGTTGCTCACATTCATTTCCTTGCCTATCTTATTATCCTTATTGGCGTATGCGGTGAAACAAGGCTTGCGCCCTTTAAACCAACTGGCAACCGAATTAAGCCAACGCGATGCCCATAGCTTACAAGCCGTTTCAGAAAACGTGCCGCGCGAAACCTTGCCTTTCGTGCAAGCCTTAAATCGACTATTGGCGCGTGTGGACAACACCTTGCAGCGAGAAAGACGCTTCACTTCAGATGCCGCCCACGAATTGCGTAGCCCATTGGCTGCGCTCAAAATCCAAGCCGAAGTGTTGGCAATCAGCGAAGATAAAGACGAACAACTGCACCATTTAGCCAATATCCAATCGGGTATTGAACGCGCCACACGGCTGACCGAACAATTATTAATCCTATCGCGCCTCGACCCATTACAAGCCTTGCCCGATACCCAAAGCATTCATTGGGAAAGCCTAACCCATCAAGTTTTACAAAGCGTGAATTTAGCGGCACGTGAAAAACGCATTAAGCTCAAACTCGACTGCCCTTGTGGTTTAGAATACGCTTTGCCATTGGAGGGTAATGCCGTGTTATTACAACTGATGTTGCGTAATCTATTGGATAACGCCATTCGTTATAGCCCCGAGCAAACCCAAGTTACCTTGCAGCTCAGCGAGACCGCAATCAGCGTATGCGACCAAGGGTCAGGCATTGCTGCCGAACATTTACCGCATATTAAAGAGCGTTTTTATCGCCCCGCAGGACAAAACGAAGCAGGCAGTGGCTTGGGTTTATCTATTGTGGAAAGCATCGCCACTTTGCATGGTTTAAACATGGTTTTGCAAAATCGGGCAGAGGGCGGATTGTGTGTCAGCATCTGTTTAAACCAATCAAAAGAATAGGATGGTTTGAAGAGGCATATCCAACCCACCCTGCATAGAACGATTACAGGCTAAAGGTATCAATCTATTTTGACACGCTTTAAGCGCAAGGCATTGCTTAACACAGAAATAGAGCTTAACGCCATGGCTGCGCCTGCAATGATGGGGTTTAGAAAACCCAATGCCGCTAAAGGAATGCCCAAAATATTGTAGAAAAAGGCAAAGAATAAGTTTTGCTTGATGTTGGTCATGGTGGCTTGCGACACCAGCAAAGCATCCACCATTTGGTTAACAGAATGTTGCATTAAGGTGGCAGAAGCGGTGTGGGTGGCAACATCGGCACCGCCGTGCATAGCAAAGCTCACATCGGCTGCCGCTAGGGCAGGTGCATCATTGATGCCATCGCCTACCATGGCAACGATTTTGCCTTGTTGTTTCAGCGTTTGAACGGCTTGTGCTTTATCGCGTGGGGTCATGCTGCCTTGTGCGTGGGTGATGCCTAATTGTTGGGCAATATAGGATACGGCAGCAGGCTGGTCGCCACTCATGATATACACGTCAATTTGATGTTGTTGTAAACGCTGAATGGCGTGTAGGCTGTCGTCTTTGAGGGCATCAGCAAGGGCAAATGCGCCTGCGGCTTGCCCGTTAATGGCAACGGCAACGATGCTGGCAAGCTGCCAAACGGGGTCTGCTTGGGGCGGAATGTCCATGTGGCAGAATTCGGCTTTGCCTACGGCTACCGTGCCGATACCGTCTACTTGGGCGCGTATGCCTGCGCCAGCTTCTTGGTAAACATCATGAGCAGCGGGCAGGACGATGCCGCGTTGCTCGGCTGTTTGTACGATAGCGCGTGCGAGGGGGTGGGTGGCAAGGGCTTCAACCGCCGCCGCAGCTTGGAGTAATTGGGTTTCGCTGATGGCAGCTTGGGCAAGATACACCGCCGCCACTTGTGGTTTACCTTGTGTGAGTGTGCCGGTTTTATCTAAAACAACGGTATTAACTTGGCTGGTGCGTTCCATCGCGGCAGCATCTTTAAACCAAATGCCCAATTTGGCTGCCTTGCCCATGCCCACCATAATCGCGGCAGGCGTTGCCAAACCCAAAGCACACGGACACGCAATCACCAACACAGCAACCGCATTCATTAAAGCCTGCACCCAATCGCCTTGTATGCCCCAAGTGAGCGCGAAGGTGCCCAGTGCTATCAATACCACCACAGGCACAAACACCGCCGCCACTTTATCGGCAATCCGCGCAATCGGTGCTTTACTGCCTTGTGCTTCGGCAAGCGCGTTCATCATATCGCCCAGAAGGGTTTGGCTGCCCAGTTGTTCTGCCCGATAAACTAAACTGCCTTCTTGCAATAAAGCGCCTGCCAATACTTTGCTGCCTTCGTGTTTACTTTCAGCACGGGATTCGCCTGTTAGATGGCTTTCATCTGCCCAACCTGTGCCGCTAATGACGATTCCATCTGCGGCAATGCGTTCCCCGCTATTCACACGCAACATATCGCCGATTTGAATTTGGTCGAGTGCTTGCCATTGCCATTGTTCGGCACGCTTAACTTGAACTTGCTTGGGCGTGAGCGTGAGTAACAAGCTCAAGCTGTTTAAACTGTGTTTTTTGGCACGATGTTCTAAGAATTTGCCCAAGCTCACAAAGCCAATAACCATCACGCCTGCTTCAAAATAAACATGGGCAATATGATGATGTCCGCCCATATCGTGTGGGCGGAACATCATAAAAACGGAATACAGATAAATGGCAACTGTGCCTAGCGTAACCAAGACATCCATATTCGCCAGTCCGCCCTTGATGCTTGCCCACGCGCTTTTGTAAAACGGAATCGCCAGCCAAAATTGCACCACACTTGCCAACACAAATTGCCACATATTGGGCATCATCCAATGATGTTTACCTATCATCATGCCCAGCATACCGATTAAAAAGGGAATATTAATTGCCAATAACAGCCATAAACGCCATGCAATCGGTGCATCATCAGTCAGATGAGCTTGAGCGGTGGTTTTTTCGCTGGCGGTAAAACCCGTTTTTTCAATGATATGAATCAGCGCGGCAAGATGGGTTTGGCTGTCGTCAAACTCAATTTGCGCTTCTTCATTGGCAAAATTCACGCTTGCCTGTTGCACAAACGATTTTTTGTTTAACACTTTTTCAATACGGCTGGCACAGGCTTGGCAGGTCATACCATCAATTTGGAGGCGGACTTTTTGCGTCATGGCTTAAACCGCTTCTGCATCAAAACCAGCATCTTCAATGGCTTCGATGAGTGCAGCCGTTGAAATTTCAGCAGAATTAAACGTGATAATGGCTTGTGCAGGGTTCAAACTCACTTCAGCTTGTTGTACCCCTGCCAATTCATTTAACACACGTTGCACACTTTTAACACAACCGCCGCAAGTCATACCATCAATTTTTAATGTTATGGTTTCCATAATTCTCTCCTAAATGCAAGTGAAAAATGTCGGATGTCGCCATCCGACAGCCCTTAATATCTTACTCTTTTTCGCGGAAATTCAAACCCACAAATACACGCACAGGCTGACCGCGTTCCACTTGATACAACTGCGCGTGTTGTGCGGTGGCATAGTGGGCGTGTTGCGTGGCTTGTTGGGCAGCAATTTTTTGCGCCAAGAGTGCTAAGGCTTGCTTTTTATTGGCGTGTTGACTGCGTTCATTCTCCACGCGCACCGTAATGCCACTTGCCACATGCGTGGCGCGTATGGCGCTATTGGTGGTGTTTACATGTTGCCCACCTTTGCCCCGTGCGCGACAGCTTTGAAACACCACTTCATCGTTATCAGGCAGGGCAGGTGCGTTGGGTAAAAGAAACACCCCAATATACCAATTCTTACGTGGATGTTTGGCGCGTACGGGGCTGGCGCAAATCCATTGCCAAGTACCTTGTTGTTGCTCGCAAAATGCCGCCACTGTTTGCCCACTCAGTTGCAGCGTGGCAGACAATAAACCCTGTGCGCTGTCGTGGCTGCTGATGATTTCTGCTTGCAAACCCTGTTGTGCGGCTTCACGCAATAAGGTTTGACACACAAAGCGCGCAAACATTTGACATTCCGCAGGACCTTGTGCGGTGGAAATTTGTAACACACGATTCATGCTTCCCCTCCACACGCACCACTGGTTTTATAAGTTAATACCGGTTTAAAGCGAGCAACTAACTGAATCAAACCTGCTTCCGTTAGGGCAGCGATGACACTATCAATATTTTTATAGGCTTGTGGCGCTTCTTCATACATCAATGCCTTGTCTTGACACACCACCACGCTGCCCAAAGCCGTTTGGCTCAGTTGTTCAACGGAATATTTATGCGATAAACGCCCTTTACATTCACTGCGCTGCCATTTGCGTCCTGCGCCATGCGCCAAAGAATACAACGATAAATGGCAAGCAGCAGTAGGCTCAACCAAATAACTGTAATCACCGCGTGAACCCGGTATCATCACCAAACCGCAATCGCTGGGTGTGGCACCTTTGCGGTGCAGCCAACCTGTGCTGCCCTCAAAGCAGATGCGTTGTAAAAAATTATGGTGAATGTCTAATAAACATGTGCCTGCGCTGCGCCAACGTTCTAGCATACGTTCGGCAATCAATAAACGATTTATGCGCGCAAAATCTAAAGCCGCTTGATGTTCGGCTAAATAAGCCGCCGCTTCGGTGCTGTCGTCTGCCAAACCTTGATGGCTAAATTGTTCAATATGGCGGCGCAAAATCTGTTGCCCCATACCGCGCGAACCACTGTGTACCAATAATTGCAAACAATCGGCTTGAAAATCGGCAGGCAATTTATCGGCTTGATAAATGGTATCCAACATTTGCAATTCAGCAAAATGGTTGCCGCCGCCTATTGTGCCTAATGCTGCTTGGTAGGGGTGTTGGGGTAAGTGTTCGTCAATACGGTTTTGCCATGTTTCATCTAATGGCATATCAATATTGCCCAGTTGTTTGGCTAATTTGGAGGGCTTGGCTTTGCGGATAGGCAAATCGGTTTGCCAAAATGCCATTCCACAACCAATATCGTTGCCAATTAGGGCAGGATAAAAATGGTGTTGGCTCAAAAAAGCCGCGCCAACAGGATAGCCACGCCCCGCGTGTAAATCAGGCATACCCGCTACGCGCAACATATGTGGCAGTTGGGCGGTGCGTTGTAGTTGTTGAATGGCATTGCCTTCAATCCAAGTGTTGGAATTGGCAATAATAGTAATGGAATCAGAATGGGAATAGTTGCCCATGAGCTTACTTTCTGAAAAGACGCAAAAAGCCGTGCCATCGTTGGCACTTAAAAGAATCTTTGCGTGAAAAATGAGAACAGCAAGCTGCGTGGGGCAAAAATAAAGTGTGTGAATTAGCCGTGCAGCTTGCAAAGAAGATGAGAATGAGCCAGAACGATGTGTGTCATGATAAGCCCCTTTCTTTGCTAAATGTGAAAAAACACTCAATTATAACGGCTCAATCGGTGTTCAGACAACGAATAGATGAATAACAGGCGATAAGCTGTGGTAATGAGAGCAATATTGAGGTTGAACGCAGAGGTTCAACCTCTATGCTAAATCGCCAGTTGTTCCAATAAGGCTTGTTTTACTTCAATTTGTTTATTGGGGTCGGCTAACTCGGGGCTATACAGCAAGAAACTGTCTTCCACGCGCTCATCTAAGGTGTTGATTTTGGCATGGCGCAGGCTGATGTGATGTTGGTTAAACACTTCGGCAATATTGGCAAGCAGATAAGGGCGGTTGATGGCAATGATATTGAGGGTGTACCAACCTTCATCGTCTTCGGCGGTGAGGGTGATGCTGGGTGCAATCGGCAGATGACGCGCACGGCGACTGCGCACGCCACAGGCTTGGTTGTCTTGCGGAATGATGCCGTGTAGGAAATCGCGCAATTCATGGAGCAAAGACGGCTCGATATGTTGAAAATCGTTGCTGTGGCGATGGGCAGGCAGTTGCACGACAAAGGTATCTAAGATGTAGTTGTGGTCGGTAACAAAGGCGCGTGCGGCAATGATGTCTAAACCATGATGGCTAAAGATGCGACATAAATGGGCAAAGAGACGGGGCGCATTGGGCATATACACCATGATTTGACGGGTGTGGTCGTTGTGATAGGGGCGCAGACAAACGGTGGCTTGTTCAACATCTTGCGCGAGATTGAGTATGTGCCAGTTGATTTCGTTTTCTTCATGGCGCACAAAATAGGCAGCTCCCAATGCTTGCCAGAGACGGCGCTGGTGTTTGGTGTCATAGCCTGCTTGGTTGAGGGTGTGAATGGCGCTGATTTGGCGATGGTTGGCGATGAAATCGCGGCTGTTGTGTTCGCCTGCAAAATAGGCGCTGGCGGCTTTGAACAGGTGTTCTAAGAGATTGGCTTTCCATGAATTCCAAAGTTTGGGATTGGTGCCACGAATGTCGGCAACGGTGAGCAGATACAGGGCGGTAAGACGCTCGGGCGTTTGAACTTTGCGGCAGAAGCGTTGCACGATGTCGGGATTTTGGATGTCTTCTTTTTGGGCGGTGGTGGACATCAGTAAATGGTCTTCCACCAGCCAGCACAGTAATGCGCTGTCTTCGGGAGGCATGAAGTGGTCGGCAGCGAATTGGCGGGCATCGGTAATGCCTTGTATGGCATGGTCGCCCCCCCGTCCTTTGGCAATATCGTGAAATAGGGCGGCTAGATAGAGGATATATTGTTTTTCAGGCTGAAAAGCGTGCATTAAGCCTGAAGCGAAAGGCAGTTCATGTAGGTGTTCGTCCATTGCTAAACGGCGCATATTGCGTAAAACCATTAAGATGTGGTCATCTACGGGATAGATGTGAAATAAGTCGTGCTGTAATAAGCCCACGATTTTGCCCCACGCAGGAAGGTATAAGCCCAACACGCCATAGAGGTTGAGAAAACGCATGGTGTGGGTAAGCCCTTGCCCATGTTGGAAGAAACCAAGAAAGCGGCGGCGATTGCTTTCGTTGTTGTAAAAACGGCTGTTGATTTTTTTGGTTGCCATCCACCACGCGCGTAGGGTTTGGGGGGCGATGGTGGTGAGGTCGTTGCGCTGTTGGAGAATTTCGATGATTTTGAAGATGTGAATGGGGTGGGTGTGAAAGAGGTTTTTATCACGCGCGGCAATTTGGTTGCCAATTTGGTAATAATCGTTGTCGATAGGGTGAACGATGCGTGGCAAGAGGGAATAAACGCGCCCACGCAACATGGGCAGGATAATGCCATTGAGTTGTTTGACGGCTTTGGTGGCGCGATATAGGGTGTGCATGAGTTTTTCGCTTTTACGCCGTTTGTGGTCGTCTTGGAAACCGAGTTGGCTGGCAATTTGGCTTTGGAGGTCAAAAACCAAACGGTCTTCTTCGCGTTTGGCGGCAAGGTGAAGTTCGATACGAATTCGCGCCAGTTGTTTGTGGCTGTTGATTAAGATGCCTGCTTCTAGGCGCGTTAAGATGCGCTGACGGGTAAGGGCGTTGATGTTGGCGGCAATGCCTTGGGCTTTGGCAAGCCACATCATGGTATGGATATCGCGCAAACCGCCTGCACAGGTTTTAACATTGGGTTCTAATACTGCGCCTGAACCTTGTTGTTTGTCGTGGCGTTGTTGCATTTCAATGAGTTTGCCTTCGATAAAGGCGGCAGGGCTGCGTTGATGGTCGAGGGCTTGGAGCAGCTGTTCGCCAATGAGGGTTTCACCGCATAAGATACGGGCTTCAAGTAGGGCAGTATCGGCAGTGAGGTCGTTGCGCGCGCTATCGCATAATTCGGCAATGCTGCCTACTTTAACGGCTGGGGCAAGTTGGATATCCCATAGGATTTGGATAAATTGGGCGATGTTGTCTTGTTGGGCAAGGGTGAGCGGTTGAGCGCTGACTAAGGCTAAGTCTAAATCGGAATAGGGATAGATTTCGTTGCGCCCATAGCCGCCAATGGCGAGTAAACAAAGGGGTTGGTGGGCAAATAGGTGTTGCCATAATTGGCTTAATAAGGTGTCGAGGGCTTGTCCGTAATGGTTAAAAAAGGCTTGCGGTTGGCGTTTGAGGGTATAGGCGGCGATAGCGTGTTGTTGGGCATCGAGGCGTTGTTGGCGGAGGGTGGCAAGCAAGGTGTGCATGGTGGATATACTCAGTCATTGTTTTGCTAGATATTAGAAAGCCTTGCTGCTTGCTTGTCAAACAAGGCTTGTGAGTGAGGGTAATTTTATTTATACTGGACAACTGTCCAATTATGAAATCAATCGTTTATGAGTAAGGATGTGTGTGGGCAATTTATTGCTGCAGGAATGAAGTTGTATCCGCAATGGGGTTATCAGAAATTATCGGTGCGCTTGCTGGCAGCAGAGGCAGGGGTCAGCTCGGGAATGTTTCATCATGTGTTTGCGGATAAAGATGAGTTTGTGGGCGAGCTTTTGAGGCGCAAACGGCAGCAGATTGTGGGGGATGTGCCGTTTGATTTTGCGGATGATGTTCCCCCTGTGGAGCGTTTGCGGCAGGCGATTTGGCAATTAGCGTTGAATGTACGCAATCATTTGGCTTGGGTGCATCGGGTGTTTGCTGATGCTGCCAATCAGGTGGCGGTGGCAGAGGCGTTTTTGCGTGGGCATTTTAGTGATGTGGCAGACCGTTTTTTGGTGTTATTGAATCAATGTTGTCAGGGAACGCAATCGGAGCAGTTGCAGCGTTTGAGTTATTTGGGTAGCTCGGTATTGGCAACGATGATTTTGGGAACACGTTTGCAGGCAATGGGTGTGTTGCCTGATGAATTGGCGGTGTATGTGCCTGAGATGTTAACCGATGAGGCGATTGCACAGCGTATTGAATGGGCATTTAAGGCTTTGTTTCCTCAAGAAGTGATTAGGGTGGCTGGATGAAAAAGTGGTTAGGGCTGGTGTTGGTGTTGGTAGGAGCAGGTGGGGCGTATGTGTATCAGAAGGAACACAGTCGCACCTTGCCCGAGCATATTGTGCAATCAAATGGACGCTTGGAATTGCAGCGTTTGGACGTGGCGAGCTTGTATGCAGGGCGTGTGAAAGCGGTGTTGGTGGACGAGGGCAGTGAGGTGCAAGAGGGCGATGTGTTGGCGGAATTGTCGTCTGACACCAGCAGCAGTCAGTTGATGGCAGCACAAGCCAGTGAGCAGCAGGCAAAAGAGGTGGTGCAACGGGCGCAAGCGGCTGCTAAGCAAGCGCGTGAAGCGGTGGCACGAGCAGAAGCGCAAATCGCTGCGCAACAGCAGCAGCAAAAAGTGGCGCAAATGGAATGGGACAACGCCAAGCGTTTGCAACAAGATGCGTTGGTGTCGGCAGC
>JBHADP010000054.1:0-11131 GCA_041855125.1 Neisseria sp. | reverse complement strand
TGCCATTTGCCAAGCCATTGCCCCTTTTTTGCGCCCTGATGCCATTGTGAGCGATGTGGGCAGCACCAAACAATCCGCCTTAAGCGCGTTTCGCCAACATCTGCCAGAGCATCTTGCCCATTGTGTCGCGGCGCACCCCATTGCAGGCTCCGACCGCCACGGCGCATTAGCCGCCCAATTCGGTTTATACCAAGACAAAAAACTGATTATCTGCCCACACGAGCAGCAAAACGAACACGCTTTTTACACTATCAAACAAATATGGCAAGCGGTGGGCGCACAAATCTACATCATGCCCGCGATAGAACATGATGCCATTTATGCGGCGGTGTCTCACATGCCGCATGTATTGGCGTTTTCCTATGTGCATCAAATCAAAGACCATGCCGATGGGCAAACCTATCTCAACTTTGCCGCTTCGGGTTTTCGCGATTTCACTCGCATCGCTTCCAGCCACCCTGCCATTTGGACAGATATTTGCCTAGCCAACCGCGCAGGTTTATTAGACTTGATTCAAGGACAACGCCAACAACTAGACCAGATTGAAACCTTATTAAACACAGGCGATTCAGACGGTTTATATCGCTATTTTGCCGAAGCCAAACAAACCCGTGATGATTGGTTAGAACAACAATAATGCCCAAATCGAGAGTTACCATGCCAACCTTATTCATTTTATGCGTGTTATTCATCACGCCTTTATTCAGCCACGCTGCGCCTTTTGAAGTGCAATATCAACAAAAACCATATCGCACCTCATTTCCTTTGCAATGGCGTGCAGTTACCGACCCTGCCGCAGGGCAATTACCCAACTGGGATCATCTCAACCAAATCCAAGTTGGCATGAATAGCCAACAAGTGCGCGCTTTATTGGGCGAGCCTTGGTTTTCGCGTCAAACGTATCCCATTGAATGGAATTATCTGTATCGCTATACCTTTAGTGGCAATATGCAGCAATGCCAATATAAATTGATTTTTGACAGCAAACACCAGCAAGTACAAGGTATTTTTTGGGAACCTGTTGCCCAAGCGCATTGCCGTCATTAAATCCCATCAACCCTAACTATAAAGGAGTGAAATCATGGAGAAACCGTTAGCAAGCGAAAAAAAGTTTTTTGGGCATCCGTGGCAGCTTTCCACCCTGTTTCAAATTGAATTGTGGGAACGCTTTTCGTTTTATGGGATGCAGGGCATTTTGCTGATTTATCTGTATTACCAAACAACAGAAGGCGGTTTGGGGATGGATAAAGCGGTGGCTGGCGGCATTGTGGGGGCGTATAGCGGCAGTGTTTATTTATCCACGATTTTAGGCGGCTGGCTGGCAGACCGTTTATGGGGCGCGGAACGAACGCTGTTTTATTCAGGCATATTGGTGATGCTGGGGCATTTGGCGTTGGCGATTATTCCTGATTTGGCAGGTTTGATTTGTGGTTTGGTGATGATTGCATTGGGCAGTGGGGGCGTGAAAGCGTCTGCCAGTTCGATGGTGGGCTCACTTTATGAGAGTGAAGAACTGCGCCCATTGCGTGATGCGGGATTTTCGATTTTCTATATTTCCATCAATATTGGTGGTTTTTTAGGTCCATTATTAACGGGTTTATTGCAAGAAAATATGGGCTTCCACTATGGTTTTGGTGCGGCTGCGGTGGGTATGGCGTTGGGCTTGTGGCAATATGCACGGGGTCGTCAATCGTTTCCTGCCACGCCTGCGCCGTTTCCTTTGCCACAAGGCAAGGGTAAAGTGGCAGCAGGTGTCGCAGGAGCCGTGGTGGCATTGTTGGCTGTGGCGGTGATGGCAGGTTGGCTCAATTTGGGTAATTTTTCTAAGGTGTTGTTGGCAACGGTGATTGTGGCGACTTTGGTGTATTTTGTGCGCTTATTAAGCAGCCCTGCGGTAACGGCAGAAAATAAACGTTATATCACGGCTTATGTGCCTTTATTTGTGGTGATTTGTATTTTCTGGGCATTGTGGTTTCAGGTGTTTACTTCAGTAACAGTGTATTTTGATGAAACGGCAAACCGTGTGATAGGCAGTTTTACCATTCCTGTGTCGTGGAAAGATTCTTTGCAAAGTTTATGGGTGGTGTTGTTTTCAGGTGTGTTAGCAGCCATGTGGACGAAAATGGGCAATAAGCAACCCAAAACACCTGTGAAATTTGCTTTATCGGTGATGGTGTTGGGCGCATCGTATTGGTGTTTTGTGCCATTTCTCACTTCTGGCACGGTGATGCCATTGGTGATTTTTGCCTTGGTGATTTTGGGTATTACCCTTGCAGAATTGTTGATTTCGCCCATTTCTTTATCTTTGGCAACTAAAATCGCGCCTGCTCATTTTAAAACGCAAATGGTGGCATTGAATTTCTTGGCATTATCATTGGGTTTTACTTTAGGCGGATTGTTGTTTAAAGAATATTTTGCTGTGGAAACCGCCGCGAATTTTTATCGTTTGATTGGCACAGTAGGCTTGGCAACGGGTGTGGGATTATTTTTATTGGTTCCTGTGTTAAACCGTTTGCTTAAAGGCGTGGATTAATTGCCATCAGAAAGGACATCATGATGAATACCCCTTCACAACGCTTGGCTGCTTTGCGTGAAATCATGCAGCAACAACAATTAAACGCATGGATTATTCCCTCTGCCGACCCTCATTTATCTGAATATTTGCCACAACATTGGCAAAGTCGGGTGTATGTATCGGGTTTTACAGGTTCGGTGGGAACATTGGTTGTGAAAGCCGATAGTGCCGATTTATGGGTGGACAGCCGTTATTGGGAACAAGCTGCCCAGCAATTAGCAGACAGTGGCATTGCATTGCAAAAACTGGGTTTTGGCAAAACCCATATTGACGATTTGGCTGCCACCTTGCCCGAGCATGCCCAAGTGGGTGTGGCACCTGATATGCTGTCATTGGCAGCAAAACAGCAGCTACAAAACGCATTTGCCGCCAAACAAATTCGTTTACAACACGACCAAGACATCTTAGCTCCCTTATGGCACGACCGTCCTGCTTTGCCTACCAGCGAAATCTATCTGCACAACCCTGCGTTTGTCAGCGAGAGCAGTGCCGATAAATTGGCACGAGTGCGTGCAGCCATGCAAGAAAAAGGCGCGAATTACCACCTGATTTCTTCTTTAGACGACATCGCATGGCTCACCAACTTGCGTGGCAGCGATGTGCCATTTAATCCCGTGTTTTTGGCATATCTGCTGATTGGGCAAGATAATGCCACCTTATTTGTTGTCCAACCCCAAGCGGTTCAGGCGGCTGTACAACACAGTTTGGCAGAAGCAGGCATCACTCTTGCCGACTATGCCAACGTTGCCCCTGCCTTAGCCCATCTGCAAGGCACATTATTACTCGACCCTGCCAAAACCGCCGTTAGCACCGTGCAACAACTGCCACCAGATGTTGCCTTAGTTGAAAGCATCAATCCTTCCACCTTGTTTAAATCCATCAAATCCGCCGCCGATATTGAACATATTCGCGAAACCATGCGACAAGATGGCGCGGCATTGTGTGGCTTCTTTGCCGAGTTGGAACACAAACTGGCAGCAGGCGAAACCGTTACCGAATTAGACATCGATACCTTATTATTGGCACATCGCAGCCAACGTCCCCATTTTATCTCGCCCAGCTTCAACACCATTGCAGGTTATAACGCCAATGGTGCGTTGCCTCATTACAGCGCCACCCCCGAAGCCTTTAGCGAAATCACAGGCGATGGTTTACTGCTGATTGATTCAGGCGGACAATACCAAGGCGGCACCACCGACATCACTCGCGTTATCCCCATCGGCACACCCACTGCCGCACAACAACGCGACTTTACACTCGTATTAAAAGCCCATATTGCTTTAGCCCGAGCCGTGTTCCCTGAAAACATACCCGCGCCCATGCTCGATGCCATTTGTCGTGCGCCCATGTGGCAAGCGCAATGCGATTATGGGCACGGCACAGGGCATGGCGTGGGCTATTTCATGAACGTGCATGAAGGACCACAAGTCATTTCTTATCATGCCCAAATTAACCCCAACCATGCCATGAAAGCAGGCATGTTTACCTCCAACGAGCCGGGTTTATATCGTCCCCAACAATGGGGCATACGCATTGAAAACTTAGTGATTAACCAGCCAGTTGCCCAACCTGCTGCCACCGAGTTTGGCAACTTCCTGTGTTTTGAAACCGTTACCCTTTGCCCCATCGACACCCGTTTGGTGGATACGAGCTTGATGAATGCAGAAGAAATCGCATGGCTCAATGAATACCATGCCCAAGTGCGTGAAAAATTGCTGCCATTGGTAGAGGGAGCAGCAAAAACATGGTTAGAAGAGCGTACCGCCGCCATCGCCTAATCAGCATAGCGAATCTACACAAGGCAGCAAGCCAATGCTGAGTGTTTTAAAGTGGATAAGCAATAGCCATAAAAAACAACCGCTTGAATCAAATCAAGCGGTTGTTTTGATACATACAAAAGGATTAATACATACCCTCACGCTCTTCGCGTGTGCTGATATAAATATTTTTCACTTGTGTATAAGCATCTAACATCATCTTATGCGTTTCGCGACCGATGCCTGAAGTTTTATAGCCGCCAAATGGTGCGCCTGCTGGTAAACGGTTATAACAGTTTACCCACACACGACCGGTTTCCAAAGCACGCGATACCCGCAAGCAACGATTAATATCGGTACTCCATACCGCACCGCCTAAGCCATATTCCGAATCATTCGCAAGCTGAATAACCTCTTCTTCGGTTTTAAACTTAATCACCGTTGCCACAGGACCAAAAATTTCTTCTTGTGCCACACGCGCATCATTGCTGCTGGCTTCAATCAAAGTAGGCTCAACAAATTCGCCTTTGCCCAATTCGCCTTCAATTTTCTTACCGCCTGTGATGATGCGGCAGCCTTCTTGCTCGCCAATTTGCACATACTTCAAAATGGTTTCTAATTGACCCGCATTGACTTGCGAACCCATTTGCGTGTCATCTTCCCAAGGCAAGCCCACTTTCACTTTTTTGAACTCTTCGGCAAGCGCGTTCACAAACTTATCGTAAATGCCCTCTTGCACAAAAATGCGTGAACCTGCACAGCACACTTGACCCTGATTAAACAAAATACCTTTTTGTGCGCCCTCTAAGGCTTTATCAAACGGCATATCGTCAAAGAAAATATTGGCAGATTTACCGCCCAATTCCAAAGTGGCAGGAATCAGCAATTCTGCTGCGGCAATGCCCACATGGCGACCCACCGCAGTTGAGCCTGTAAACGCCAGTTTGTTAAAACCTTTATGGCGCAACATATACTCACCTGATTTAGAACCCTTACCTGTGATGATGTTCAACACACCTTTAGGCAGCAAATGATTGATTTTTTGACCCAATGACAACAAGCTCAATGAGGTGCTGCTAGAGGGGTGAATCACAACAGTACAGCCGGCTGCCAAAGCAGGGGCAATTTTCCATGCTGCCATTAAGAAAGGGAAGTTCCAAGGAATAATTTGACCCACCACGCCAATCGGTTCACGCAACACCAAAGACAAATCTTCTTCATCTAATTGATTGCAAGTGCCTTCTTCGCCACGAATCACGCTGGCAAAATAGCGGAAATGGTCAGATGCCAAAGGAATATCAGCCGCACGGGTTTCACGAATCGGTTTGCCGTTGTCTAGCGTTTCTTGCAAGGCAAATAATTCAGCATTTTCATCAATGACATCTGCGATTTTATTTAAAATGGCAGCGCGTTCAGCAGTGGTGGTTTTTTTCCATGTTTTAAACGCTTCTTGTGCTGCTGCCACGGCGGCGTCCACATCGGCATCGCTGGCATCGGTAAATTTGGCAAGCGCCTCACCATTAGCAGGGTTATAAGAAACTAAGGTTTCGCCACCTGTTGTCCATTCGCCATTAATCAACAAACCATATTCGGGGTCAAACACATTTAAGTTTTTTGCCATGATGTTCTCCTTGGGTGAGAGGGGGAAAGTGAGAAGCAAACGAGAATGGCTCGCTTCTGGCGTTAAGAATAGGCGTTTTTAGATTTTATTTCAAGCGGTATTTATACAATATGCTATGAAATAAATGGGGCTTCAATCATTTAGCATGAATGAAGTAGAGAGAAAAAATAAAATATTAATTTATTATTGATTGTTTGGGCGCGATAAAGCATGACGGTGTTTGCTGTGCATGGCGGCAATGAGAAGATGGGCTGCGCCATCAGCCACGCTTAAAATAAGAAAGGTTTGCATATTTTTAGGGAATCCGTAACAATTTGATGGAAACATCTTGTAAGATGTGAACACAATGTCGTTTAACCGAATGGGAGTTCTATACATGAAAACTTTAAAAACTTTAGCATACACAGTTGCGGTGGTCATGGCTGGTGTGAGCAGCACAGCGTGGGCAGCAGATGATGTGGAAAAAGTAACCATCACTTCTTCGGTGGAAGTGGCGTATCAATGTGGTGCAAACAAGCAGCCTATGCGTGTAACGTATGGTTTGAGTGGCAACGATATTGTGGCAGCACAAGTGTTGTTTGCTGAAAAGGCTTCGCCTGTTTTGTCTTATCATCCTGAATTTACCGATAAGAATGTGTTTATTGCTGAAGAAGAAGGCATTGTTTGGCAAGCTGCTAAGGCAACGCCTACCAGTTTAACTAAAGTGAATGGTGGCACGTTAAGCCAACGCTCTGTGGTAGAGGGTAAGCCACAAGCGCAAATTGTGGCAGATAATTGCCGTTTGGATAAAGCCGCCACTGCGAAATTGAATAAATAAGCGTGTGTTGCTGGTTTGATTGATGTGCCTCCAACCCCAATGGTTGGAGGCTTTTTATTGCCGCCAACAGATTTACACAAGAAGCTGAGTAAAATTGTTGACAATTTTACAAAGCAAATTTATATTGCCGATATGGCGCAAAGCTGAAAGAATACCGTTTTATTGAGTATAGTCCCTTAATTCCCTGTATCAGGAGTTTAGAATGTCGATTAAAAAAGTAGTGCAACTGATTGAAGAAAATGAAGTGCGTTTCGTGGATTTACGTTTTACCGACACCAAAGGTAAACAACAACACGTTACTGTGCCTGCGCGCATTGTGTTAGAAGACCCTGAAGAATGGTTTGAAAATGGTCAAGCATTTGATGGTTCGTCTATTGGCGGTTGGAAAGGCATTCAGGCTTCTGATATGCAACTGCGTCCCGATGCCTCTACCGCGTATCTTGACCCTTTCTATGATGACGCGACTGTGGTGATTACCTGTGATGTGATTGACCCTGCCAATGGTCAAGGTTATGACCGCGACCCCCGTTCGATTGCCAAACGCGCAGAAGCCTATTTGAAAGCATCAGGCATTGGCGACACAGCTTATTTTGGCCCTGAGCCTGAGTTTTTCGTGTTTGATGGCATTGAGTTTGAAACCGATATGAGCGGCACACGCTACAAAATCCACAGCGAAGAAGCCGCATGGAGCAGTGGCAAGCACTATGATGGTCAAAACACAGGTCATCGTCCGTTTGTGAAAGGCGGTTATTTCCCTGTTGCACCTGTGGACAGCGGACAAGATTTGCGCTCGGCTATGGTGAATTTGTTGGAAGAAATTGGTGTACCTGTGGAAGTGCATCATCATGAAGTGGCAACGGCGGGTCAGATGGAAATCGGTACACGCTTCGATACTTTAGTGCGCCGTGCCGACCAAACCCAAGATATGAAATACATTATTCATAATGTGGCGCATAATTTTGGTAAAACCGTTACGTTTATGCCCAAACCTATTATGGGTGATAATGGTAGCGGTATGCACGTTCACCAATCGATTTGGAAAGATGGTCAAAACTTGTTTGCAGGCGATGGCTATGCAGGTTTATCAGAAACCGCCTTGTATTACATTGGTGGCATCATCAAACATGCGAAAGCCTTGAATGCCATTACCAACCCTTCTACTAACTCATACAAACGCTTGGTTCCCCATTTTGAAGCGCCTACCAAATTGGCTTATTCAGCTAAAAACCGTTCGGCTTCCATTCGTATTCCTGCGGTAAACAGCAGCAAAGCTCGCCGCATTGAAGCGCGTTTCCCTGACCCCATGGCAAACCCTTATTTGGCGTTTGCTGCCTTGTTGATGGCAGGTTTGGACGGTATTCAAAATAAAATTCACCCTGGTGATCCTGCCGATAAAAACTTGTATGACTTGCCACCCGAAGAAGATGCTTTGGTGCCAACCGTATGCGCGTCATTAGAAGAAGCATTGGCAGCCTTGAAAGCCGACCATGAATTCTTAACACGCGGTGGTGTGTTTAGCAAAGATTGGATTGAAAGCTATATCGCGTTTAAAGAAGAAGATGTGAAACGCATTCGTATGGCGCCCCATCCTTTAGAGTTTGAAATGTATTATTCATTGTAAAACCAGATAGGGATAGAAAAATGGCTACTTGAAAAAGTAGCCATTTTTGCGATGGTTCAACAGGGATTACATACCTTGTAAACGGGCAATGCGGTTATCCAAGCTGGGGTGGGTGGACAACAGCGAATCTTTGTTTTCGCTGGCAATGCCCATCGCGCTCATTTCACGAGGCAAATGGCTGCTTTCGCCTTTTAAGCGTTGCAAAGCAGCAATCATTTTAGGCGCACCAACTAATTTCGCTGCCCCTGCATCGGCACGGTATTCGCGCTGACGGCTAAACCACATCACCACAATGCTGGCTAAGAAACCAAACGCAATCTGTAATACCATACTCACCGCAAAATAAACCAAACCATTGGTTTCGCCACGGTCGTTGGTGGCGATTAAATTGGAAATAATGCGTGATAAGAACACCACAAAAGTATTGACTACGCCTTGAATCAGCGTCAGCGTAACCATATCGCCATTGCCAATATGTGCCATTTCATGTGCCAATACCGCTTCCACTTCATCGCGCGTCATGTGTTGCAATAAACCTGTACTCACGGCAACCAATGAGCTGTTTTTGGTTGCACCTGTGGCAAAGGCATTGGGTTCGGGTGAATCATAAATAGCCACTTCAGGCGTTTTTAAATTCCATTGGCGCGCTTGGGCTTCTACCGTGTTCAGTAACCACGCTTCCAGTTCATTTTGTGGCTCGGTGATGACTTCTGCCCCTACTGAGCGTTTCGCCACCCATTTTGACGTTAAGAGCGAAATGATGGAGCCTGTAAAGCCCACTACAGCAGAATAAGCCAATAGGCTGCCCATTTGATTGGGATTACCACTCAAACCCAACAGGCTTAAGATGATGCTCACCACCACCAATACGGCAAGGTTGGTAAGGATAAAGAGGAAGATGCGTTTCATAATTTCCCTTTAATAGATAGTGTGATTGTGTAAGCGGCGTATTGTCGCAAAAAGACCGATTGGAAACCAGTCAAAGCACAGAAAAGGTTTGCAAAACTAAGCCGATTTGTTGGGCGGTTTGCAACTTTCGGTAAACGGGTTTTAAGCGCGGATTTGCCCATTGCCCAACACTACCCATTTTTGACTGGTTAAGCCTTGCAAACCCACAGGGCCGCGCACATGGATTTTGTCGGTGGAGATGCCAATTTCTGCGCCCAAGCCAAATTCAAAGCCATCGGCAAAACGGGTGGAGGCATTGACCATCACGCTGGCGCTGTCTACCAAACGTAAGAAGGTTTGGGCATGGCTGTAATGCTCGGTAACGATGCTGTCGGTGTGGTGGCTGCCATAGTGGTTGATATGGGCAATCGCATCGTTGAGTGAAGCCACGATTTTGATAGACAAAATGGGGGCAAGGTATTCAGTTTCCCAATCGGCTTCGGTGGCGGTGTGGATGTGGGGCAAAATGGTGCGCGTTTGTTCACAACCGCGTAATTCAACTTGTTTTTCCGCATAACGCGCTGCCAGTTGGGGCAATAATTCTGCGGCACGGCTGGTGTGAATCAAGAGGGTTTCCATGGTATTGCATGTGCCATAACGGGAAGTTTTGGCGTTAAAAGCAATATTTAGGGCTTGGTTGTTATCCGCAAATTCGTCAATATAGACATGGCAAATGCCATCTAAATGTTTAATCACGGGAACACGCGCTTCGGCTGCAATTCGTGCCACTAAGTTTTTCCCGCCGCGTGGGATAATCACATCAATTAAATCAGGGCTTTGCAACATCGCGCCCACGCCTGCGCGGTCGGTGTGTTCAATAAAGGCAACTGCCGCTTCGGGTAAGCCGCTTTCTTGTAAGGCTTGGCGAATGAGCTGGGCAATGGCTAAATTGCTGTGTAAAGCCTCGCTGCCACCGCGTAACACGCAAGCATTACCTGATTTTAAGCACAATGCCGCCGCATCAACGGTTACATTCGGGCGCGATTCGTAAATAATGCCAATCACGCCTAAAGGCACACGCATTTTGCCGATTTGTAAACCATTGGGACGGGTACGAAATTCGTCCATTTCGCCCACAGGGTCGGGCAGGGCAACAATTTGGCGCAAACCTTCACACATGCCGTCAATGGTTTGCTCTTGTAGTTGCAAACGGTCGAGCAAGGCGGCATCTAAGCCTTTGGCTTGGGCATTTGCCATATCTTGTTGGTTGGCGGCTAAAATATCGGCACGATGCTGCTCAATCAAGGTTGCCATACGCAATAAGGCAGCATTTTTTTGTGCGGTGCTGGCAGATGCCAAGGCGTAATAGGCTTGTTTGGCGGCATGGGCTTGTTGGCGGACATATTGGGTGATGTCTTGCATGGTGTTTATCCTCTGATGATGTTGTGGGAGAGAAGAAAGTGTAATGGCTATTGGAGAGATAGAAAAGGGGCAAAGCGTGTTGGCTTTGCCCGTTGCATGGTTTGTGTGGTGCAATTAGAGAAACAATAATTGTGAATCTGCCACATAAGGATTGTTGGTGTCCCAAGCGTAGCCCGCTAAGATGGCGCAAATCATGCTTTTAGATTCGGGGTCGAGTTCGCGATTAAAGATGATGTCTTGGAAACGTTCGCTATACCAACCATCTACATAAGCGCGGAAGGTGTTGACTCCTATCATTAAGCGGTCGGCAAAGTCGGTTTGCCAGTTGATGGATTCACCGCGCAGATGTCTGCTTAATAAATCAGCAGCCAGTTTGGCAGAATGTACTGCCGTGGTAACACCCGATGAAAACACAGGGTCAAGAAATTCG
>JBHADP010000053.1:0-4520 GCA_041855125.1 Neisseria sp. | reverse complement strand
TGCTTTGCGAAACACGCTTTGTACGCGAGTATAGGCATATTGTAAATAAGGGGCGGTGTTGCCTTCAAAACTGAGCATATTCTCCCAGTCAAACACATAATCGCTGGTGCGATTTTTGCTTAAATCGGCATATTTCACTGCCCCTATGCCCACCACTTGACCGATTTTTTCAACTAATCCTAAAGCAATATCAGTATATTCTTCAGAACCTCGAACAATTTTATCAATTTCATTAATTGGTAGGTGATAAACAAAACCATTTTCTAATGTAATTTCTAATATTTTCAATTCTTGATTATATAACAATTTATTTTTTACATTATCCGAATTAGTCAATGATGATATTTTTTGCAGCCCTTCCTCAAGCTCAGAAGTTAATTCCCATTTAGGGTTCTTTTCTTTTACTACATTCTTTGCTCTAATTTGAGCTTCTGTCAACAAATCCACCAGTTTTACAGTATCGCCACTACGGGTTTTAAATGGCTTGCCATCTTTGCCCATCATGGTGCCAAAGCCAATAAATTCAGCTTGAACGTTTTCAGGTAAATAACCTGCTTGGCGCGATAAGGTAAATAGCTGTTCAAAATGCAGTTTTTGGCGCGTATCTACCACATACAATAAGCGGTCGGCTTGAAGCTGGCTCACACGATAGCGCATGCACGCTAAATCGGTGGTGGAATAGAGAAAGCCACCGCCTTGTTTTTGGATGATATAAGCGGCTGGCTCGCCTTCTTTGTTTTTAAACTCTTCTAAAAACACCACTTTTGCACCATCGTCATCTACGGCTAAACCTTTTGCCAGCAAATCATCTACTACGATTGGTAAATCGTCATTATATTGAGATTCACCTGCTACATCGTCTGGTGTCAGCAACAAGCCTAATGTGTCGTACACATGTTGCGCATGGCTCAGGGAAATGGCAACAAATTGTTGCCATAAGGCTAATACGCTGGCATCGCCGCCTTGCAGTTTCACCACATATTCACGCGCAGTATCGGCAAAGGCTGGGTCTTCATCAAAACGTACTTTGGCATTGCGGTAAAACTGTTCTAAATCAGACAGTTGAAATTCAGCATTATCTTGCTGTTGTTCTACCATATAGGCAACCAGCATACCAAACTGTGTTCCCCAATCGCCTACATGGTTTTGTCGAATCACACGATGTCCTAAAAAACCCAACACGCGAGCAATGCTGTCGCCAATAATGCTGGAACGCAAATGTCCAACGTGCATTTCTTTTGCCAAATTAGGCGATGAGTAATCAATCACAACGGTTTGTTGATTCGCCACTTCTGCCACGCCACAACGCGCATCGTTTAAGGCATTTTGAATATGGTGCGCCAAAAAGTCAGCATGTAAACGCAAGTTGATAAAACCCGGCCCTGCCACTTCTGCTGATTCAATCATTTTATCTTGTTGCAAAATATGGGCAACTTGTTGTGCCAATTCGCGTGGGTTTTGCTTGGCTTGTTTGGCAGCTCCCATCACGCCATTAATTTGAAAATCGCCAAAATCGGCATTTTTAGCAGGCTGCAACACGATGGGACTATTGCCAATACCTGCAGTTTGAAACGCGCTTTCCACAAGTGTGGAAATCATTTGATGTAATTTCATAATTTGTTCAGATTCATTTGTCTTGCCAGAATGGCGGCAATTTTAACACAAACCGTTCTTAATCATCGTCATCATCACGGCGACTGCGGCGACGGTCGTCATCGTCGTCTTCTCTGTCGTCATCATCATTGCGATAAGAACGGCGGTTATCGTCATCATCGTCTCGTTCATCGCTGTCGCGGCGGTAACTGCGTCTGTCGTCATCATCATCGCGCTCGCGTCTGTCGTCCATTTGAATGATGCGGTCGTTTTCTGCTTCGCTGTCGCCTCCCATGCCACACGCACCCAATGTCAATAATGCTGCCAAACATAAACCGCTTAATTTGATGGTTTTCATCGGTATTCCTTTTGAAGTTGAAACGCTGCCACTGATGGCGAAAAATATTCAATCGGTTGAGGCATATCCCATGCCCTATCTCGCCTCATTTTATAGCAATATATTACCGCATTCTGCTAAATCTCGTACAATGAGCCTTTTATTTTTTGGCTGAATTTTCCTATGCTCAGTTACCGTCATGCCTTTCATGCAGGCAATCATGCTGATGTGTTAAAACATTTTATTTTGTGGCTTACCTTAGATTATTTTAATCGCAAAGACAAACCTTATTGGTATATCGACACCCATAGCGGTGCAGGTTTATATGATTTGCGCAGTTCTGAAGCACAAAAAGTGGGTGAATATCAACACGGCATCGCTCGTTTACAGCAAGCCCCTGTTTTGCCTGATTTATTGCAATCTTTTTTACAACATCTTCAACAAATTGTGCCACACGAGCATTTATATTGTGGTTCACCTTGGTTAGCACAAGCAACCTTGCGTGAGAGCGACAAATTGCGTTTATTTGAACTGCATCCCACCGATTTTCAGCATCTGCAAAACAATATGCGTGAAGCACGACTCAATCGACGCGGCATACTCAAACAAGAAGACGGCTTTCAAGGTTTAATCGCCTTACTGCCGCCACCCACCCGCCGCGCAGTCGTTTTAATCGACCCTCCTTATGAAAGCAAGCAAGACTATGAACGTGTTATCAAAACCTTAAAAGAAGCCCAAAAACGCTTTGAACAAGGTTGCTATCTCATTTGGTATCCCTGTTTAAGCCGTGTTGAAAGCCAAAAACTGCCCGAGCAACTTAAAAAACTGTTGCCACACAATTATTTGCAAGCCGAATTATATGTGCAACAAGCGCGTGCTGATGGTTTTGGTATGCACGGTAGCGGTATGTGGCTAATCAATCCGCCGTATTTATTGGCAGAACAACTTCGCCACACTTTGCCCATCTTGGCGCAACAGTTACAACAAGATAAAGGCGCACGTTATGTATTGGATTACCAATTAAAATAAACCGCCCTATTTTGCTTTACCCACAATTCAATTACAATCAACTACATCCTTTTTCCAACGACAATATGTTTCAACACATAGAACGACACTTCCAACATCGCTCTATGTGTTGCCCCGATTGGGGAGAGATTCTCCTCTTCTCAATAAAACCCAATCCTAACGCCGCAAACGGCGGGATTTTAGCCATTAAGGAATTGTTAATGAAAATCCCCACTCTTGCCCTACTTGCCATGAGTTGCTTATTGACCGCGTGTAGTGAACAAGAAATTTCACAGCAAATGCGAACAGAATTAACCACCGCTCTTGCCCAAGAATGTGTTAATCACGTTCCGCCCGAGCTTAAACTCACCGCGCCTTTAGCAGAAAAATATTGCCGTTGTGCTGCCGATACAGCATTAAAAAATGCTTCGGTTGCCACCCTAACCGATTTAGTCAAAAATGGAGGCACACCCAGCCCTGAACTGCAAAGCCAATTAATTGAGGCTGCCAGTTCCTGCGTATTAAATTCCAATGGCACAGATGCTTCCGCTCCCTCTTCTTCATCTAACTAACGAGTACACACCATGACCACTTTTAACGAATTTCTCCCCGCCCATTTGGCTCAACATCACCTGCCAACCGAATTAGGCAGCGTGCTACACACCTTAATCTCTGCTTGCAACGACATCAGCAGCAAAGTGCGCTTAGGTGCATTATCAGGCGTATTGGGCGAAGCAGGCAGCGGCAATGTACAAGGTGAAGCCCAAAAAAAACTAGACGTTATTGCCAATGATATTCTCATTGCCCATTTGCAAAACAACGCCTATGTAGCAGGTTTGGCAAGCGAAGAAGAAGAAAACTTTGTTGCCCTGCATACCGATGGACGCTATTTGGTTCTCTTCGACCCATTAGATGGTTCATCTAATATTGATGTGAATATTTCAGTAGGCACCATCTTTTCCATCTTAGAAAAACCCGCAGGCGATTTAAGCACCGCTTCATTTTTACAAGCAGGCAAACAACAAGTTGCCGCAGGCTATGTTTTATATGGTCCACAAACCCAACTGGTATTGACTGTAAAACACGGTGTTTTTGTGTTTACCCTAAATGCGCAAGGCGAATTTATCCAAACCCAAGCCCAAGCGCACGTTCCCGAACAGACCAAAGAATTTGCCATCAATGCTTCCAATCAACGCCATTGGTTTCCTGCTGTACAACAATATATTGCGGAATTATTGGCGGGTGAAACAGGCGTGCGTGGCAAAAATTACAATATGCGTTGGGTGGCGAGCATGGTGGCAGAAGTGCATCGCATTTTGATGCGCGGTGGCGTGTTTATGTATCCACAAGACACGCGCGACCCCAGCAAAGCAGGCAAACTGCGCTTAATGTATGAAGCCAACCCCATGAGCTTGATTATTGAACAAGCAGGCGGTGCCAGCAGCAATGCCCTTTGCCCCATTTTAGACATTCAACCCGAAGGCTTACACCAACGTGTAGCCGTCATTCTGGGCAGCCGAGAAGAAGTAGAATATATCAACCAACTACATCGTTAAAAACAAGGCGAGTTTTATACTCGCCT
>JBHADP010000052.1:0-14421 GCA_041855125.1 Neisseria sp. | reverse complement strand
TAACCACTTCTATGCGCGGTTTAGGTGGTACAGAAACCGCTACGTTACGTTTGGGTCGCCTGTTGTGCCAACGCGGGCATGATGTGATTTTGGCTTCGTCTGATGGTCCTTTGGTGGAAGAAGCCAAAGCAGCAGGTATGCAACATTATTTGGTTGATTTTTATAATCATGGCAAAAAAGGTTATTGGAATGGAATGTTGGCGTTTCGCCAAATTTTGCAAACCGAACAACCCGATATTGTGCATTGCCAGATGGCGCGTATTGTGCCTGCTTGTGCGGCGGCAGTTAAAATGACCACGCCACGCGCCAAGGTGTTTTATCATGCGCGGGGTTTAAATCCGCAAACGTATCCCAAAATTGCCAAATTATTCGATTGGTTGGGCGTATCCATTATTGCGAATTGCCAACATGAACGGCAGAAATTAATCCGTCATGGTTTTCCTGCCAAACGCATCAGTTACACTTACAATGCTTTGCCCGAAACCGCGCCCGTGATTGCCAAAACTCAACGCGCTGAGATTGTGTTGGGAACCTTATCGCGTTTGGATAAGGTGCGGGCGGTGCATTTGCTGTTGCCCATGTTTAAACAATTATTGGATAAAGGCTTGGCGGTGCGTTTGAAAGTGGCAGGTGAAGGCGATGAACGGGCAGCATTGGAAGAACAAGCACAAGCCTTGGGCATTGCGGATAAGGTGGAGTTTTTAGGTGCCGTACGCGATTTGGCGCATTATTTTAGTGAAGTGGATATTTTAGCCAACACGCTCAACTGTGCAGGCGACCATGGCGCAGGCATAGGCAATAATATTTTGGAAGCAGGTTTATATCATACGCCTGTGGTTACTTATGATGTGGCAGGCATTGCGGAAATGGTGCAACACGATAAAACAGGCTATTGTGTTCCCTTGCGCGATGATGAAACCTTTGTTGCCGCTTTGGAGTCTTTAATCAAGCGAGCGGAATTGCGCCAACAATTTGGCGATGCCTTACATCAACGGGTGCTGACCTTGTGTTCAGACGATGAAATTTATCGCACCACATTAGCGGCTTATCAAATGGGAAACAGCCTATCATGAAAATCGCCATTGTTGCGCCATTTTGCTCGCTGCCCAATGAACCGCATTTCAATCGTTTTCAATATTTGGCGCAATTATTAAGTGCAACTCATGATGTGGTGTTAATCACCAGCCAATTTAAGCATTATGATAAGGCGTTTCGCTCGCCCGAAGCCGCCGCCACCGCTCCCGATAGCCGTTTGCAGATTCGTTTATTGCCTGAACGCGGTTATCAGAAAAATGTTTCGTTGGCGCGTTTAATCAGCCATCATGATTTTGTACGCGCCCTAGAGCGAGAGCTGCAAACGTGGCAAGTGGGCGAATATGATGTGGTGTATGCGGCTTATCCGCTCATGGGCAGCGTGTTGGCATTGGGTAAACATAAGGCGCGTTTGGGTTATAAATTGGTGGTGGACGTGCAAGATGTGTGGCCGGAATCGTTTTCAGCAGTATTACCTGCCATTCAAAAACTACCGCCTCAAGCCCTGCCCTTTGCGGCACGCGCCAATCGCGCTTATGCGTGTGCCGATGCTTTAGTGGCGGTGTCGCAAACGTATTTAAACCGCGCTTTGCAAGCCAATCCTGCTGCTCAGAAGCAGTCAGAAGTGGTGTATATTGGCGCCGATGTTGCCGCCATCGAACGCGCTCAAGCGGTGTCATTTGTGGGCAACAAAACCCGTTTCTTTTATTTGGGAACACTCAGTTATAGCTATGATATGGCAACGGTGTGTGAAGGCATTTCGCAAATGGCAGCCGCAGGACAAGCCGTTGCCCTGCATATTATGGGCGGAGGCCCTGATTTCGCCCAACTCAAAGCCTACGAATCAGAACACATTATTTTTCACGGCTTTGTGCCGTATGAACGCATGATGGCATTGGCAAAAGGTTGTGATATTGCCATCAATCCCATCCATGCCCATGCTGCGCAAACCATCACCAATAAATTGTCTGACTATATGGTTTTACAAAAACCGATTTTAAACAGCCAAATGGGCGAGGAAGTGAGCGAGGTTTTACGTTTGATTCCACATCAAAACTATCAATCGGGCAATGTGGCAGACTTTATCCGCGCAGCGTCTGCCTTAATGCAAACGCCTCCCACACCCTCCAACACCGCCGAGATTTTGCGCCGTTTTCAACGCGATGTGTCCTATCTTCGCTTACAGCAGTTAATTGAACATTTAAGGTAAAGTATGGCGTATTTTTGGAAACGCTTATTGGATATTGTGGTGTCGGCAACCGCTTTGCTGCTGTTGTCGCCTTTATTATTGTATTTAGCGTATTTAATTCGTAAAAATTTGGGTTCGCCTGTATTGTTTCAGCAAATCCGTCCTGCCCAAGGTGGCAAACCCTTTAAGATGATTAAATTTCGCACCATGCGCGATGCGGTGGATAAACAAGGCAAACCTTTGCCCGATAGCGAACGTTTAACCCCTTTTGGGCAAAAACTGCGTGCCAGCAGTTTGGATGAATTGCCCGAATTATGGAACGTGTTAAAAGGCGAGATGAGTTTGGTGGGACCACGCCCTTTATTGATGGAATATTTACCGCTTTATAATGCCCAACAAATGCGCCGCCATGAGATGAAACCGGGTATCACAGGTTGGGCGCAAATCAATGGACGCAATGCCACCACTTGGGACGAACGTTTCGCGCACGATATTTGGTATATCGACCATTATTCATTTTGGCTCGACCTCAAAATTTTGTGTTTAACATTCAAAAAAGTTTGGCAAAAAGACGGCATCAGCGCAGCAGGCGAAGCCACCATGCCCAAGTTTACAGGAAATCCCGATGGCAAATAAATTAGCGATAGTAGGCGCAGGCGGTCATGCCAAAGTGGTGTTAGATGCCGCTTTATTGATGAATCGTTGGCACGATATTGTTTTACTTGATGATGCCGCACAAGGCGAATTATTAGGTTATCCCATTCTAGGCAACAGCCATTTGCTCGGCACACGCCTCTTACCATCAGAATACGATGTGGTTATTGCCATTGGTAACAATGTGATACGCGCCCAACATTTGCAACGTGCCGAACAACTGGGCTTTGCCCTGCCCACCATTCTCCACCCCACCGCCACCCTCAGCCGTTTTGCCCAACTGCAACAGGGCAGCGTGGTATTTGCCCATGCGGTTGTTAATGCGGCTGCCCAAGTGGGTAAAGGCGCGATTATCAATACCGCCGCCACCATCGACCATGATTGTATTTTAGGCGACTATGTTCACATCAGCCCTGCCGCGCATTTAGGTGGGAACACCCGTGTGGGGGATTACAGTTGGCTGGGGATAGGATGCAGCACCCGACACGGCAGCATCATTGGCAGCCATTGCCTGATAGGCGCAGGGGCAACCGTGATTCAAGCCATCGCCGACCACACCACCGCCATCGGCACACCTGCCCAACCCTTACAGAAAGATTAAACCATGCTCAACACCGCTCTTGCCCCATGGCCCAGTTTTACCCAAGAAGAAGCCGATGCCGTATCGCGTATCTTGTTGTCCAACCGAGTGAATTATTGGACAGGGCAAGAATGTCGCGCCTTTGAACAAGAATTTGCCGCCGCCATCGGCACACCTTATGCCGTTGCCCTTGCCAATGGCACGCTTGCCTTAGATGTGGCATTAAAAGCCCTTCAGATTGGGGCAGGCGATGATGTGATTGTTACCTCGCGCACTTTTTTAGCGTCTGTGTCGAGCATTGTGAATGCAGGTGCCAATCCCATTTTTGCCGATGTGGATTTAAACAGCCAAAACATCACCGCCAACAGCATACGCGCCGTACTCACGCCTCACACCAAAGCCATCATCGTGGTTCATCTTGCAGGCATGCCTGCCGAAATGGACGACATCATGGCATTAGCCGAACAACAGGGTTTAAAAGTGATTGAAGACTGCGCTCAAGCACATGGCGCACGCTATCGTGGCACATCGGTTGGCGCGATTGGACACATTGGCGCATGGTCGTTTTGCCAAGATAAAATCATCAGCACAGGGGGCGAAGGCGGCATGGTAACCACCCACGACCAAGCCCTCTGGCAAGCCATGTGGGCGTATAAAGACCACGGCAAAAGCTACGATGCCGTGTATCATCGAGAACACCCTGCTGGCTTCCGTTGGCTGCACGAAAGTTTTGGCACCAACTGGCGCATGACCGAAATGCAAGCCGTCATTGGGCGCATTCAACTCCAACGCCTGCCCACATGGACGGCACAACGCCAAGCCCATGCTGCCCAGCTCACCCAAGCCTTACAGCCTTTTGCCAGCATTCGCTTGGTACACGTTCCGCCTTATATGCAACACGCCTATTATAAATACTACGCCTTTGTACGCCCCGAACACTTGGCGCAAGGTTGGACACGCGACCGCATCATCGCCGAACTCAACGCCCGACAAGTTCCTTGCTATCAAGGCAGTTGTTCCGAAGTTTATCTCGAAAAAGCCTTCGACCACACCCCTTGGCGACCGCAACAACGCCTGCCCCATGCGCAAGAATTGGGCGACACCAGCTTAATGTTCCTTGTTCACCCTACCCTCACCGCCGAACAAATGCAATATTGCATTCAACACATTCAAAGCGTATTACAACAAGCCACTGCCTGATTGCCCTGCCAACCGAGATGGCGGTAGAATTTTCAGGCTGCAACACACAGAACAACACCCCAATATTGTTCTGCGTGTTGCCCCAACTGGGACGAGCAAATTGCCCCTCCCCATTTAGCATCAGGTTTCAACCAACAAGGAAATTGCCATGAACTTCCTCAGCACGCTTCCATGGGGACAAATCCTCCTTTTCCTCCACACCCTCCTCGTGCTTGCCTGTGCGGTGCGCGTGTTATACCAACAACGCAACACAGGCACCGCATTTGCATGGCTGATTATCCTATTTGTATTTCCCTTATTTGGCGTGATTGCCTACTTTATTTTGGGAGAACCCCGTTTAGGCATGGCGCGCGCCCAGCGTACCGCCCAAATGAACCATTTTTATGGCAGATTTGTTGAACGCTATCTGTCTGATATTGATTTAGACATCACCCACAACATTCGTCCACGTTATCGCGGCATTGCCAAAGTGGCAGCAGATGCCACAGGCTTGGGGGCAACCAAAAACAACGCCATGACCCTACTCGCCACCACAGACGACATTCTTGCCGCCATGCTCAAAGACATCGAAGCGGCGCAACAGTCTTGCTTATTGGCGTTTTACATTATTGAGCCACAAGGCAAAATCGAAACCCTGCTCCAAGCCGTTATCCAAGCTGCCCAACGTGGCGTAAACTGCATCATCTTGGCAGATGCCGTGGGCAGCAGCCACTTTTTCCGCAGCCGTTGGATACGCACCTTGCGCCATGCAGGCGTACAAGTCCACACTGCCTTGCCCGTGGGTATACTCAAAACCCTGTTTACCCGCAGCGACTTGCGCAACCATCGCAAACTGCTCATTATCGACAAAAAAATCGGCTACACAGGCAGCTACAATCTGGTTGACCCCCAATATTTCAAACAAGATTCAGGCGTGGGCGAGTGGGTTGATGTGATGATGCGCTGCACAGGACCGATGGTATTAGAAATGATGGCGGTGTTTTATGCCGATGTGGCGGTGGAAAACGATGACAACCTCACAGGCGTGCAGCAATATTTAAGCAATTATGTTGAAGTGATTCCTGCCCTCTTGCCTGAAAAACTCCAAGCAGGCATCATCGCCGCACAAGTCATACCGTCTGCCCCCAATCAAGGCGAGCGTGTGATTTATGAAACCATCATCAGCGCCATTTATGCTGCCACACGCCAAATCACCATTACCACACCTTATTTTGTACCCGATGACCCCTTATTAATGGCACTCACCACCGCCGCCAAACGTGGCGTAGAAGTAACCCTGATTTTGCCTGCCAAAGTCGATTCCTTAATGGTGCGTTACGCCTCACGCGCCTACTACCCCATGTTGCTCAAAGCAGGGGTCAAAATCGCCTTATTTCAGGGTGGCTTACTACACGCCAAAACCATGACGGTTGATGATGGTTACACCTTATTTGGCACGGTTAATATGGATATGCGCAGCTTTTTCCTCAATTTGGAAATCAGCTTAGCCATTTATGATGAAGGGGTAACCCACCAAATCCACACCTTACAACAAGACTATTTAAGCCACAGCCAATATGTCAATATCAGCCGTTGGCAACAACGTTCTAAATGGTGGGGCTTGGTTGAAAACACCGTGCGTCTGATGAGTCCCTTGTTGTAGCCAAAGTAAATTAACCTTGTTGCTTCTCTTGTTCAGCCGCTTCTTGCGCGGCTTTATAGGCGCGTAGCCATTCAATCGCAGCGGCTTTTTCAGCTTCATTCCCATATTTGGCATCACGTTGGGCGCGGCGAAACGTGGCACGTTGTTGTGCTTCTTTAATTTGCTGCTCTTGAAACGATGTTCGATTAGCGGGAACAGCCCGTTGCGCTTGTTGTGCGCTGGCGCGTGCCATCGCTTGCGCGATTAAGTCCGCAGGGTTAAACGCAGATTGAGAACGCTGGGCTTGCAAACGCGCTTTCGTGGCGGCTTCGCGCTCGGCTAATTGAGCGCGTTTTTCAGCTGCATCTCGCGCCAAACGCGCTTCATGCCATTCATAACGCGCTTGAGCATGGCTAGCAGCCGCAAACCGCGCCGTTTGCCCTGCTTCTGCCCAATGCCGTGCTTGTGGCAAATAAGCCTGTTCAACAGGGCGCATCTCAATACAATCCACAGGACAAGGCGCCACACACAAACCACAACCCGTACATTCTTCTGCCAACACCGTGTGCATATATTTTGATGCCCCCATAATCGCATCCACAGGACACGCCCGAATACACGCCGTGCAACCAATACACACCGCTTCATCTATCCATGCCAAAGCAGGGGTATGGGCTTTCGCAGGCGCAAGCGGCGCACGCTGCAATAATTGCGCAATATCCTGCATCACCGCCTCCCCACCCGGGGCGCATAAATTAATTGCCGCATCTTCATACAACAAGGCTTCGGCATAAGGCAAACAACCCATAAAGCCACATTCACGGCATTGTGTTTGAGGTAATAACTGATTGAGATGTTCAAGAGTGGACATGAGTGTATCAACAAAATAAAAGCCGTTATTTTACCTGAATTTAGCACAGGCTCACTGTCTGTTATAATACTGCCCTTTGATTCAACGGCGCGTTTTGCCATGCACATTTCCGATTTCGACTTCCACCTCCCCGAACATTTAATCGCCCAACACCCCCCCGCCACACGCGGCAACAGCCGTTTACTGGTTGCCTTGCCTCATCAAGCCATTGCCGACCACACCTTTGCCGATTTACCGCAATGGATTGAACAAGGCGATGTATTGGTTTTTAACAATACCAAAGTGATGAAAGCCCGCTTATTTGGGCAAAAAGCCAGCGGTGGCAAAATTGAAGCCTTAATTGAGCGCATTCTCGACCCCCATACTGCCTTAGCCCATATTCGTTCTTCCAAATCCCCCAAAGTCAATACCGAGCTGATCTTTGAAGGCAACATCCACGCCACCATGCTCGAACGCCAAGACGAATTATTTTGCTTACGTTTTCATGGTGAAGAAACCGTGTATGAACTATTGGAACAACACGGGCATTTACCCCTACCGCCTTATATCGAACGGGCTGCAGGCGCAGAAGATGACAACCGCTATCAAACCGTATATGCCAAATATCAAGGGGCGGTTGCTGCCCCCACCGCAGGTTTACACTTTACTCATCAGCTCTTAACCCAGCTCCAGCACAAAGGCATTGAAACCGCCGAAGTTACCCTACATGTAGGCGCAGGCACTTTCCAACCTGTGCGCGTGGACAACATCGCCGAACACAAAATGCACAGCGAATGGTATGACGTACCTGCTGACACCGTTGCCAAAATTGCGGCTGCCAAAGCGCGAGGCAATCGCGTGTGGGCAATCGGCACCACGTCTATGCGCGCACTAGAATCGGCTGCCCGTTCAGGCACACTCACCGCAGGGCAAGGCGACACCGATATTTTTATTACCCCAGGTTATCGTTTTCAAGTGATAGACCGCATGGTAACCAATTTCCATTTGCCTAAATCCACTTTATTAATGTTGGTAAGCGCGTTTGCAGGCATGGAACATATTCGTGCGGTATATCGCCACGCCATTGAGCAAGAATACCGCTTTTTTAGTTATGGCGATGCCATGATATTGGGGCGTGCAGAAAATTAATACACATGAAAAAACCTGCTGTTGATTCAGCAGGTTTTTTCTTATTTCTCCAACATTCGCCCAGCCGATGCCTGTTGCGCTATCAGTGATAAGTACGGGAGGTGTTTAGGGTTGCTTGGCGATGCTTTTCTGTAATTGGAGCGCCATGCCAGGAAACATAATCACAAACGGAAAAGTTTGTAAACTTTGTTTCAACAATCCTCGTGCCTCGGGAGCGTTGTGCAAAAGGGTTTGTGCTTCTTGGGCATACTGTTTTTGCCATTGCTGGGTTTGGGGGTGGAGTGTGTAGCTGAAAGGATAGGTCGCGCCATTTTCTTGCTGTTTAACATAGTCGCTGCGCAGATGGTCGTGCAGCAAAAGGTCGTAGGGGGCGCAATCTTTTGCCTGAGGCAGATTGATACTTTGCTTGAGCTCGGGTTTGGATTGGGCAGCCCGTATATAGCATGCGCTAACTTTGTCTTGGAGATATGCCATAGCACGGGGCATGGCATGGTTTAAAGCCATGATGTCTTGCTGCTGTGTATCCTGTTTTGGATCGGTCAGGTTTAATTTTTTCTGTTCCAAATCATAAAAAGCATAGATGGTAACGGCACGGTCGAGTGCCGCCACCATTTGTATTTCCTCCAATTTTTGCCATGCTTCACTGATGTCGCCAACAGGGTCAGCAGAGGCTGTAGGGGGATTGATGGCGAGCAGGGTAGCAGCCAGCAAAGACAACATTTTTTTCATGATATACGCTTTAGAAGTTATCCATTGGTTTGGCATGTTAATATAACTGCGCCACGGTAACAGGCAAACCACGAATCGCTGCCATCATAGTTTCCGCTTGTTGCTGCTGTTTACGGAATTGCGCCAAGTTTACCGTTTCAATCTTAGGTGTGGGCAAGGCAACAGAGGTAGGATTAACAGGCTGTCCATTGATACGCGCTTCGTAGTGTAAATGCGGCCCAGTAGAACGTCCTGATGAGCCAACAAAACCTATCACTTCACCTGCGCGTACATAGCCTGTGGCAGGCGAAAACGCGCTTAAATGGGCGTACAAGGTTTCCACCCCATTGGCATGGCGCAACATCACGGTATGCCCATAACCCCCTTTCCAACCTCTAAAGGTTAGCGTGCCATCGGCAGGGGCATAAACAGGTGTTCCCATAGGAGCAGCATAGTCAATGCCTGTGTGCATACGCACGGTGTTTAAAATAGGGTGAACACGGAAACCATAAGGCGAAGAAATGCGGGTAAACTGCACAGGCTGATAATTAAAGCCATTGCTCGACACTTCTTTTAAGGCTTTCCCATCTTGGTCGTAATAACTGCCGCCTTCATCGCCTTTATCATAATAATAAGCCCGATAGCTTTTGCCGTTGCGTATCACTTCTGCTGCCAAAATATCGCCCGTTGCCATTTCTTGCCCACGGAAATACATGCTGTTATACAGCAAGCGGATTTGGTCGCCTTCTGTTAATTCATCAATTTTCACTTTGTCGCTAAAAATATCACGCAAGGATTCACGCAATTCCACGCCCACGCCTGCTTGCGCCAATGAGCCTTGAGCAGACGTGCGTACGATGACTGAACGCAAAGTTGGCATGGTTTGCATGGCGATTTCTGATGCAGAGGCTTGCCATTGTCCATTCACTTTTTCAATGGCAACCAAATTGCGCTCACCGTTGTCATCATCATTAAAAAACTGAATGTCGGTGGCATTGCCTGCGGAATCCAAGCGCACGCTAACGGTTTGCCCTGCGCGCAGTTGTTGCGATTTGCTGTCAAATTGGCTTTTTTCCAGCTTGGTTTTGATATGGGCATCGGATACTTCCAAACGACTCAACACATCAAACAAGGTGTCGCCTTGAAGTACCGCCTCTTCTATCCAATAACTGCTGGGTGGTGTGGCGGCTTCTACAATCGGTGCAGGCAATTCTTGCACCACGCGCTCGGTTTTATATAACTCGTTTTGCGGTAAGGGTTCAGTAATGGCATAGGCAGCCGTTACCATACCCGAAACAGGCAATAAAATACCCCATGTTGTCCAACGCATCGACTGATGTTGCCAAACACGTTGCCAAAGATTTGGTTTGTTTTGTTTCACTGGATTTATCCTACATTTTAAATGGTTATCTTCCCCCGCTTGGGATTATCTTGGCATAGTCTTGTGATTAATATATTGATTTACACCAAGTTTTGTGATGCAGCAAACTTTTAAGTGTATCATATTTTGCCTATTTTCCCCCGCCCATGGCGTAAAAATGACGTAAAATAGTGCTAACACTTTGAGCCGCCCTTGCCCATGTTCCACACACAAAGCTGCTCATCAAACGTTGTTTTATGATGTTGCCCTCAATGGGTTAGGATGATTGCCTAACCCATTCATATTATCCGCCATGACTCGGCAGGGCTTCAATCAACAAGGAATTTGCGATGAAACTCACTTTTGCCCTGCCTGCCCTCAACTGGCACGACCCTCAACAGCTTCCCCCACTTCACACCCCTGCTTTCAATCAATGCTGCCGTTTTGGGCGATTTGTGCCACAAGCCAGCAGTCCATCGGCTTTTTTTGCCCGCTATTTATGGCAAGGCAGTTTACGCGAACAGGCTTTAGCCGCTTTGGGCTTACCTGCTCACACCCCTGCGCTGTTTGCCAGCCCGTTATGGCAACAAATGGGTATGCACCAAATGGCAACCTTAAGCGGCAATGAAATCGGCATCAGCGAAGCGGAAGCCGCAGAGTTATGCCAAGGTTTAACCACGTTTTATGCCGCAGAAGGATGGCGGGTGTATCCCTATCGGGCAGATTTATGGCTCATAACCTTGCCTGCGCTGCCGCATTGGTCTGCTTCGCCTGTGTTAGACATTTTAGGACAAGTTGATGGCACGATGCGCGCCGAAGGTCAAGACGAACGGTTGTGGTTGAGTTGGCAAACTGAAATGCAAATGTGGCTGCACAATCATGCTGTTAATCAAGCACGACAGCACCGTCAAGTGCCGCCTATTAATGGCGTGTGGTTATGGCAAGACTGTGTGGGCGAACAAGAGGCAAATGTTTTAACCGCCAGCAATAGCGTGTGGGCAAATGCGCATTGTATCGATGCGCCCTATGATTGGGCAGCATGGCAAACGCTGTTAGCTGAACAAAGCCATGCGGTTCATCATGCCGTTATCTTTTTAGATGACTTGCTCACCGCGCGCCATACTGCCGATGTGTGGGCATATCAAACCCTCTTGCAACAATGGGAAGAACGTTTTTTTGCCCCTGCATGGCACAGCCTAACCACAGGGCAATTATCACAACTGAATCTGGCAAGCGATGGCGCACAAGGGGGCGTGTTACACATTCATGCCAAAGCCCATTGGGCGTTTTGGAAAAAGAAACGGTCGTTTCGGGGCAGTTTGAATGTTTGAGTGGCTTATCGCCCCACTATTGATGACGAATACTTAAAATGGGGTTAGGGTGTGTTCCTAACCCCTTCGCGAGGCTTGTTGTGTTTCAATTTAAACGGCTTTGCCCTGCTGCCCAACGTTCCCATTCAAGGCGATAGTTGATTAAGGCGGGCAAGTCGTCCACCTCCAACACTTTGCCTTGCTGTTCGGCGGCATCTAAAATATCGCCTAATAACTCAATGGGTTCGATTTCCATGCCATAGAGTTCCGCATCAAATTCTATCCCCACTAAGATTCCATCTTCATCTAAATTCAACAGGCAATCTTGTAAAAAATCGGCTAAAGAAATGGCTTCAATTTGATAATCTGCCCATTCTTCTGTTTGGCAAACTTGTGCCGCTTCTGCCGTTGCCCACACACAATACACAGGAATCGGCTCGCCATCATGTCCATCATATTCAGAAGAAGGACATTCTGCCCAATCGTCTTCATCATTGATCAGGGTATAGACCACTTGTTGCGCCAACAATGTGTTGATAAAACTTTGATACGCAGGGTCGAGGGGATAAGGATACATGGTGTTAGTCTTCATCATGGGCGATGTCGGCTTCTTCGGCTGCCGTGTCGCCACTCATCACGGCTTTGATGGCTTGATACAAAGCACGGAAGTTTTTAGGCGGCTTATTGAGTTCTTTTTCTTTGCGCGTATTGCGGATTAAGGTACGCAATTCGCCTGCATCGGCATGGGGATAATCGGCGATAAACGCGGTGAGTGCTTGGTCATCGGCAATCAAGCGTTCCCGCGCCTGCTCCACACGTTGCAAAAAAGCATTGTGGGCGGTGTTTTCGCCTTTGAGTTGCGCTAAAAAATCGCGGATGGGCGTGGGGTCGATATCGCGCATCAAACGCCCAATATATTGGGTTTGTCGCTTAGTGGCGCTATTAGACGTGATTTTTTTGTATTCGCGCACCGCTTCATAAAGCGCTTCAGGCAAGGGGATTTTTTTGAGTGTTTCATTGGATAACTTGGTTAATTCCATGCCCAAATCTTGCAATTCGTTCATGCGTTTTTTCATTTGGGTTTTGCTCACCCATTCTTCATTGTGTGTTTCACTCATGATGATGCTCTTGATATTTAATCGACTTATTTTAACACAGCTATCAATCGGAACAGGCAGGAAGAAACGGAGTAAAATGGCAGCCAATCTTTATTTGGGAATTTGGTATGTTTAACCATTCTGCTGCGGAATTAATGGAATTATGTGCGTTGGCACTTGATAGCGCCCAACAAAAAGGCGCAACGGCTGCCGAAGCCGATTTAAGCGAATCGCTGGGGCAAAGCGTGCAAGTGCGTTTGCAAGAAATTGAACAAATTGAACACCAACAAGATAAGTCTTTAGACATCACGGTGTATGTGGGACAAAGCAAGGGGCGCGCCAGCACCGCCGATTTGTCGCGCCGTGCGATTGAAGAAACGGTGCAAGCGGCATTGGATATTGCCAAATATACGGCACAAGACGATTGTGCAGGTTTAGCCGATGCCGATTTAATGGCAACTCAATTTGGCGATTTAGACAAATATCACGAATGGGATTTAAGCTCACAACAAGCAGTTGAGCTTGCCAAACAATGCGAAGCCGCCGCCTTGGCTGCCGACCCACGCATTCACAATTCCGAAGGGGCAAGCATTCAAACAGGGCATTATCAATTTGTGTATGGCAACAGCCATGGTTTTTTACAACACCAGCAAGGCTCACGCCACAGCGTATCTTGCAGCGTGGTGGCGGCAGATGAACAAGGTATGCAACGTGATTATTGGTTTGACCTTGCCCGTTCTGCCGATGAATTAGACAGCATGGAACAAATTGGCACCCTCGCCGCTCATCGCACCGTACGCCGTTTAAATGCCCGCAGCGTGCCAACAGGCAGCTATCCTGTGTTATTTGATACCACCGTGGCAGGCAGTTTAATTGGGCATCTGGTGGGCGGACTATCGGGCGGTTCACTCTATCGCCAAAGCAGTTTTTTAATCGACAGCCTAGGCAAACAAATTCTGCCCTCATTTATTGATTTACGCGAAGAACCGCATATTCCACGCGCTTGGGGCAGCAGTTGGTTTGACGCGGAAGGCGTGGCAACCCAACCTCGTTTTGTGATTGAACAAGGCGTGGTACAAGGCTATTTCTTGTCCAGTTACAGCGCGCGTAAATTGGGTATGCACACCACAGGCAATGCAGGCGGCGCACACAATTTGCTGCTCAACACCACTTGTTCACAACAAACCGAACTCTTACAGCAAATGGGCACAGGTTTATTGGTTACCGAACTGATGGGACAAGGTGTGAATATGCTCACAGGCGATTATTCACGCGGTGCGGCAGGTTTTTGGGTGGAAAACGGCGTGATTCAATACCCTGTGGAAGAAATTACCATTGCCGCGCGTTTGCAAGATATGTTGCTCAACATTGTGGGCGTGGCAGACGATGCCTTACGCCGCTCTTCGCATAAAGTAGGGTCGATTTTAATTGGGGAAATGATGGTGGCAGGGCAGTCATCCCCGCTCACAAAATAGAGACATCAACAATCTCTATTACAATGAAAATCAAGGTAATTTTGCTTTTATTCTGCTAACGCCAACGTTTGCCCGATGCCCAATCAACAATTTGGCTCGGGCTTTTTGCGTTGCCAATTTGCCCACCCACTATCCACACCTGTCGTCCAAATTGGCGGCGCACTTCGCGTTCATGGCGACAAGGGCGGCGACCTGC
>JBHADP010000051.1:0-3521 GCA_041855125.1 Neisseria sp. | reverse complement strand
GAAATCATGGTGCAAGTAAACGGCAAATTGCGCGGCAAAATTACCGTGCCTGCCGATGCCGACTCAGCCACCATTGAAGCGGCTGCTTTGGCAACCGAAGGCGCGATTAAATTTATTGGCGACAGCACCCCGAAAAAAATCATCGTGGTGCCTAATCGCCTTGTGAATATCGTGGTTTGACGTCCTCCCCTGCATGAATGCAGGGGATTCCTACTGCGGCACACGATGTTTTGCTCACTCGCTTCGGTGGGTTTCTGCTGCTGACCGCCTGACTGCACGGTTCACTTCACAGACGCTACGGGCACGTCCTGCTCTGATTTGACTGGTTATTGCGCTGCCAGTATTTCCTGACCGCGCTTCAATACATTGATTGCGCCGACTAGATCGGCATTGTTCTGATAGCCGCATTCCACACATTCAAAACTAGCTTGTGTTTGGCGGTTATCTTTTGCAGTGTGTCCGCAGGCAGGACAGCAACGGCTGGTATTCTGTGGCGGAACGGCAATCAGATGTCCGCCACGCCACAGCAGTTTGTAGTCTAACTGACGACGGAACTCGTACCAAGACTGGTCTAAAACCGCACGGTTCAAACCCGATTTAGCAGCAACATTCTTACCGTGCTGTTCGGCGTTGCCTTTGGCGGACTTGGACATATTCGCTACTTGCAAATCTTCCACATACACAATTGCGTGATTTTTGCTGATGGTGCTGCTTGAACTCCACTAATATAAATATCCAACACTAACCAAGATAAATGGGATAAAACGGGACAAAACAAAATAAAGTGGGATAAGAATTTGTAACAACGTTACACATAGTGAAATAAAAAGCGGATAACAA
Organism: Neisseria sp.; assembly: GCA_041855125.1. Taxonomy (GTDB): domain Bacteria; phylum Pseudomonadota; class Gammaproteobacteria; order Burkholderiales; family Neisseriaceae; genus Neisseria. The sequence goes on along the minus strand of JBHADP010000051.1, from coordinate 2,681 downwards.
AAAGTCCGCTTTTTTTGTTATATGCCACGGGCAAGGGCATCTTTGACGATGCCTAGGATTTGTTTTTCGGCGTTGGCTTGCAGGTTGCCCGAACCGTTAATTGGGAGATAGGGACGTGCTGGGATATTAACCTTGCGACCGCGTCCTGCTTGTCCACCCATGTGATGTATGGCGGCGTAAATTTTGTTTGTGCCAATACGCGCAAAGTCGTTACTGGATTGGGTTGTTAGGCTGGCGGCAAGTTGTCCTGTCTTTTGGAGCGTTTTACCGCCTTCGCGGTTGGCGCGTTTGCTTTGTTTCCATGGGTCGCTACCCCAGCTTTCGCTGGCAAAGTTGTCTTCGCTCATGCTCAATAATTCGGCTGCAATGCCTGCGGTAATGGGTCTGCGGTTTTCCACATTTTGCAGTAATCGCGCCATACCGCGTTCAAAGTCGCTACTGTCTATCTCAATCTGTAACATGATTGCTCTTTCTCAAAAACGCGATGATGTCGTCGCATTTACATCAAACCCAATAATTCAGCCACCCAAGCCAGTTGTGCCATAGTGAGCGCATTGCGAAATTTTTCCTGCGACATCATTTCTTTGACCGCCACACGCGCCAATTCAGGCGGTGCGTTTTGCGCTTTTTCAATCGCGGTTCGGGCTGTGCGTTGCAAGAATGTTGCGCCTTGATTGGCATTAAATCCAGCATTCGGCGCGATAAATTGACCGTCCACGCGAATGCCTGTTCGTTGGGCGTAACGCTGCTCGCCCGTGTATTTGTTTTCGCCAATGTCTACCGTGATGGTTTCCAGTTTCGGACTGGATAAAACTTGGCTTTCACCACGCGCTCGTGAGAGTGGACGGACACGACAACGGCAACGGTAATCCAACGGCGGATACAGGCTGCCCCAAACTGCGTCATCGGCTGAATAAATGCGACCGTGCAATTTGCGGTGGGTTTCGCGTGTGCGCTTATCGTTAATCGCCACATATTGCCAGTATGGGTGAGTGTCTTTTGCCGCAACCATTTCCGTGTAACGCCCTGCCATATAAGCCGATTGTAAATTGGTTAAGTAAATGGTTTTCAGGCGGTATGGTGTGCCAAGCGTGGCAGCCTGAATTTCGCCTGTGTCGGGATTGGGTACATCTTTCTTGCCCCACCAGCCTTTGTTTTCCAAAATGGGGCGCAATTCGCGTTCAAAATCTTGGAATGTTTGACCGCTTGCGGTGGCTTTCACAACAGCTTGATAAATATCATTTGCCACGTCCATGCCTGCTGATTTCGCAATCGTAAACGCGGAAACGTGGGCATCGTCCAACATATCTTGCCAATCCCACGATACATCAACGCGCTTTTGTTTCAGGTAGGCAATGGCGTTTTCAGGTGTCATGCCGAAAATGGCTTGAATATCCACATCATTCATCTTTTAACTCCGCTTGCACTTCCAAACGCCCGACCAAATCCGCCAAAAAAATCAAACGTGCTAATTCGTTTTGCAGGGCTTCGTCATTCATTTTTGGATAATGTTCGGCTAATTGGTTTAACACGGTTTCAGGCGTTGCGCCATTTTGCAGGTTTTTGACCAAATCGCTGGCAAAATCATTTTGCAGATTGCCTGAAACCGTGTTTTCAAAGGTTTGGTAAACATCGTTTTCGGCAAAATCCACATTTTCAGGCTGTTTTTCAGGTGGCAATAAGTCATTGTCTTGCAAACCATAAGCGCGGATAAAGTAGTCATTGCTGAAACGCGCACCGATTTGGTGCAAATTCAAATCGCGTTGCGACAATTCGGTTGAGCCGTATTCTTCGGCTTCATGTAACACGAATTTTGGGCGTGACACATCGCCAAAATTCAGCTCGCAAATCCAGTCAATCAACTGGTTAAACGTGGCTTCAACCATACGGCTGTCGCTGTCGCGGATGTCTTCCGTAACTTCCAAACCTGCGCTCGCGCTGGCGTGGTTGGTGTTGGCTTCGGTGGTTTGGTCTTGACCGAGCAAGGCAATGTTGATTTCGGAGCGACAATAGCGGATGAGTTTGTCGTATGCGTCCACCGAGCCTGTTTTTCCGCTGGCTTCGTGGATTTCTACGCTACTGTCATTGGGGATTGTGCCGACTGCATTACCCATTAAGGCTTCCAGCGCGTCCAACAATTTGTCGGTATCTGATTGTGTGTTGCTACGCGGTTCTTTGCCGATTAGCCATGGCGAGCCGTATTTTTGGGTAAATTCCGCCCAAAATTTTAAGCCAGCGCGTTTGAATGTTACCGCCCAAAATACAAGCCCCAAATCACCCAAGCCGTAGGGATTGTCATAACTGGCTTCCTGTTTGGGGCAGAGAAATTTGTAGGCAGGCAATGCGTCATGGTTGAAACCGCGCTCAATGAAATACATTGCGCCGTCTTCGTTGAAACCGAACCATTCTTGTGGTTTGGCGATGATTTTTTCAGGTAGCCAAAGTTTGTCGCGTTGCCACACAATTTCTATGGGCTGATAGCCAAACAAAGTGGCGTTCAACATATCTTTGATTAAGTTGAATATATCCAAGTTTTCAAAGGTGGCTTGAATGGTATCGCGTACATTTTGCGGTACATCATCGCCGTCCAATCGCCATTCCAAACGGGCAACGGTGGCTTTGCGTCTGCGAACTTGTCCGCCCACCAATGGGTCGCGTAATAGTTCGCGGTACACGTCAAT
>JBHADP010000050.1:0-8774 GCA_041855125.1 Neisseria sp. | reverse complement strand
CCGTTATTATAGCATGCTAGATTTTTTTGTCAAATTAATTTAACAACCAACTGCTAGAACAACTGCTGCTGTGCAGCGAAAAACCGAACTATACGCACCTTACTCAGCATTGTCAATCAATCCAGCACAAAAAATTTCAACTCAAAACAAAATGCGCTGTTTTATTTGAAAATTTTATTGAAGAAATTAAAAAACGACCATTTGAAAATTAAATGGTCGTTTGGAATGGGTGTTGTTTTTTAGTCGGCGAATTGTTTTTTGAGTTGCTCGCGGCGCTCTTGGGCTTCTACGGATAAGGTAGCGGTGGGGCGGGCAAGCAGGCGTTTTAAGCCAATGGGTTCGCCTGTGTCTTGGCAGTAGCCGTATTCGCCTTCGTCAATAGAACGAATTGAGGCTTGAACTTTGTTAAGGAGTTTGCGCTCACGGTCGCGGGTGCGTAATTCGAGGGCGTATTCTTCTTCTTGGGTGGCGCGATCAGCTGGATCAGGCGCAGATTCGTGTTCTTGTAAATGGTCGGTGGTAGCAGATGCGTTTTCAATAAGTTCGTCTTGCAGTTTTAACAGTAATTCTTTGAAGAATTGGAGTTGGTCTGCATTCATGTAGTCGTCTTCGGGCCCGTCCCAGTTGAGGATGTCTTGTTCAGTTAGTTTTGCCATAATTTGTTTGCCTTCTTTACATGAGAATCTGAGAATTTTTGGTTGTTATGGGAACATTTTCCACGATTGGTGTTTTACGGCTGCGTATCATAGCATGTTTTGTTGGCTTGGCTGTGTTTGTTGGTGGTTTATTTGTATTGTGGTTGAAAAATGGGGGGGATTCGGGGGTGTTTTTTAGTTTAATAACCATAAATTCAATCGGTTATGGAGTTGTGGCAAGATTGCACTTATCCACAGCCATAGGAGTAAGGCGATGATGCTGCCTGAGAAGTCGTATTGGCGGTATTTGAGTGGGGCAAAGGGTTGGGATAAGGGCTGAAAAATGCGGTTGAGTATGGCAATCAGGGGGCTATAGGGTTGGCGAAAGCTGAGTATCATGCGGGTCATCATGCCGATTAATAGGGTGTAGGCAAGGGCTTTGGTGAAGCTCAGGAGGGTGAAGAGTAAGGCGGCTATCAGGGTTTTCTGTCCGCCTAATTGGGCGCCGCTTCCTAACAAGATGATGAGGTAGCTGAGGTAATGGGTGAGTAAGGCAGCCAATAGGCAGGCGGTATCCCAACGGGCGATAGGCGGGCTGATTTTCCGCAAGGGTTGTATCAGCCAATCGGTGGTTTGTTTGCTGTATTCGGCTAGGGGATGGTTGAAGTTGAGCTGCGCCCATTGGAGTAGGCAACGGGCGATGCAGACGATGGCGAAAACGTCTGCCAAGAGTAGGAGGATTTTTTGCCACATGGTTGGGAATATTTATGGTGTATGGTGGGTTTCAAATTGTTGGGCGATGGCTTGGGAACGTGCAACACAGGCTTCTACGCCTGCCTGAATGGCTTGGGCAACTTGGTGGGCGTTAAAGGTTTGGATGGCTTCGTGTGTGGTGCCGCCTTTAGATGTTACTTTTTGTTGTAAATCGCTGAAGGGTTCGCCGCTTTGTTCGGCAAGGGCAACTGCGCCTTTAAAGGTGTTGAGGCTGAGTTGGCGTGCTTGTTGTTCGGTAAAGCCTTGGTTGATGGCAGCTTGTTGTAGGGCGTTGAGCAGATAAAAGACGTAAGCAGGCCCACTGCCGCTAATGCCTGTGATGGAGTGGATTTGTTGTTCATCATGTAGCCAAACGACTTCGCCTGTGGTGCGCATGATGGCTTCGGCTTGTTGTTGGTCGGCAAGGCTGATGTGGGGAGGCGCATAGATGCCTGCTATGCCTAAACCCACTTGGCTAGGGGTATTGGGCATGATGCGTATGATGCGTTGTGTGCCGCCTAGGTAATGGCTGAGTGTTTGAATGCTTAATCCTGCGGCAACAGACAACACCAATGCGCCTTGTGTGGAGAGCTGAGCGCAAGCGGCTTGCATGTCTTGTGGCTTCACTGCCAAAATCAGTACATCGTGTTCATTGAGTTCAGGCAGTTTTTCAGAAACTGTAACACCTAGTTCTGCTGCCAAACGAGCCCGCTTTTCTGCGCTGCGGTTGGCAATGTGAATGTGATAACCGCCTTGTTTGACTAAACCACCAGCAATGGCAGCAGCCATATTGCCACCGCCCAAAAAATAAATGGTCATTTTGTTTTACTCTGCTTGAATAGGATAATCTCGTTTACCAAAAATAGCGCTGCCCACGCGCACATGGGTCGCACCACATGCAATAGCAAGGGTCATATCTGCCGACATGCCCATGGATAAGACATCAGCCGCCACGCCTGCTTGATTCAGTTGCTGCAATAATTGTTGCATGGTGTGAAACTGTTGGCGCAATTCGGCTTCGCTGCCATTGGTTTGGGCAACACACATCAAACCGCGCACTTGCAGCTTGGGCAATTTTGCCACTTCACACGCTAAGGCGATGGCTTCGGTGGGTGCCACACCGTGTTTATTCGCTTCCCCTGCGATATTCACTTCAATACATACTTGTAAAGGAGGCAAATGGCTGGGGCGTTGGTCGTTTAGACGTTGGGCGATTTTGAGACGGCTAATGGTGTGTACCCATGCTGCGCGTTCTGCCACATATTTGGTTTTATTGGATTGAACATCGCCTATCATGTGCCACACGATATCAGGTAAATCGGCAAGTGCCGCCGTTTTTTCATACCATTCTTGCACATAGTTTTCACCAAAATGGCGCGCGCCTGCCGCATATACTTGGCGTATATCGGCAACAGGAAAGGTTTTACTGACCGCAATCAGTTGTACACACTCTGCGGCACGCCCTGCATCTTGCGCAGCTTGGCGCACTTGTTGACATACTGTTGCATAATTGTGTTGCAGCGTTGTCATGCCTCACCCTTAATTACTGGCAATTTCCCGTCTTTTACCAAATTTACTTGGTGGAAAACGCCATTGTTCTTTAAAATAGTCGATTATTTAACAATAATTGTAACGGAAAACATTCAAGGACACATTATGCAAATTACAGACTTACTGGCATTTGGGGTAAAAAACAAAGCATCAGACCTTCATTTATCATCAGGTTTACCACCTATGATTCGTGTACACGGCGATATTCGCCGTATCAATTTGCCTGAAATGAACGCAGAAGAAGTAGGCAATATGATTACTTCTGTGATGAATGATTTACAGCGCAAAAACTATCAACAAAATTTAGAAACCGACTTTTCATTTGAATTGCCTAATGTGGCGCGTTTTCGTGTGAACGCGTTTCAATCAGAGCGTGGCCCTGCTGCGGTGTTCCGTACCATTCCGAGCGTGGTCTTGTCGCTGGAAGAATTAAAAGCGCCCCGTATTTTCCAAAAAATTGCTGACACGCCACGCGGTTTAGTGTTGGTAACGGGTCCTACAGGTTCGGGTAAGTCCACCACATTGGCTGCCATGATTAACTATATCAACGAAACCCACCCAGCCCACATTCTTACCATTGAAGACCCGATTGAGTTTGTGCATCAAAGTAAAAAAGCCTTGGTCAATCAACGTGAATTACACGAGCATACCCACAGTTTTGCCAATGCCCTGCGTTCTGCTCTGCGTGAAGACCCCGATGTGATTTTGGTGGGTGAGATGCGCGACCCTGAAACCATTGGTTTGGCGCTCACTGCTGCCGAAACGGGACACTTGGTATTTGGTACATTACACACCACAGGCGCAGCCAAAACGGTTGACCGTATTGTGGACGTGTTCCCCGCAGGCGAAAAAGAGATGGTGCGCTCCATGCTGTCGGAATCTTTACGCGCCGTGATCTCACAAACATTGTTAAAAACCCGTGATGGTAATGGTCGTGTGGCAGCGCATGAGATTTTGATTTCTACGGCTGCGGTGCGTAACTTGATTCGAGAAAACAAAATTGCCCAAATTGGTTCAGCCCTGCAAACAGGTCAGCAATATGGTATGCAAACGCTTGACCAATCCTTGCAACAACTGGTGCGTACTGGGGCGATTTCACAAGAAGTGGCGCGTTCTAAAGCACAAAACGCCGACTTTATGTAAGATGGAGCTGTTTGTTTATGAGTGAATCCACCCAACAATTACACGATTTATTGCAAGAAATGGTAACGGCTTATGCAACGGAAGATGATAGCCAACTAGCCGCCGCCGTTCCCACGCAATTAGGCGAACAAATGCACCCTATTCTCGACCGTATGTGCCAACATGCGGAAGAAAAAGGAGCATCGGATATTTTTATCAGCACAGGTTTTCCACCCTCATTAAAAATCAACAGCGTTTTAACCCCTGTTCCCTTGCCTGCGCTCACGGCAAAAGAATCGGCAGAAATCGTGGCTTCGACCATGAATTTAAACCAACAAGCTGAGTTTGCCGCCAATTTAGAATTGAACTATTCCTTACAATCAAAAAGCAACACACGCTATCGTGTGAATGCCTATCATGAGCAAGGACGTGTGGGCTTGGTGTTGCGCCGCATTAACTCCAATATTCCTACAGTAGAAGATTTGGCGTTGCCCTTAAAACTCAAAGAATTGATTATGCAACCACGGGGCTTATTGGTGTTGGCAGGGGCAACAGGTTCGGGTAAATCCACCTCAATGGCTGCCATGCTCGACCACCGTAATAAAAACCTCCCCGGTCATATCATCACCATTGAAGACCCGATTGAGTATTTACACACGCCCAAACGCTCCATCATCACCCAACGTGAAGTGGGCATCGACACCGCAAGCTGGGAAGTGGCGGTACAAAGCGCGATGCGGCAAGCGCCTGATGTAGTGTGTATTGGTGAGGTACGCGGTTTGGGCAGTATGGAATATGCTTTGCAACTGGCACAAACGGGTCATTTATGCGTGTTTACCATTCACGCCACCAGTGCCAACCAAGCGATTGAACGGATTATGAACTTGTATCCCGAAGACCGCCATAAACAAGTCTTAATTGATTTGGCGATGAACTTAGTGGGTATTATTGGTCAGCGTTTGGTGATTAAAAAAGGACGCAAAGGACGCACTGCCATTGTGGATTTATTAATCAACACCCCTGCCATTCAAGACTTAACCTTTAAAGGCGACTTGATGGGCATTAAAGAATTGATGCAACGCTCACAAGGCGATGGCATGCAAACCTTCGACCAACATTTATTCGACCTCTACACCGCAGGCACGATTGAATATGACGAAGCCATCCGCCAAGCCGACTCCGCCAACGATTTACGTTTACGCATTCAATTATATGAAGAAGGCAATAAGCCTGACCATATTTTTGACCGCGTGAGCGATTTAAATTTACTGTAAATCGCATGAATCACCCAGCCTGTGGTATCGTTATCCACAGGCTTTTTTCACTTTTTCAAACATGACGGATAAAAAACGCATAGTCATCAGCTTTCTCGGCACACAACTGGATAACGGCAAAGGCGAAGGGCGTTGGCGCAAATGGCGACCCAATATTGCCATGAACCAACGGCGCGATTTCCATATCGACCGCATGGAATTATTCTATGCTGAAAAATATCGCGAATTAGCCCACATGGTACAAGCCGATATTCAACATTGCGCGCCACATACCATCGTCAACCTTGTCCCTATGGAATTACACAATCCATGGGACTTTAGCGAAGTTTATACCAAGCTCCACGATTGGGCAGCGCACTATCCTTTTGACACCGACAACGAGGAATACCTCACTCATATCACCACAGGCACACATGTTGCCCAAATTTGCCTGTTTTTGTTGGTGGAGAGTCGGCAGATTCCCAGCGTGTTATTGCAAACCGCGCCACCGAAAAATCAACAACGCAGTATGTCGCAAGGCGATGTGGGCGCGTATGAAATCATTGATTTGGATTTGGCACGCTATGATGTGTTGGCAGAACGATTGGCAGCCGTACGCGACAACGCCTTGTTATACTTAAAAAGCGGTATTGCCACCCGTAATGCTGCATTTAACCGCATGATTGCCGAAATTGAACAAGTGGCACTCAATTCACCTTCGCCTATTTTATTAAGCGGTCCTACGGGGGCAGGCAAATCCATGTTGGCACGGCGGATTTTTGAATTAAAAAAAGCCCGCCATTTAATCAGCGGACGATTTGTAGATGTCAACTGTGCCACCTTGCGCGGTGATGGTGCGGCTTCGGCATTGTTTGGGCATCATAAAGGCGCGTTTACAGGCGCCATGGAAAAACGGGCAGGCTATTTAAAAACTGCCGATAAAGGCGTGTTATTTTTAGATGAAATTGGCGAACTGGGCTTAGATGAACAAGCCATGTTACTCAAAGCCATTGAAGAAAAACATTTTTACCCCATGGGCAGTGACCATGAAATTGCCAGCAATTTCCAATTAATTGCAGGCACAAATCGCGACTTACGGCAAGAAGTGCGCGCAGGGCGATTTCGGGAAGACTTATTTGCCCGTATCAATATTTGGCATTATATTTTGCCTGCCCTAGCCGAGCGGCGTGAAGACATTGAACCCAATATTGAGCATCAATTGGCTTTGGTTTCACAAGAATTAGGACGCACCACCCGTTTTAACAAAGAAGCCTATCGCGCCTATCTTCAATTTGCCTTATCGCCACAAGCCTTATGGCGAGGCAATTTCCGCGATTTAGCGTCCAGCATCATGCGTTTGGCAACCTTAGCACCGCAAGGGCGGATTCAAACCGAATTGGTGGCGGCTGAAATCGAACGTTTAACATGGCTCTGGCAAGATGAAACCTCCACGCCTCAATCGGCTACCTTCCCCTATCCCGCACACTTTCAACCCGAACAATATGATTTATTCGACCAACTACAGTTACAACAAGTCATACAAGTGTGTCGCCAACAGCCAAGTTTAGCTGCCGCAGGGCGCGTTTTATTCCAAGCCTCGCGTCAACAGCGCAACCACAACAATGACAGCGATCGTTTGCGTAAATATTTACAACGCTTTGGTTTAACATGGGCGGACATTCAACAGCCATAAAAAAAGACTGCCCAAGCAGTCTTTTTTACGCCATCTATTCAAATTAACGTTTGAACATATTGCCGTATTTTTGATTGAATTTATCCACACGACCTGTGGTATCCACGATTTTTTGTTGACCGGTGTAGAAAGGATGGCATTGAGAGCAAACCTCGATGGTGAAGTTTTCTTTAGCCATAGCCGATTTGGTTACAAATTTATTGCCACAAGAGCAAGTTACGTTTACTTCGTGGTAATCTGGATGAACACCTTGTTTCATTTTCATTTCCTTTAAGTGAGCGGGTATAGGGATTTTGCCTATACTTCAAGACAAGCTAAATATTATCGCTTGCCATAGCTATTTTGGCAAGCTGATTTTCATTAACCCCGCCGCCAAGTGGTTTCGCCTGCGCTGTCTTCCAAAATAATATTGGCAGCGTGCAACACATCACGGATGCGGTCGGATTCTGCCCAATTTTTTTCTGCACGCGCTTGTTTGCGTTGAGCAATCAGTTGTTCAATCGCCTCATTAGACAAACCATCGGCACTGGCACCGCTTTGTAAAAATGCCAAGGGTTCACGTTGCAATAAACCCAACACACCGCCTAAGGCTTTCAAACAGCCTGATAATTCTGCACTATTGGTTTTATTCACTTCATTGGCTAATTCAAACAAGACTGCCATTGCCTCTACGGTGCCAAAGTCATCATTCATGGCAGCAAAGAAACGGCGCGTGTAGTCATTGGCGTGTTCGCTTAAAGCAAACTCGGCAGCAGGTGTATTTTTTAAAGTGGTGTATAAACGGCTTAACGCACCTTTGGCATCGTCTAAATGGGCATCGGAATAGTTTAGTGGGCTACGATAATGGGCGCGTAAAATAAAAAATCGCACCACTTCGGCATCGTATGCTTTTAAAACATCGCGAATGGTGAAAAAATTACCCAAAGATTTGGACATTTTTTCGCCATCCACCCGAATAAAGCCATTATGTAGCCAATATTTCACATGGCTCTCAATGATTTTACCCTCATGTTGATGCCCACAATGCCCGCCATGTGCGCCACAGCTTTGTGCAATTTCGTTTTCATGATGGGGAAACTGTAAATCCGCACCACCGCCATGAATATCAAAGGTATCGCCCAATAATTGTTCACTCATGGCAGAACATTCAATATGCCAACCGGGCCTGCCTTTACCCCATGGGCTGTCCCAAAAATCCACTTCATTGGGCTTAGTGGCTTTCCACAACACAAAATCCAATGGGTCGCGTTTAAAAGTATCCACTTCCACCCGCTCACCTGCGCGTAAATCGTCTAGCGATTTGCCTGATAATTGACCATAAGCGGCAAATTCGCGCACGGCATAATACACATCGCCATTGGCAGCAGGATAGGCTTTACCATTGGCAATTAAGCGTTCAATCATGGCAATCATTTGTGCCACATGCTCGGTGGCTTTGGGTTCTACATCGGGACGCAACACGCCTAAAGCATCGGCATCTTCGTTCATGGCTTGGATAAAACGAGCGGTTAATTCGGCAATGCTTTCGCCATTTTCAGCCGCTCGCGCAATGATTTTGTCATCAATATCGGTGATATTGCGCACATAAGTGAGTGGATAACCACTTTGGCGCAACCAACGCGCAATCATGTCAAACACCACCATCACCCGTGCATGACCCAAATGGCAATAGTCATACACCGTCATGCCACACACATACATGCGTACATTATGTGGGTCGATGGGGAGAAAAGGTTCTTTTTGACGGGTTAAGGTGTTGTAGATATT
>JBHADP010000049.1:0-13953 GCA_041855125.1 Neisseria sp. | reverse complement strand
GTGCCTAGCCTGTTGAGTGGGTTTAGGCAGCTTGTAAGCCTAAATGGCGCAAGAGGGCATCAACTTTGGGTTCACGTCCACGGAAGGCTTTAAATGATGCCATGGCGCTGCGTGAACCGCCTTGGGCTAGGATTTCATTCCAGAAATGTGCGCCTGTGGCTCGCACATCTTCGCTTTCTTCAAAGGCGGCATAGGCATCGGCACTTAATACTTCTGCCCACGCATAGCTGTAATAGCCTGCGGCATAACCGCCCGCAAAGATGTGTCCAAAGCTGTTGGCAAAACGGTTGTAATCAGGCTGTTGAATCACGGCAACTTCTGCGCGTACGTCATTGAGTGTTTGCGCCCAATGCGAATGGGTTTCAGGATGGCTGTAAATCAGCATATCAAACAGTCCAAATTCAATTTGGCGCGCTAAAAATAAGCCCACTTGGAAGTTTTTGGCTGCCAACATTTTGTCAAACAAGGCGCGAGGCAAGGCTTCGCCTGTGTGTTCGTGTGCCGACATACCTGCTAAGACATCATATTCCCAACAGAAGTTTTCCATAAATTGACTGGGCAGTTCTACGGCATCCCATTCCACGCCATTGATACCCGATACGCCTAATTCATCGACGCGCGTGAGTAAGTGGTGCAAGCCGTGTCCCATTTCGTGAAACAGGGTAACGATTTCATCGTGGCTCAAACGTGCAGGTTTGCCATTCACAGGTGGGGTAAAGTTGCATACTAAGTAAGCAATAGGAGTTTGGATTTGCCCTTGTTGATTGCCTGCGATAAAACGGCGGCGACCGCGATAGTCGTTCATCCATGCGCCACCGCGTTTGCCTTCACGAGCGTATAAATCTAAATACACGCCACCGATTAAAGCACCGCCTTTTTCTAATTCAAAATAGCGCACATCGGGATGCCAAACGGGTACGGTTTTTTCAATAAAGTTCACACCATACAGTTTGTCAATTTGGGCAAACAAGCCGCTTAATACTTTATCAGCAGGGAAGTATTGTTTGACTTCGGTTTCATTGAAGGCGTATTTGGCTTCGCGCAGTTTTTCAGAGGCGTAGGTGAGGTCGTACACTTCTAAGGTGTCTAAACCTAGATGTTCACGCGCAAATGAGCGCACTTCGGCTAAATCGTGTTCACCAAAGGGCTTGGCTTGGTGGGCTAAATCGCGCAAAAAGGCTAATACTTGAGCAGGTGAATCCGCCATTTTGGTAAACAGCGACAGTTCGGCATAGTTGGCAAAGCCTAATAAGGCGGCTTCTTCTTGGGCGATTTGAAGGCGGCGGCTGATGTTGGCGGTGTTGTCCCATTGTGGGTTGCCCAATTCGCTGGCGCGGGTTACATACGCGCGGTAGATGTCGGCACGCAGGGCGCGGTCATCAGCGTGTTTCATGATGGCTAAGTAATGCGGCATTTGTAAGCCGATTTTGTAGCCTGTTTTGCCTTCGGCTTGGGCGGCTGCCGCAAACATGGCTTTTTCGTCTTCGGTGATGCCGTTCAGGCGGCTGTCGTCTGTGAAATAGAGGGCGAACGCATCGGTGGCATCCAATACGTTTTGGGAAAACTGGGCGGCAAGTTGTGCGCCTTCGGTTTGGAGTTCAGCAAAACGGGCTTGTTGTTCGGGGGGTAATTCTGCTCCGCTTAATACAAAATCGCGTAAATCGTGCTCTAATTTGGTTTGTTGGGCGGGATTCAGTTGGGCAAATTCGGGCGCGGCTTTGATGGCTTTGAAGCGTTCGTATAATTCGATGTCTTGCCCGATTTCGGTGAAAAAGACGGTTACTTCGGGCATTAAGGCGTTGTATTCTGCACGCAGTTCGGGTGTGTCCACAACGGCATTGAGATGGGCTACCACGCCCCAAATGCGTCCTACGCGCTCGGTGATGTCGGTCAGGCGTTCTACGGTGTTGAGCCATGTGATGGGGTGGTGGGTTTTGATGTCGGCAATGGCGGCACGCGCTTCGCTCATGGCTGTTTCTAGGGCAGGGCGAATGTCGTGGGTGGAGATGTCGGAGAAACGGGGTTCATCAGTCAGATGGAGTAAGGTGTTGTTTGACATGCTTAACATGCTTTCGTTTGAGGGTTGAAAACCATTAAATAGGGGCAGGAAGTATGATTTCCTAGCCCCTAAGGTGTGTGAAGTGTGAAGAGGTTACAGAATATTGAACACGGCAAAGTGTTGGCGCACATGGTTAAACAGGGCGATAAAGTCATCTTCGCAATGTAGGTAGTATTCTTCATCAATGGGTGTGAACGCGCTAAATTGTTGGCGCAGATGCTCTATGCTGCTGCCTGCAGCGGCTTGTTGTTGGATATCGGCACCGTGTTGTTGATACAGGGCGCGCGCTTGGTCGAATAGACGTGCGGTGCGCGTGAGTTGCCATTGATGCAGATATTGGCTTAAGCTGGCTGTGAGTAAGGTGTCGCCTTCGCCTTGGGCGATTAGAGCTAGGAAACCATGGTCTTCGGCAATGCTGTCCATACGCAAATAGGCAAGCAAGGCATTTTGCTCGGCTGTTAGGGCTGGGTCGGGCAGGGCATGGTTGAGCTTTTGTAAATAGGCATCGAGTAGGCGATACACTTGGTTGGCGGTGATGGCGGTCATGGGGCTTCTCGGCGAGACTCGGTCAGTTGGGATTGCCATGCGCTGATTTTGTGTTGCAACGCGCTGGCGCTCAGGTGCAGATGTTCAAGCAGTAAATGGGCATCGCCATGTTCGGTAACGATGTCGGGAATGCCCATGAGTAATACAGGCAGGTAAATGCGCTGTTGGGCAAGGGTTTCTAAAACGGCGCTGCCTGCACCGCCCATGGTGGCGTTTTCTTCGATGCACACTAAGTAATCGTGGCTTTGGGCGAGTTGGCGAATCAATGCTTCGTCTAGTGGTTTCACAAAACGCATATCTGCCACGGTGGCATCGAGGGCTTCGGCTGCTTGTAGGGCAGGCTGAACCATGCTGCCAAAGGCGAGCAGGGCAATGTTTTTGCCTTGACGACGTATGATGCCTTTACCCACAGGCACGGTGTGTAAATCGTTGCTAACAGGGCTGCCATTGCCGCTACCGCGTGGATAACGCACGGCGGTGGGTTGGTCGAGCTGATAGCAAGTGGACAATAACAGCCGACATTCGTTTTCATCGCTGGGCGCAGCAATCACCATGTTGGGAATGCAGCGTAAAAAGCTCAAATCGTATGCGCCTGCATGGGTAGGGCCATCTGCGCCCACAATGCCTGCACGGTCGATGGCAAATAAGACAGGCAGGTTTTGCAAGGCAACATCATGAACCAATTGGTCGTAGGCGCGTTGCAAAAAGGTGGAATAAATGGCAACCACAGGTTTGATGCCTTCGCAGGCTAAACCTGCCGCAAAGGTAACTGCATGTTGCTCGGCAATGCCCACATCAAAATAGCGTTGCGGGAATTGTTGTTCAAATTCCACTAGGCCGCTGCCTTCGCGCATGGCAGGGGTGATGGCAACCAAGCGTTGGTCGGCATGGGCTTGGTCGATAATCCATTGACCAAAGATTTGTGTGTAAGTGGGTTTGGGTGGGGCTGGGGTGTCGGAGGGAGCGGTGGTTTTGCCAATGGCATGGTATTTAACAGGGTCGTTTTCTGCCAGTTTGTAGCCTTGCCCTTTTTTGGTAACCACATGCAGCAGTTGCGGTCCTTTTCTGCCACGCAATTCACGCAAGGTTTCCACTAATTGCGGCAAGTTATGCCCATCAACAGGCCCAGTATAATGAAAACCAAAGTTTTCAAATAAAGACAGCGATTGTTTGATGTGTTCGCTTTCGTTTGCCATGCTTTTGATTTTGTGTTCTACCCGTTGCGCCAATTCCATGGCAACAGGCAGTTTATCCAATACGCGGCTAGACTGGGCTTTGATGGTGCTGAGTAAGCCGTGCATATCGCGCACCACATTACGCGCTAAATATTTGGGCAACGCGCCCACATTGGGTGAAATCGACATTTCGTTGTCGTTGAGAATCACCAATAAATCAATATCCATATCACCTGCGCAGTTAAGTGCTTCAAAGGCTTGTCCTGCGGTCATTGCGCCATCGCCAATAATGGCAACGCTGCGGTTGTTGCGCCCTGCCAGTTTGTCTGCCACTGCCATGCCTAAAGCGGCACCAATAGACGTGGAAGAATGTCCCACACCAAAATCATCGTATTCGCTTTCGCTGCGTTTGGGGAAACCTGCCAAGCCACCGTATTGACGCATGGTGTTCATGCGTTCTCTGCGCCCTGTCAGGATTTTATGGGGATAACTTTGATGACCCACGTCCCACACTAAATGGTCTTCGGGGGTGTGGTAAACATAATGCAGCGCAATGGTCAGTTCAACCGCGCCTAAGTTGCTGGCAAAATGCCCGCCTGTTTTACTGACGCTGTCTAATAAAAATTCGCGCAATTCGGCAGCTAAAATGGGTAATTGTTGGGGCAATAATTGACGCAAGTCTTGTGGCAGATAGATGGTGTCTAAGAGGGGCGTTTGGCTCATGGTGTGGTCTTTTCTATTATTGTTGCACAGCAGGGAATTTTTAATTATAGCAAGAGCTTTAGGCTTCTGTGGATATTGTTTGCTGCATGTTATACTGCAAGGCTTTTTTAAAACTGTTTGGAGAAGTGAATATGCAGACAACATCTTGGTTATTAGCGGTGGTGGTAAGTGGATTGGCAGCGTGTACATCGACACCGCATCATGCTTACCATGCTCATGACCATCACAATCATCACGACCATCATCACGCGCATGATGACCACGCTCATCATCATGCCCCCAACTATACGGCTTGGCAAAACTATCAATGCGCCAATCGCCAAACATTGCGCGTGCGCTATGATAACCATATGGCAGAAGTGGCAATGGGCGCACAGCAAAACATTTTAAAACACGATGCCCAACAAGACCTTGCCGATAGAACGGTGTTTACCAATGGACAATGGAAATGGGTGGTCAATCATCAGCATGGTTATACCAATACACAAAACGAAGCCAATGGTTTTCTCACGCGCCATGAACAACAAGTGGTTAATGGAGAGAATATGCTGGTAGACACGATTTTGGCAAAAAATTGCCAACCACATTAGGGTAGGAGCCAAATAAGATGACAACGCCTCACGTCAAATCGCTGTGGTGGTTGGTGGTGGCAGCGGCAGCCGTGCTGATGATTACCATGGGCATACGGATGTCGTTGGGTTTGTTTGTCCAACCTTGGGATAAAGACACCAGCATGAGCATCAGCCAAATCAGTTTTGCCTTGGCAGTGTGCCAGTTGATGTGGGGCGTGGCGCAACCGCTCACAGGTGCGGCTGCCGACCGTTTTGGCGCGTATCCTGTGTTGTTTTGGGGAACGCTGTTGCTGGCATTGGGTATCGTGTTGATGCCATTTATGCCCCACGCTTGGGGTTTAACGCTCACGGTGGGCGTGATGTTGGCAATGGGTTCGGGCGCAGGCAGCCATTCGATTTTGATGAGTTTGGTTGCCAATCGGGTGTCTGCCCAAATGCGTGGTACGGCTTCGGGCGTGGTCAATGCTGGGGGGTCGTTTGGACAATTTGTGTTTGCGCCAGTGTTGCAAGGTTTGATGATGTTGCCAGCAGTGGGTTGGCGAGGCGCGATGTATGTTCTGGCAGGGGTGGCATTATTGATTGTGCCATTGAGCCGTTTTTTGGTGCGAGGCAATGGACAAGCCGCTCACGAAACGATTGCACCTGTCGCCACGTCTGGAAACACGCCACAGCAAACTTTAGGGCAAGCGGTTAAACAAGCATCGCGTAATGGCAGTTATTGGCTGCTACACGCGGGCTTTTTTACTTGTGGATTTCATATTGCATTTTTGGTAACGCATTTGCCAACAGAAGTGGCATTATGTGGTTTACCGCCGAGCGTGGCATCGTGGTCGCTGGCATTGATTGGGATAGCGAATGTGGTGGGCAGCTTGGCGGTAGGTTGGAGTGTGGGACATTTTCGCAGCAAATATATTTTGTTTTGGATGTATGGCTCACGCGCCTTATTGGTGATGGCTTATTTGATGATGCCGCGCACCGATTGGACGTTTTATTTATTTGCCATTGGTTTGGGTGTAACATGGTTGGCAACTGTGCCACCAACGGTATCGCTTGTGGGTAAACTGTTTGGTACACGCTATTTAGCCACTTTATTTGGTTTAACCTTATTGAGCCATCAAATTGGCGGCTTTTTTGGGGCGTGGTTGGGCGGTTGGGCGATAACGGCATTAGGTGATTATGGTTGGATGTGGTATGCCGATATGATATTGGCGGCGTTGGCGGCTGTATTGAATTTGCCGATTCGTGAAGCAAAAATGGAGAAACCAGCATGAAAGCAAAGGGTTTATTAATAGGATTGGGACTGTTGGCGTGTGTGTGGACGATGCCCAGCATGGCGGCAAACGGTAGTAAAAGTAAATTTGGCATCACCGTGCAAACCTGTCAATTTGATATGGACGACGATGATTTTTGTTCTGATGCGATGATGAAGAAATTTGCCCATGTGATGCAAAGCCGTTCTGCCAATTTTGTGCAAAACAAGCTGTTATATATCTATCAAGGCAAATATTTTTACCGCATGGTGGTGATGAATCAACAACGAAAAACGGTGCAACCATTCCGTTGGGGCTTTAAACCTGCCGAACGGGCGGTTAATGCACAAGGTGAAAAATTGGTATTTGAATTTGACCGCCAATCGCCACAATTTTGCGTGTATGGCAATATTGAAGCCTATCGCGACAGTTATTCCTATGAAGATGGCAAGCCATTTTGCTTTGTCTATACAGGTACAGGCAACGATGCAGGATTTGAACGCTTTAAGTTTTAAACAGAAAGTAATGGCATGACAACAGGGCAAGAAGCATTATCTTCATCAGAACGCTGGCGTTTGGCATGGCAATATTCGTATCCGATTGCATTGGGTTATGTGCCTGCGGCGATTGCATTTGGTGTGTTGATGAGTGCGGCAGGCTTGCCCACTTGGTTGGCATTGGCGATGAGCGTGATTGTGTATTCAGGGGCGGCGCAATATGCTGCGGTTGCTTTGTTTGCTGATTGGGCAGGCGTGTTCACACTCACGCTCAACACCTTTATTATCAATTTGCGCCATGTTTTTTATGCCTTGCCTTTATTAGAACATTTGCCATCCTCGCGTTTGCAACGTGCTTATTCGCTGTTTACGCTTACCGATGAAAGTTTTTCGGTCATGACTTCTATGCCCGAACACTTACGCGCCGCCATTATGAGTCGGGTATTGTTTTGCAATCAGATGTATTGGGTGGTGGGAACGGCAGTCGGTGCATTATTGGGCGCAGGTTTAAATGATTTGATACCGCATTTGGATTTCGCGCTGACTTGTTTATTTGTGGTGTTGGCGTATGAGCAATATCGCAACCGCCGTGAATGGTGGCCTTGTGTGGTGGCATTGGTGATGTTTGTGGTGGCAAAAAGCATGACGCAACAATATTTATTGTTGTTGGCGGTGGGCTTGTGTGTATTGGCGATTGTGTTGCGCTCGGCATTTTGGGCGCAAGGGGCAAAGAAATGATGGAACAAACATGGCAATGGTGGTTGGCAATGTTGTGTATGGGTGGAGTAACCTTTTTGCTTCGTGCTGCCCCCTTGCTCTTGCCCAAAAGTTGGTTAAAAGCCAAATTGCTTACGGATTTAAACGCCGCTTTGCCTTTGAGTGTGTTGGTGTTGCTCTTGTTGGCAGCATTACGCACAGATGATGTCCACACCAACGGCAGCTATTTGGCTGCCGAGTTGTTGGCGGTGGGGTGTGTATTGTTGGTGCATATCCGTTTCCGTAATGTGTTGTTTAGCATGATTGCAGGCGTGGCAGCACTCAATGGTTTCTTGATGCTGTTGGGCGCAAACTAATTGCCCACGCATTGATGCAAAGGGATGTTGCGGTTTAAGCGTGCTGCTTCTTCTGCCATTTTCTTATTTTCATAACGCTTCCAAGCGCGTTCATGGAAATAAAACACCACTGTGTTTGCCATGGGTTCAATGAGTGCCACCGCGCTGGAAATGCCAATGCTGCCCGTGAGCCAATAAGCAATACTAAAAGCCACACTAAAATGTAAGATGGCGAATGTCAGTGTTTTGAGCATAATAAAACTTCCTAATCTGATTAACTGCTTTGATAGTAATATAATGATAGTCGTTATCATTAAAAAAGTACAGTAGAAGTCAACCTAAAATGTGCAAAACACAATGAATTTAATACAACCGATAGCAAAAGAATATCATCATGACCATAAAAATTGTGGTGCTCGACCGCGACACCTTAGTAAAACGCCCGTTTGATTTACCGTTTCCCCACACCTTAACCGAATATCCCCACACACTGCCCGCAGACACCGCCACACGCATTGCAGGGGCAGACATCATTGTGAGCAACAAAGTGGCGATTACAGCCGAACACATGGCTGCTAATCCCCAGCTCAAACTGATTGCCGTTGCTGCCACAGGCTATAACAATATCGACCTTGTTGCTGCGCGGGCAGCAGGCATCACCGTGTGCAATATTCGGGCATATGGCAATGAATCGGTGGCAGAACACGCTTTTATGTTGATGATAACCTTAATGCGGAATCTGCCTGCTTATCAGCGCGATGTGGCGGCAGGCATGTGGCAACAATCGCTGTTTTTCTGTCATTTTGGCGCACCCATGCGCGACTTAAACGGCAAAACCTTAGCCATTATTGGACGAGGCAATATTGGACAAAAATTAGCGCAATACGCACAAGCCTTTAATATGACCGTTTTATTTGCTGAACATAAACACGCCACTCAAGTGCGTGCAGGCTATGTGGCGTTTGAACACGCCTTAGCACAGGCAGATGTGGTGTCCTTGCATTGTCCGCTCACCGAACAAACCCACCATTTGATAGGGGAGCGCGAATTGCAAATGATGAAACCGCAAGCCGTGTTAATTAACTGCGGTCGGGGTGGTTTGGTTGATGAGCTTGCTCTGATTGCTGCCTTAAAATATGGCACTTTGGGCGGTGCAGGCTTCGATGTATTAAACGAAGAACCGCCTGTAAACGGCAATCCTCTCTTAAAAACACGGTTGCCTCATTTGATTGTTACTCCCCATATTGCTTGGGGCAGCATAGAAGCACAAAATAAATTATTTGATATTTTAAATGACAACATTCGCGCATTTATGGCAGGACAAGTGCAGAATGTGGTGGTTTAAATGTGAAACCGTTGGGCAGTTTGTCCAACGGTTATTTATAGATATGAGGATAATGTTCAAATGCGGCAGCATCAGCATAAAAGCCGTCAATTAAATCGCCAGCACGCAGATGCAACACATCAGGGCGAGCAATAAACCAATCAATAATCATTTGGCGTTGTTGAGCCGTAATATTATTGGGACGCTGCGCGTGTTCAAAGTTAAACGAAAAATCTTGTCCCCCGCCACCATATAGGCAAAAGGAATGCGCTTCCACAAAGGCAATTACTTCGTCGAAAAATGAATCAATATATTCGGGGGTGCAGTAATCAGACAATAATTGCCCGACCACACCAAAGTTTAAAGCTTGAAACTCTCCTAAATGAAACTTTTTCCGCTGACGCGCATTCATACGGTTGATTTTGCGTTTACTGGGTAAGCGATGATAAACAGGCATCATGAAAATCTCCAGATGATTCACAAAAGGTCGGGTATATACCCGACCTTAGCCATTACGCATCAATATTTTGTGCAATCAGCGCGTTGTTTTCAATAAAGGCGCGACGTGGTTCAACTTCATCGCCCATCAGGGTAACAAACACTTCATCTGCGGCAATCGCATCTTCAATCCGTACTTTCAGCAAACGGCGTACCGCAGGGTCCATGGTGGTTTCCCATAATTGTTCAGGGTTCATTTCGCCCAAACCTTTATAGCGTTGAATTGTCATGCCTTTTTGTGCGGTGGCAAGCAGCGTTTCCAGTGCTGCACCTAAGCCGTGGGCGCTAAAGGTATGTTCGCCTTTGTGAACGGTTATGTCGCTGTTGAGCCAATCTTTGAGCAGCTCGGCAGTGTGTCGTAAGGTTTGATAAGTTTTGCTGTCGATAAATTTGTTATCCAAATAGCTCACCACCACATTGCCATGTAGTTGACGGGTGATTTTGATAAAGTACTGTTGGTCTTGCCCGTCTATGCGTTGCAAGCTGATGGCGTGGTCGGCTAATAAGGGGGTAAGCATGGCGATGGTAGCATCGGTGCGCTCGGCATTGCTGACATCAAGTGTTTGCTCGGTTTGCAATAAGGCTTGTAACACTAGGGCATCAATCACGCGGCTTTCTTGTTGAATCAGGTGTTGGGCAGCAAGATAGTGTTTGGCAAGTTGAGCCAATGGCTCGCCTGTTAAAACCTGTTGCTGGGTGTGTAATTCTGCTTTATCTAAAGCCAAACCTAATAAGAATTGGTCTTTTTCGGCTTCGTCTTTAAGATAACGTTCATGCTTGCCGTGTTTGGCTTTGTATAAAGGAGGTTGGGCGATATAGATGTAACCGCGTTCCACCAATTCGGGCATTTGACGATAGAAGAAGGTGAGTAATAAGGTGCGAATGTGTGCGCCATCCACATCGGCATCGGTCATGATGATGATGCGATGGTAACGCAGTTTGTCGGGGTTAAATTCTTCTTTGCCTATGCCTGCGCCTAGGGCAGTGATGAGGGTGGCAACTTCTTGGCTGGCAAGCATTTTTTCAAAACGGGCTTTTTCCACGTTTAAGATTTTGCCTTTTAGCGGCAAAATGGCTTGGAATTTACGGTCGCGTCCTTGTTTGGCTGAACCGCCTGCGGAATCGCCCTCCACTAAATATAATTCTGATAACGCAGGGTCTTTTTCTTGGCAATCAGCGAGTTTCCCCGGTAAACCTAAACCGTCCATCACGCCTTTACGGCGGGTGATTTCGCGTGCTTTGCGTGCCGCTTCACGGGCGCGCGCTGCTTCCACAATTTTGCTACAAATGATTTTGGCATCATTGGGGTTTTCTTCTAAAAAGTCGCGCAATGCTTGTGATAACACTTCATTCACAACAGGCGCAATTTCGCTGGATACCAATTTGTCTTTGGTTTGTGATGAGAATTTGGGGTCGGGCAATTTTACCGACAACACGCAGGTTAAACCCTCACGCATATCATCGCCTGAAGTGTCGATTTTGGCTTTTTTAGCGATTTCATTTGCTTCAATATATTGGTTGAGGGTGCGCGTCATCACTTGGCGCAAGGAGGTTAAATGCGTGCCGCCATCGCGCTGTGGAATGTTGTTGGTAAAACATTGTACGGATTCTTGGTAACTTTCGTTCCATTGCATCGCACATTCTACGGTCATGCCGTCTTTTTCGCCTAATGCGTAGAAGATTTTATCGTGCAAGGGTTTTTTGCTGCCTGTGGTGTATTGCACAAAGCCCACCACGCCTCCGCTTTCAGCAAAGTTTTCGTGTCTGCCATCGCGTTTGTCGAATAATTCAATTTTGACACCATTGTTTAAAAAAGATAATTCGCGAATGCGTTTGGCAAGCGTTTCAAATTTATATTGCACCGTGCCAAAGGTGTCTTCACTGGCAAGGAATTGAACGCGCGTGCCGTGTTTATTAGGGTCGCAATCGCCCACCACTTTGAGCGGCTCAACGGTTTCGCCGCGTTTGAATTCAACAAAATGTTCTTTGCCTTCACGCCAAATGGTCAATTTCAGCCAATCGGACAAGGCATTGACCACCGACACGCCCACACCATGCAAACCGCCTGATACTTTGTAGCTGTTGTTATCAAATTTACCGCCTGCGTGAAGAATGGTCATGATGACTTCGGCGGCAGAGCGTCCTTCTTTGGGATGAATGCCTGTGGGAATACCGCGTCCATTGTCTTCGATGGTGATGGATTCATCGGCATTGATGGCAACGGTGATGGTGTCGCAATGTCCTGCTAGGGCTTCGTCAATGGCGTTGTCCAGCACTTCAAACACCATGTGGTGTAAGCCTGAGCCGTCTTGGGTGTCGCCAATATACATTCCGGGGCGTTTGCGGACGGCTTCTAAGCCTTCTAATACTTGAATTTGTTCTGCACCATAGGTTTGTTGTGGGGTCATAACAGGTCTTTTCTTGCTGATTGAAACGTATGAAAAAGGCAGACGATTGAAAGAGAAATGTTGTGTTATTAATTACTTAAATGGTCTGCCCAAACTGATTATTATACCTGATTTTGTGGGGATGTTCAGCTTTTGCTAGGGGGAAATGGAGGGTTGTAAACATTTATTTACGGTAAAATGATTGGCTTGAATGTTGAATTAATTCAATATATTATATGGTTTCTTGCGGCTTGCACCTTATTTATAGATGAAGAGTCATTCTCATGGTAAGGGGCAATCCTTTCTTCTCATTCAGGGCAATGCTTTGGTGTTGCGCTGGGTATTGCAATCTATTTACTCAAACAGAGGTGGCAAGATGAAATCTGTATTTAAAACGCTCACAATGGGTTGGTTATTAACGTTGGCTTGGGTTGGCACAGCACAGGCTGATGATTATCATTGTTCATCAACCATCAGCAAAAGGCATATTAAGGGCGATGTGATTGTGCGTAATGGCAGTTGCACGCTGACGAATATGAAGGTTGATGGGAATGTGAAAGTGTATGCAGGCGGTTCGGTTGCGGTGAAGCAGGCGGAAATTGATGGCGATATTCAAGCAGAAAATGCGCGTGCGGTAACGGTGCAAAGCAGTTCGATTGATGGCAATATTCAAATCAAGCAAAGCGGTGCGGTTCAGATTGCTAAGGCAGAGGTAGATGGGGATATTCAGTTGATGAATAATCATGGTGCGGCTCGGGTGGAACGCAATCAGATTAAGGGTAATTTGCAATGTAAAAGCAATCGTTCTGCGCCCACAGGCAGTTCCAATCATGTGAAAGGCAATAAGGAAGACCAATGCCGTGGACTATAGAAGTGGTTTGACAGATGGGATATGGGTGTTTGAATGATGAAAAACAGGCTATCGTGAAAGATAGCCTGTTTGTTTAGCTGGAAAACGGGTTTACACGATAATATTCATCCACCACATTGGCGAAAAATTAGGAAATCATTTTGGGAAGAATATTAGTTAAAGTTAATCCTGTTATTATGATAATAATCAATAGTTTATGATATTTTTGTGTTTGTTTTTTATATGCCAGTATTAAAATGCAAGATAGCCAAAACAGGGTGTCTACGACTGAAAGCAAGGTTTGTAATAAAAGAGAGTTGCTAGAAAAAAACCAGTTTTCACACATAATGATTGCCCATATGCCCACCAATACAATGACAAGAATTTGTCTTTCTTTATGAGATAGGGTGTGTGTTTGCTTGGTCATGATGTAGTGTTGATTTTTATGATGAAATAACGCTGTATATTATAGCTTTATTACGCTCTTCAAATGGTGTGGTAATGAAAAACAGGCTATCGTGAAAGATAGCCTGTTTGCATTGCAGCAATCGGTTTACCATTTTTCGCCGTAAAGCCCCGTCCTTCAGGTTGGGGATATCAGGCGCGACTACACAGCAGTTCTAAAAATGTTAAAATTCAGCTCATTGTTGTTCATTGGCTACTAAAATCATGTTAATACGCCAAGCCTTTAAATTTGAGCTGATGCCTAACGGTGCACAAATCCGCAAGATGAAGCAGTTTTGCGGTTGCTCGCGTTTCGTGTTCAATCATGCTTTGGCGTATCAAAACGAGCAGTACGAAGCCGACAAATCATTCAAATTCAGTTACACCCAAATCGCCAATCTGTTACCTGAATGGAAAAAAGAGTTGGTTTGGCTCAAAGACTGCCACAGTCAAGTTTTGCAGCAAAGTCTGAAAGACTTGGAAAGCGCATTCAAAAACTTCTTTGCCAAACGTGCCGATTTTCCGAAATTCAAGTGTAAGGGCGAAAAAGACAGTTTCCGCTTCCCGCAAGGTTGC
>JBHADP010000048.1:0-3164 GCA_041855125.1 Neisseria sp. | reverse complement strand
GGCGTTAAGATTTATGGTCTTCGCTGTCTAAAAAGCTCTTTAAGCGGTCGCTGCGGGTGGGGTGGCGCAGTTTACGCAAGGCTTTGGCTTCAATTTGACGAATCCGCTCGCGCGTAACATCAAATTGTTTGCCCACTTCTTCTAGAGTGTGGTCGGTGTTCATGTCAATACCAAAACGCATCCGCAATACTTTGGCTTCACGCGGGGTGAGGCTTTCTAAAACGTCTTTGGTTACTTCGCGTAAGCTGGAATACATGGCAGCATCGGCAGGCGCAACGTTATTCACGTCTTCGATAAAGTCGCCCAAATGTGAATCATCGTCGTCGCCAATCGGGGTTTCCATCGAGATGGGTTCTTTGGCGATTTTCATGATTTTGCGGATTTTATCTTCGGGCATTTCCATCAATTCTGCCAGTTTGGCTGAATCGGGTTCTTCGCCGTTGTCTTGCAGATATTGGCGCGAGATGCGATTCATTTTGTTGATGGTTTCTATCATATGCACAGGAATGCGGATGGTACGCGCTTGGTCGGCGATAGAACGGGTGATGGCTTGGCGTATCCACCATGTGGCATAGGTAGAGAATTTGTAGCCACGGCGGTATTCAAATTTATCCACCGCTTTCATTAAGCCAATATTACCTTCTTGAATCAAATCAAGGAACTGTAAACCACGGTTGGTGTATTTTTTAGCAATGGAAATCACCAAACGCAAGTTGGCTTGAATCATTTCTTGCTTGGCGGCGGCGGTTTCTTTTTCGCTCACCACCATGTTTTTGTTGATTTCTTTTAGCTCTTCAATGGAAATTTGCGCTTCTTGCTCCATCTGCGCCACAGCCGTTTGTTTTTCTAAAATGGCGTGTTGGAAACGCTCCAAAGCATTGCTCCATACACGACCTTTGGCGATTTCTTCGCTAATCCAGTTGAGGTTGGTGATATGGGGCAGGAAGTTGCTGATGAAGTAATCTCTATCCATTTGCACGCGGTCGATACAAATATCGCGAATTTCTCGTTCGAGCTTGCGAATGCTGTCTACACGTTGGCGCAAATTACTGCTGAGGCTTTCGATTTGACGGGTTGCAAAACGCACTTCCAGTAGTTTGCTGGCAATGGTGTCGCGGTGTGCCAAGTAGTTAGGGTGCTTGCTGTCGTGTTTGTTGAGTGCAGCCACCATTAAATCATAGGTTTGACGAATATCGGCAAAGTGTTCCAATACGTTTTGTTTCAGCTCTTCCAGATTGGCGCTGTCCATTGCATCGGCAGTACCACCATCTTCGTCTTCATCGTCTAAATCGGCATCATCGTCGCTGCTGTCGTCATCATTGACGGTGCTGTCGGCATTGTTGTCTAAATGGCTTAAACCCAGTTCATTGAGCAAAACTTCGTTGGGGTCGATAATGGCTTCGACCACTTCATCGACTTTGATTTCATCATGGCGAACTTGTTCGATTAATGCCAAGATTTCGGCAACAGACCCGGGGCAAGCAGAAATGGCTTGTACCATGTTTTTGAGGGCATTTTCGATTTTTTTGGCAATGATGATTTCATCTTCGCGCGTTAATAAATCAACTTGCCCCATTTCGCGCATATACATACGCACGGGGTCGGTGGTGCGACCAAACTCGGAATCGGCTTGTGATAAGGCAGCTTCGGCTTCTTCAACAGCATCGTCATCGGTCATGCCTGTGCCGCTGTCGTTCATCAACAAGCTATCGGCATCGGGCGCTTCTTCGGTAACTTGGATACCTAAGCCTTGAATCATATTGACGATGTTGTCGATTTGTTCGGCATCCGACATATCATCAGGCAGCGCATCGTTGATTTCGGCATAGGTAATGTAGCCGCGTTCTTTACCCAAGATGATGATTTGACGCAAACGAGCGCGTTGTTCTTCTGGGGTTAAAGGGCGGTTGTCGTCTTGTTCTTCGTAATCTTGTTGGGAAACCATAGGTGTCTCGGTATGGGTTGGGTGGCTGTTGCCAACAGATGGGGGATAAATCTGCTCAGTGATGTGGAGCAGCGATGGGGTTGGCAAACAGCGATGTCGTTAATAGCCTGCAATAGCCGATTTGGCTTTCAGGCAACTTGTCATAATTTTGGGGCTGCCAAAATAGAGGGTTTGGCAACTGGTTTCTAAGATAAGGACGCCACCCTGAAAAACAAGGGCGGCGTGTGAAACTAAAGCTGTTTATTATACTCAATTTTATGGGGTAAAAACAATATGAATTGCTTATTTTTTGTGCAATATGGTGTTATTTTCAAAATAAACTGCCTTGGGTTTGAGTGAGATAGCGTTGTAAGGGTTTGGGTATGCCATAGTCGGCTTGTTGTTGGGGGGTAAGCCATAGGGTTTGGGGTGGGGGTGGGTGGGAGTAGGTGGCTTCAAAAGGGGTGATTTCTAATAAGCGGTGGGTGAGTTTATGGGTGAACGCGGGGCGTTCTTGTAGTTCGGAGGGGTCTATGCCCAGTTGTTGGGCATAGGCATGGAGTTCGGCAAGGCTGTGAAAACTGGGTACGCAATATAAGCCTGCCCAAATGCCTTGTTGGGGACGTTTTTCAAGCAGCAGGGTGTCATGATGGCGTAATACCAG
Source organism: Neisseria sp. (assembly GCA_041855125.1). GTDB lineage: Bacteria > Pseudomonadota > Gammaproteobacteria > Burkholderiales > Neisseriaceae > Neisseria. The sequence continues at coordinate 576 of JBHADP010000048.1, read as the reverse complement.
CCAAAACAGGGGCAGATGTTGGACGGTTACGGCGGTTTTTTTGCGCGGTAATTCGGCAATGCGATGGTGTGCTTTGGCTTGGCAAATATCGCTCATGGGGCAAGTGGTGCATAAGGGCTGGTTGCGTTTGCATACGGTTGCGCCTAAATCCATTAAGCCTTGTGTATAAGCAGGCATCTCATTGGGCAGGTCGGGCAACAGGCTTTCGGCTAATGCCCACAAGGTTTGTTCAAATTTCTTGTTGTTGGGTGCGCCATCTTGTGCAAAAACGCGACATAATACACGTTTGACATTGCCATCTAAGATGGTTTCGCGTTGATGAAAGGCAAAGGCAGCAATGGCGGCAGCGGTGCTTCTGCCCACGCCACACAGTTGCTCTAATTCTGGGCGCGTTTGCGGAAACTGTCCGCCAAAGTCGTGTACGATTTGCTGGGCAGCTTTGTGTAGGTTACGCGCACGGCTGTAATAGCCTAAGCCTGCCCAAAGTTGCAAAACTTGGTCTTGCTCGGCACGGGCAAGGCTGGCAACATCGGGAAAGGTGGCGATAAAACGGGGATAGTATTCCAATACGGTGGC
>JBHADP010000047.1:0-8938 GCA_041855125.1 Neisseria sp. | reverse complement strand
GCTTAAAATTTCAGCTTCAGTAATGTTTTCTTTAAACAAGCGTGGAATCCGCGTACCTTCACGATTACCGCCCACATAGAGGTTATAACGCCCCACTGCTTTACCCACCAAGCCAATTTCGGCAATCATGGCACGACCACAGCCATTCGGGCAACCTGTTACCCGCAATACAATATGCTCTTGCGATAAACCATGTTTCGCAAACAACGCATCTATTTTATCGGTAAACTGTGGTAAAAAACGCTCGGCTTCTGCCATCGCCAAAGGACAAGTGGGCAACGATACGCACGCCATGCTGTTTTCACGTTGTGGCGTGATGCTGTCGCTGATTAAGCCGTGTTCACGCGCAATTTTTTCAATTTTGGCTTTATCACGCGCTGCAACATTTGCCACAATCAGGTTTTGATTGGCAGTTAAACGGAAATCGCCTTTATGCACTTTCGCGATTTCACGCATACCTGTTTTAAGTGGACGATTAGGATAATCTAATAAACGTCCATTTTCGATAAACAAGGTTAAATGCCATTTTTTATCTTCGCCTTGCACCCAACCAATGCGGTCGCCGCGCGAAGTAAATTCATAGGGGCGAATCGGCTCAAACTTCACGCCCATGCGGTTTTCCACTTCGGCAATAAACACATCCACGCCTACCCGTTGCAAGGTATAGCGGGTTTTAGCATTTTTACGGTCGCTGCGATTGCCCCAGTCGCGTTGCACCGACACCACGGCAGCTGCCGCATCTAGGGTTTTATCTAAGGGTACAAAACCAAATTCAATGGCGGTGTTGGGATAGGTTTTGGTGTTGCCGTGTTCCATCGATAAGCCACCGCCCACCAAGACATTAAAACCAACTAATTTGCCGTTTTCGCCAATCGCCACAAAGTTTAAATCATTGGCGTGTAAATCCACATCATTGTGCGGTGGAATCACGACGGTTGTTTTAAATTTACGCGGCAAATAATTTTTACCCAACACAGGCTCCGTCGCATCGCCGCTTTTTACTGCCTCTTTTAAGGGCGTACGCTCGGTGGTTTCAGTTGATTCTACTTTTTCGCCATCCAACCAAATATCGGCATACGCGGTGGTTTTGGGTAACAGATGTTCGCTGATTTTTTTTGCCCATTCATAGGCTTCTTTGTGTAAACCGCTTTCCACAGGGTTGGACGTACACAAAACATTGCGATTCACATCACCTGCTGTGGCAATGGAATCCAAGCCCAATTTATGCAGCCATTGGTGCATGGGCTTGATATCGTCTTTTAACACACCGTGATATTGGAAGGTTTGGCGATTGGTTAAACGAATTGAACCATACATGGTATGGTCGGTGGCAAATTCGTCAATGCCCAACCATTGCTGTGGCTGAATAATGCCCCCCGGCAAACGACAACGTAACATCACGTTTTTTAACGGCTCGAGTTTTTGTTCAACACGTTCTGCGCGAATATCACGGTCATCTTGTTCATACATGCCGTGAAAGCGAATCAGTTGGAAGTTGTCGCCATTAAAACCGCCTGTTAAGCCATCAGCTAAGTCGTTTTTAATCGTGCCTTCTAAATAGTGGCTTTGGTCTTTTAAACGCTCGTTATCCGCTAAAGGGGCATCGGGCAATTTGGCGCGTGGGTCTGTTGTGGTCATGGGTATTCCTTTTATTTTAATGGGGCTACTTTATCGGGCAAGCCTTAAAAAAGGAAAGAATCGTTTGTTTTAATAAAAGACTTATTGGTTATATCAGGCGTTGTTGTACGCCATTTTGGTTATAACCACATGAAAAAAGAGTATTTAGTGAGCAAAAAAGCGTTTGCTATATTGTAGACATTCTTCCTCAATATGAAAGACCACTACCATGAACTTCAAACCCGCCCTACTTGCTTTAACCTTGCTCCCCCTGCTCGCAGCTTGCAGCCCCAGTGGTCAAGATACTGCCGCACCAAAAACAGCTTCTGCTGCCAATAAAGTTTCCATCTTAAATGTTTCTTACGACCCCACCCGTGAACTGTATCGTGAATACAATCCACAATTCCAAAAATATTGGAAAGAAAAAACAGGGCAAGACGTGGACATTCAACAATCAAATGGCGGTTCAGGCAAACAAGCCTTGTCGGTACAAAATGGCTTAAAAGCCGATGTGGTTACCTTGGCATTAGGCGGCGACATTGATTCCATCAACCACACCAAACCCTTAATCAACCCCAAATGGCAACAAGCCTTACCTTACAACAGCACCCCTTACACCTCCACCATTGTGTTTCTCGTTCGCAAAGGCAATCCGAAAAACATCCAAGACTGGGGCGATTTGGTAAAAGGCGATGTTCAAGTGATTACACCTAATCCCAAAACATCAGGTGGCGCACGTTGGAACTTTCTAGCTGCATGGGCATACGCCAAACACCAACCCAATGCCACCGATGAAAGTGCCAAAAAATTTGTGAGCGATTTATACCGCCGAGTGCCTGTGATGGATGCAGGTGCGCGCGCCTCCACCATTTCATTTACCCAACGCGGTCTAGGCGATGTCTTATTGGCATGGGAAAACGAAGCCTATCTTGCCGTTAAAGAATCGCCCAATGATTTTGAAATCATCACACCCTCCTTATCCATATTATGTGAACCTTCAGTTGCCGTTGTCGATGCCGTTGTCGATGCCAAAGGCACACGCGAAGTTGCCACCGAATATCTCAAACAACTCTACACCGAAGAATCGCAACGCATTATTGCCAAAAACTTCTATCGCCCTGCCAATCCTGCCATTCAAGCCGAGTTTAAACATCAATTTGCCGACTTGAATTTAGTCAACATCAACCAAACCTTTGGTGGGTGGCAACAAGCACACGAAACCTTCTTTAAAGACGGTGGCATCTTTGACCAAATCTACATCAAGGACAAATCATGACACAGCCCTACACCCCTCCCACCATTTGGCAATGGGACAAAAACAATGGCGGTAAATTCGCCGCCACCAATCGCCCCACCGCAGGCGCAACCTTTCAGCAAACCCTGCCACAAGGCGATAAACCGCTCCAACTTTATTCTATGGGTACTCCTAATGGCATGAAAGTTGCCATTATGTTGGAAGAATTACTTGAACAAGGTGTAGCAGCTGCCGCCTACGATGCCTTTAAAATCGACATCATGGCAGGCGACCAATTTGGCAGCGATTTTGTGGCAATCAACCCCAATTCCAAAATCCCTGCCTTGCTCGACACCAGCCAACAGCCTGCCTTACCCATTTTTGAATCGGGTGCCATTTTGCTGTATTTAGCCGAAAAATTTGGCAAACTGATACCGCAAAACCTCGCCCAACGCAGCGAATGCCTATCATGGTTGTTTTGGCAGATGGCAAGTGCGCCTTATGTAGGCGGTGGATTTGGGCATTTTTACGCTTATGCGCCTGAAAAACTAGAATATCCCATCAACCGCTTTGCGATGGAAACCAAACGCCAACTGGATTTACTCAATCAGCATCTTAGCAAGCACCATTATATTTGTGGCGATGACTACACCATTGCCGATATTGCCATTTGGGCTTGGTATGGACGTTTGGTACGCGGTGAGCTGTATGACGCAGCAGAATTTTTACAAGTCGCGTCTTATCAACACCTCGTGCGGTGGGCAAACGAATTAGCCGCTCGCCCTGCTGTACAACGTGGTGTGGCATTAGAATATCAGCCACTTAAATAAACAAAACGGGCAATGATTGCCCGTTTTTCTCTTGCGCCTTAAATCGCGGCATCTGATGTTTCGCCTGTCCGAATCCGAATCGCTTCTTCCACAGGCAACACAAAAATTTTACCATCACCAATTTTGCCTGAACGTGCTGCTTCAATAATCACTTCCACTGCCCGTTCCACTTGGTCATCGCTCAACACCAATTCCAATTTAATTTTAGGCAAAAAGTCCACTGCATATTCTGCGCCACGATAAATTTCAGTATGTCCTTTTTGGCGACCAAAACCCTTCACTTCCGTTACTGTCATGCCCGTGATACCAATGTCAGTTAAGGCTTCGCGCACATCGTCTAGCTTAAAAGGTTTAATAATGGCTTCGATTTTTTTCATGGTTTCCTCGCTGATTTAATCGGCTCATATTCAAAAAACAATGTTGACAAAATAACATAAGCTGCTGTTTTACTCAATCAAAACCCAGCATTTAATCAAGCAATCAGCCCACTTTGCGCGTATAATTGCGGCTTTTATTTCCCAATCATTTTGTGAGATATTCATGTCTATCGTTTTGCCCTTACGCGGTACGGTGGCGTTGTCGCCTTTCCGCGTTGAAAAATTGCTTCAAAAAGCGCAAGCCGCACACTTACCCACTTGCGAGTTTAACAGCGAATTTTGGTATTTTGTCAGCAGCGCAGAAGCATTAAACAACGACACGGTTCAACAACTGCAAGCCTTATTGGCAGCAGAAAGCGTAGCAGCCCCACCTGTTGCGCATGAGCACCTACATTTATTTCTAATCACGCCCCGCATGGGCACCATTTCGCCTTGGGCATCTAAAGCCACTGATATTGCCCACAACTGCGGTTTAGCCCAAATCGAACGCATTGAACGTGGCATGGCAGTATGGCTCAAAGGCGAGCTGACTGCCGAACAAAAACAACAATGGGCTGCATTATTGCACGACCGCATGACCGAAAGCGTGTTGGCAGATTTTGCGGCTGCCGAGCAATTATTTGCCCATCCTGAAGCACAAACCTTTAGCAGCGTGGATATTTTAGGCTTAGGTAAAACGGCTTTAGAACAAGCCAACCGTGAATTGGGTTTAGCCTTATCGGTTGATGAAATCGACTATTTGGTAAGCAATTATCAAGCCCTCCAACGCAATCCTACCGATGTTGAGCTGATGATGTTTGCCCAAGCCAACAGCGAACATTGTCGCCATAAAATCTTCAATGCCGATTTTATTTTAGACGGTGAAGCGCAAGAAAAATCGCTGTTTGGCATGATACGCGACACGCACAAAGCGCACCCTGAAGGCACAGTTGTTGCTTATAAAGACAATTCTTCGGTGATTGAAGGCGCGGTTGTGGAACGTTTTTACCCACACGCTGATGAACAGCAAGCCTATCGTTTTCATGAAGAAAACACGCACATCATCATGAAAGTGGAAACCCACAACCACCCCACCGCCATTGCGCCTTTTGCAGGTGCAGCAACAGGCGCAGGGGGCGAAATTCGTGATGAAGGCGCAACAGGCAAAGGTTCACGCCCCAAAGCAGGTTTAACGGGCTTTACTGTTTCCAATCTGAATATTCCCCATGCTCCCCAACCTTGGGAAACGCCTTATGGCAAACCCAATCATATCAGCAGCGCGCTGGATATTATGATTGAAGGTCCTATTGGTGGCGCTGCATTTAACAATGAATTTGGTCGTCCTAACTTATTGGGCTATTTCCGCACCTTTGAAGAACAGTTTAATGGTCAAGTGCGCGGTTATCATAAACCTATTATGATTGCAGGGGGCTTAGGCAGCATTCAAGCCCAACAAACGCATAAAGAAGAAATCCCCGAAGGCGCGTTATTGATTCAACTTGGCGGGCCGGGTATGTTGATTGGCTTAGGCGGTGGCGCAGCCTCTTCTATGGATACAGGCAGCAACAACGCCGATTTAGACTTCAATTCGGTGCAACGCGGCAACCCTGAAATTGAACGCCGCGCCCAAGAAGTCATCGACCGTTGTTGGCAATTAGGCGAGCGCAATCCTATTATTTCCATTCACGATGTGGGCGCAGGCGGTTTATCCAATGCCTTCCCTGAATTGGTCAATGATGCAGGACGCGGTGCCAAATTCGCTTTACGCGATGTTCCTTTAGAAGAACATGGTTTAAGCCCCATGCAAATTTGGTGTAACGAAGCGCAAGAACGCTATGTATTGGCGATTTTAGAGCAAGATTTAGACTTGTTCCGCCAAATTTGTGAGCGCGAACGTTGCCCATTTGCCGTTGTAGGTGTGGCAACCGATGATGGTCATTTGCAAGTGCGCGATGATTTGTATGACAACAGCCCTGTTGATTTGCCTCTTAATGTTTTATTGGGCAAACCACCCAAAACCACCCGCAGCGACCAACACATTCCCGCACCTGAAAGCGCGTTTGAAGCCGATAAATACGACATTCGCGAATCTGCTTATCGCGTATTGCGCTTACCCACCGTTGCCGCTAAAAACTTTTTGATTACCATTGGCGACCGCAGCGTGGGCGGTATGACCCATCGCGACCAAATGGTAGGACGCTTCCAAACGCCTGTTGCCAATGCTGCCGTTACCATGATGGGCTTTAACACCTATTTGGGCGAAGCCATGAGCATGGGCGAAAAACCCACTTTAGCGCTGTTTAACGCACCTGCCTCGGGCAGAATGTGTGTGGGCGAAGCCATTACCAATATTGCCTCTGCTGCCATTGGCGAGATGGGCAATATCAAATTATCTGCCAACTGGATGGCACCTTGTGGCACCGCAGGCGAAGACGAAAAACTGTATCGCACCGTTGCTGCCGTCTCTGAATTGTGCCAAAACTTAGGTTTAAGCATTCCTGTGGGTAAAGATTCATTATCCATGAAAACCGTTTGGCAAGATGGGGAAACACAAAAAGCTGTTATCTCGCCTTTGTCGCTGATTATTTCTGCATTTGCACCTGTGCAAGATGTGCGTAAAACCGTTACGCCCGAATTGCAAGACAATGACGACAGCGTGTTATTAGCCATTGATTTAGGCTTAGGCGCAGCGCGTATGGGTGGCAGCGCCTTAGGACAAGTGTGGAAAAACTTAAGCGGTAAAGCGCCTGATTTAGAAGATGCCAAGCTGTTAGCAGGCTTCTTCCGCGCCATTCAAACCTTAGTCAGCGAAGGCAAATTACTGGCTTACCACGACCGTTCTGATGGTGGCTTATTCGCCACCTTAGCCGAAATGTGTTTCGCTTCACATATTGGTTTGACGGTGGATTTAGCCAGCATGATTGCGGCTTCACAAGCCAAACGCGGCAGCCAAAAACTGCAAGATGCCGCCGTTCGCACCCTGTTTAACGAAGAATTGGGCGCAGTTATCCAAATTGAACAAAGCGATTTGGCTGCCGTGCAAGCCGTTTTTGCCGCACAAGGCTTGCGTGAAGCGGTGCATGTTTTGGGTAACATCAATAGCGGCGAACGCCTGATGATTACCCATGGCAACACCGTTTTGCTCAATGAAGACCGTTTGGCATTGCAAAAAGCATGGCAAGAAACCAGCTATCACATGCAGCGTTTACGCGATAACCCTGCCTGTGCCGACAGCGAATTTGCCTTATTAGCCGATGAAGCCCGCAGCAGCTTGTTTGCGAAACTCAGTTTTGATGTACAAGAAGACCTTGCTGCACCTTTCATCAACACAGGTGCCAAACCCAAAATTGCCATCTTGCGCGAACAAGGCGTAAACGGACAAATTGAAATGGCAGCCGCTTTCACACGCGCAGGCTTCGATGCTTACGATGTACACATGAGCGACTTAATGGCAGGACGAGTGAAACTGGCAGACATGCAAATGTTGGCAGCGTGTGGCGGCTTTAGCTATGGCGATGTGTTGGGTGCAGGCGAAGGTTGGGCAAAATCCATCTTGTTCCACCCTGAATTGCGCGACCAATTTGCCGCTTTCTTTGCCCGCCCCAACACCTTAACCCTTGGCGTGTGTAACGGTTGTCAAATGGTGAGCAATTTAGCCGACATCATTCCCCATGCCGCCAACTGGCCTAAATTCAAACGCAATTTAAGCGAACAATTTGAAGCCCGTTTAAGCATGGTAACTGTTCCCAAATCATCTTCTTTAATTTTAAACGAGATGGTGGGTTCTAGTTTGCCTGTGGTGGTGAGCCATGGTGAAGGACGTGCCGACTTTGCTCATTTAAATCACACCATCGCCAGTGATTTAAACATTGCCTTGCAATATGTTGATGGACAAAATCAAATCACCACCGATTATCCGCTCAACCCTAATGGCTCGCCACAAGGCATTGCAGGCGTTGCCAATGCTGATGGTCGCGTAACCATCATGATGCCACACCCTGAGCGCGTGTTCCGCACCGCACAAATGAGTTGGCAACCACAAGGTTGGGGCGAATTATCAGGCTGGTATCGCCTCTTTGCCAGCGCGCGCAAAGTATTGGGCTAATTGCCTGTCTTCCACACCTTCCAACATCGTTTGGAAGGTGTTTTTTATGCTCAACACGCACGAATTAACCCCCCCAGAAAAGAATGATTATCTTATAATTCCCCTTTGATTAACCCAAACAAGCAAACATCATGACCGAATCCCTACGCCTCACTCCCCGCCAATTAAAACCCTCCACCATCGCCCTACCGGGTTCTAAAAGCATCAGCAATCGCACCTTATTACTCGCTGCCTTGTCTGACAACGTTTGCGAAGTCAAATCACTGCTCAAATCAGACGACACCGACCGCATGCTTGAAGCCCTCACCACCTTAGGCGTAAGACTTGAACCCACCGAAAACGGCATTAAAGTACACGGCACAGGCGGCAAATTTCCCCACGCTCAAGCCGATTTATTTTTAGGCAACGCAGGCACTGCCTTTCGTCCCCTCACTGCCGTACTCGCCATCTTAGGCGGCGATTACCACCTACATGGCGTGCCGCGTATGCACGAACGCCCGATTGGCGACTTAGTTGATGCCTTGCGCGTAGCAGGTGCGAATATCGACTATCTTGCCAACGAAGGCTATCCCCCCCTACACATCCACCCACGCCAACATAACGATACGCGCGTTATCCCTATTAAAGGCAATGTTTCCAGCCAATTTCTCACCGCCTTATTAATGGCATTACCACTCACAGGACAAGCCTACCAAATCCAAGTTATAGGCGAACTGATTTCCAAGCCCTATATCGACATTACCCTGAATCTGATGGCGAAATTTGGCGTTATCGTTCCACACGACCAATATCAAGT
>JBHADP010000046.1:0-19904 GCA_041855125.1 Neisseria sp. | reverse complement strand
GGCATGGAATGGCGGACATTTGATTGCCGTTCCGCCACAGAATACCAGCCGTTGCTGCCCTGCTTGTGAGCATACCGCAAAAGATAACCGCCAAACGCAAGCAAACTTTGAATGTGTGGAATGCAGCTATCAGAACAATGCCGATGTAGTCGGCGCAATCAATGTGTTGAAGCGCGGTCAGGAAATACTGGCAGCGCAATAACCAGTTTCAGGGCAGGACGTGCCCATAGCGTCTGTGAAGTGAACCGTGCAGTGAGGCGGTCAGCAGCAGAAACCCACCGAAGCGAGTGAGCAGAACATCGTGTGCCGCAGTAGGAATCCCCTGCATTCATGCAGGGGAGGGCGTCAAAGAATAAAACTGTGCTTTTCGTTTAGACATCGTAAGTGGTCGAAGCGGTGTCGCCACCTGTTCCTGTCCAATTGGTGTGGAAAAACGCGCCACGCGGTTGGTCGATGCGCTCATAAGTATGGGCGCCAAAGTAATCGCGTTGGGCTTGCAAGAGATTGGCAGGCAAACGTGCGGTGGTGTAGCCATCAAGGAAAGTGAGCGCGGAAGTCATGCAAGGCATGGGTAAGCCGCTTTCAATGGCTTTGGCAACCACTTTGCGCCAAGCGGGTAGGGCAGTTTGCAAGATGTTTTTAAAGTATTCATCATTGCCTAAGAACACCAAATCAGGGTTGTTTTCATAAGCATCGCGGATATTGCCTAAGAATGCGCTGCGAATAATACAACCTTCACGCCATAATAAAGCGGTGTTGCCATAGTTAAGCTGCCAGTTATGCACTTCACTGGCTTCACGAATCAACATAAAGCCCTGTGCATAAGAAATGATTTTGGAAGCCAATAATGCCAAACGCAAAGCCGATAACCATTCTACACGGTCGCCATCAATAGGCTGAATGGTGCTATTAAAGCGTTGAGCAGCTATCTCGCGCTGTTCTTTAAACGCTGAAACGCAACGGGCAAACACTGCTTCAGAAATCAGCGTTAACGGAATACCTAAATCCAAGGCATTAATGCCTGTCCATTTACCTGTGCCTTTTTGTCCTGCGGTATCAAGAATTTTTTCAACTAAAGGCGCACCGTCTTCATCTTTAAATGCCAAAATATCGGCGGTAATTTGAATCAAATAGCTATCGAGTTCAGTTTGATTCCATGCGGCAAAAGTTTGGTGCATCTCATCAGCACTCATGCCCAAGCCGTCTTTCATAAATTGATAAGCTTCACAAATTAATTGCATATCGCCATATTCAATACCGTTATGCACCATTTTAACAAAATGACCTGCGCCATCACGTCCTACCCAATCGCAACAAGGTTCACCTTGTGGTGTTTTGGCGGCAATGGCTTGTAAAATCGGCTTCACTTCTGCCCATGCGCTTTCATCGCCCCCTGGCATAATAGAAGGACCATGACGCGCCCCTTCTTCGCCACCCGATACCCCCGTACCAATAAAACGAATACCTTTTTGAGCCAATTCATGTGTGCGGCGGGTAGAATCAGGGAAATTGGCATTACCACCATCGATAATAATGTCGCCTTGGTCTAATAATGGCACTAAGCTATCAATAAATTCATCTACAACTGCACCCGCGCGCACCATCAACATAATTTTGCGCGGCTTCTCTAATTTATCCACCAAATCTTGCAAACTGTATGCACCGATAATCTGCGTATTTTTAGCAGCGCCATTTAAAAAATCATCTACCTTAGAAGTGGTACGGTTATAAGCGACAACTTTAAAACCTTTATCATTCATATTGAGAATCAGGTTTTGACCCATCACAGCCAAACCGATTACACCGATATCGCCTTTCATCATCATCCTTTAGTTTGTTGAGCGTTCAGAAAAATAACGTAACTTTACCGTATTGGCTGATGGTGCGCCAACATTATTCACATTCATCGCCTAAATTAAGCCACTTGCTTATCTAACGCAAAAAACGCTGGAGGTAAATCTTCATCATCAGCAAATTCCACCCACTCATAAGCACGCTCATCTGCCAACACCGCGCGCAATAAAGCATTATTAATCGCATGACCCGATTTATAGCCCTCAAAAGCCCCAATAATAGGATGCCCCACAATATATAAATCCCCAATGGCATCTAAAATCTTATGGCGTACAAACTCATCGGGATAACGCAAGCCTTCAGGGTTCAATACATCATTCTCATCAATCACAATCGCATTATTTAAATTCCCCCCCAAGCCTAAATTATGCGCGCGCATCATTTCCACTTCTTGCATAAAACCAAATGTACGCGCCCGCGCAATCTCATCAATATACGATTTACCTGCAAAATCAATTTCAAAAGTCGGGCTACTGCGATTAAAAACAGGGTGGTCAAATTCAATGGTTAGCGTTACCTTAAATCCATCATAAGGCGTGAACTTCACCCATTTACCTGTTTCTTGAATTTCCACAGGTTTCACAATTTTTAAAAACCGCTTTTGCGCGTTTTGCTCCACAATGCCCGCATCTTGTAATAAATAAATAAATGGCAAACTTGAGCCGTCCATAATCGGAATTTCAGGGGCGTTTAATTCAATTAACGCATTATCCACACCATACGCTGCCAATGCCGACATAATATGTTCAATTGTCCCTACCCGCACACCGTGTTCTGTTACCACGGTTGAAGATAAACGGGTATCGTTAATCAAATAAGGAGTAAGTGAAATCACATCATTTTGTTTGCCTGTTAAATCAGTACGGCGAAACGCAATACCACTATTGGCTGAAGCAGGGTGTAAGGTGAGTTTGACCCGCTCCCCTGAATGCAAACCCACCCCTGTAACACTGACCGACCGCGCTAAGGTTCTTTGTAACATGGCTTTTTTCCTTTCTCAAATCAGTTATCCACATCATATAATAAAAATTCATAAACAGCATTATTTTTTAAATAGCACAAAACTATTATCCACAATCACCCGAAAAATTGTGGATAACTTTCACAAAATCGGTGGATAACTTTGTGGATAACTTGCCACTTATCCACATGTGGATAATTTTGTCCACAAAATAAAAAAGTTATCCACCGCTTATCCACATAGTTATCCACATAGTTATCCACAGGCTATTTTTTTGTTTTAATGAATAAAAATGGACTTATCCACAGCAAAAGTCAAACTTCATCATATTCATCATCTTTATTATTAAAAAAGAACATTATTTAAGGCTGTTTGCATTTATCCACAATCCACAGAAAAATCCATGTAACCTTAGGTAACAATTTTGTTTTATGGTACAAATAACACAAGATTTTAATTTATGCTTCACATTCAATTATCCCTATATTTCTTTAGGAGCAAGACATGAGTATCAAAGTTGCAATCAACGGTTTTGGTCGTATCGGTCGTTTGGCTTTGCGTCAAATGGAAGGTGTTGAAGGCGTAGAAGTGGTGGCAGTCAATGATTTGACACCTGCAGATATGTTGTTACATTTGTTTAAGTACGACAGCACTCAAGGTCGTTTTCAAGGTTCAGCAGAATTAAAAGATGATGCTATTGTGGTTAATGGCAAAGAGATTAAGGTTTTTGCCAATGCAAACCCTGAAGAATTACCATGGGGTGAATTGGGCGTGGATGTGGTTTTGGAATGTACGGGTTTCTTTACGAAAAAAGAGAAAGCCGAAGCCCATATTCGTGCAGGTGCGAAAAAAGTGGTTATTTCTGCGCCCGGTGGCAATGATGTGAAAACGGTTGTTTATGGTGTGAATGAAGGTATTTTAGATGGCAGTGAAACCGTTATTTCTGCTGCATCTTGTACAACCAACTGCTTGGCACCTATGGCTGCTGTTTTACAAAAAGAGTTTGGTGTAGTGGAAGGTTTGATGACCACTATTCATGCTTATACAGGCGACCAAAATACTTTAGACGCACCTCATCGTAAAGGCGATTTCCGTCGTGCACGTGCTGCTGCTTTGAATATTGTGCCAAATAGTACAGGTGCAGCTAAAGCCATTGGTTTGGTGATTCCTGAATTGAATGGTAAGTTAGATGGTTCAGCTCAACGTGTTCCTGTGGCAACAGGTTCGTTGACAGAATTGGTTACGGTATTGGAAAAACCTGTTACGGTTGCTGAAATCAATGCGGTTATGAAAGCGGCTGCAAATGAGTCTTATGGCTATACTGAAGAAGCATTGGTATCTTCTGATATTATCGGTATGGAATTTGGTTCGCTGTTTGATGCCACTCAAACTCGTGTGATGACCGTAGGCGACAAGCAATTGGTGAAAACGGTGGCTTGGTATGATAATGAGATGTCATACACCTGTCAGCTTATTCGTACATTAAAGCATTTTGCAGCATTGATTCGCTAAGCTGCACAGTTTTATAAAACACAGGCTGCCTGCTATGATAGGCAGCCTATTCTTTTGTTTTTAAGGAAACAGTTATGCGTTGGTTAAAAACTGGTTTAATAATGATGATTTTAGGGGCATGCAGCAGCCCACAAGCGCATGCTTCGCCAACTGAACAGGAACAATGGGCAAAACCGATTAAGCAAGATGCCAATTTATATCATGTGGATAACTTGTTGTATCGCAGTGAACAACTGGTGGCAGATGATGTGGCAGCAGTAGAACAACTGGGGATTAAAAGCGTGGTGAATCTGCGTTTTTTTGACCGCGATGATAACGAATCTATTTTAACAGGGCGTGGTATAGATTTATTAAACCGTCCTTTATTAACTTGGCGCATTAAACCTGAAGACATTGCCGAAGTGTTGTACACCATCAGGCAGCAGCAGCAAAAAGGGGCGGTATTGGTACATTGTTATCATGGGGCAGACCGCACGGGTTTGATTATTGGTATGTATCGCATTATTTATCAAGGCTGGAGCATTACGGCTGCTAAAAATGAGATGCAACAAGGTAATTTTGGTTATCACAGTGTGTGGAAAAATTTGGATAAGCTGTTTACGGCTGAAAATGTGGATAAAGTTAAGCAACATTTGGCGGTTTTAGAAAAAGCAGCGCAATAGGCGGTGTAGTTGCTTGCTGCTCGCCATAACCGATACAATGTAACATTGCAAAAATAAAAATAAGGTGGATGAAAATGCCATATTTTGCTTTGTTATTGCTAACCGCTATGGGTTTGATGCTCAACAAAGTTTGGGAAGGGGCAATATTAGGGATAGTTGTGTGGTGGTTAGGGCGAAAAATATCGCCTCCCCCACAAGATATTCAACAGCAACAATTAGAAGCCATGCAAGATGAATTGGCTTCTTTGCGTGTACGGGTGCAACATTTAGAACACGGTCAATTACAGACACCTACAACTTCAACTGTGGTCTTGCCAACGCTGTCTGATGATGTGAAACCTGCTGAAGTTGCTGAACCTGTTGTATCCTCCGAGTTATCCACCCTTATTTCGCAGCCGACTGAACCTATGCCGTCGGCTGTTTCTGCGTCTGCGCCATCTTCATCTTCAAGCCTTAGGCGTGAAACCCTATCGATACGCAAACGTTTGCAAAAACAAGGCATCGAAGTTTCTCCGACTCCCCCATCTACCGCGCCAATTTTGGACGAATCTCCCGCTATTCACCATCAACCATCGGTTTTATCCACCGTTATCGCTTGGCTTACAGGTGGCAATTTGTTGCTGAAAACAGGCATGGTAATTTTGTTTTTAGGCTTGGCATTTTTGCTGCGTTTGGCAACGGAACGGTTTGAGGTGTCTATTCAAGCGCGGTATGTGATGGTGGCATTGGCTGGCGTGGCTGCCACATTCACGGGTTGGCGTTTGCAATCGCGACGACGTGAATATGGTTTGATGCTGCAAGGTTTTGGCATAGCGGTGTTGTATTTGACGGCATTGGCAGCCTTGAAACTGCATCCTTTATTGCATGCTTCGGTTACGTTTGGGGTGATGGTGTCCTTAGTGGTGCTGATGGCAACCATTGCAGTGCGCCAAAATGCGTTGCTGTTGGCACAAGTGGCGTTGGTGGGCGGGATGGCAGCGCCGATTTTGGTGTCAGATGGCAGCGGACGTTATGTGGTGTTGTTTAGCTATTTGGCGTTGTTAAATGCGGGTGTAGCGGGGATAGCGTGGTTTAAGGCATGGCGCTCGTTAAACTGGGTAGGCTTTATTGGCACGTTTACGATAGGAGCAATATGGGGGGCGCGCGCTTATACACCTGCTCATTTTGCCACTACTGAGCCTTTTTTGTTATACCACTGGTTGCTCTATACGGTAATTGCGTGTTTATTTGCCCGTCAGCAGCTCTCAGAATGGCAAACGACAGGTCAGGTAAGGGGTATCCCTGATGATGCGTCATTAAGCCAAATTTGGCGTTCTGTGTGCCATTCTGTGCAGCGAGTGGGGATATTGGACAGTGCCTTGTTGTTTGGTACGGCGTTCGTAGCATTTGGTTTGCAATATCAGATGGTAGGCAGTTGGCAATATGCAGCAGCAGGCTCGGCAATGGGTTTTGCGGTAGTTTATGCGGGCTTTGCGTGGTGGATAAGTCGTTGGCAAGCTGATTTTGCGGTGTTGAAACAAGCATTTGTGGGCTTGGCAGCGTTGTTTGTTACGTTAGCCATTCCATTGGCATTAGAACAGCAATGGACTGCCAGTGTATGGGCATTGCAAGCGGCTTTGGTTTATGTGTTTGCAGTGCGGCAGCAGTTGCCTTTGAGCCGTTTGTTGGCGTTGGGGGTATTTGCTCTGGCAGCATGGACGCAGTTAGGCACTTATCGGGCAGGTGATGATGTTTTATTAACAGGCTCATTATTGGGAACAGCATGGATAGCAGGCGGTGGCGCAGCGATTTATGGAACGTGGTGGCGTGGGCGGCGGCTGGGTTCGGCGGTGTGGGAAAGCCACGCGCAAACAGGTGTGTTGTTGGCAACGGTGTGTTTCACGTCGTTCTTGCCTATGTTGTTGTGGGAAGCGCGCGGCAGTATGTTGGCGATTGCACTCTTGGCTGCCGTATGGGCGTATGCACAACGTAAACACGCGCAATGGGTGTTGAGTTCGGCGGTGTGGGTGTCGAGTGTGTGTGTGTTGTGGTGGGCAATAGGGGTTTATTGGGAAGATATGTGGCGCGAGGGGGCGCATTCTTATGCGGGGCTATTGGGCAGCGCGTTGGGTTTGGGGGCGGCTGCGTTTTTCTTGCAGAAAAATAGTATGCCCTCTATTGCGTTGTTAAATCGCATTGTGGGTGGGTGTGTTTTGGTCATCATGGTGTTGTTGGGCATGGCAGGTGTGCAACAAGGTTTGGGCATGATGGCGGTTAGTTGGCAAATGGATTTGTATGATAAACGTTGGCTGATATGGACGCCCTTAGGGGTGTTTGCGCCTTTGGCTTGGGTGGCGAGCCGTTTGGCGTGGCAGCAGGCGCAACGGATGGTATGGGCATTTTTGCCGGTGTTTACGTTGCTGTTTGTGGTGCAAGATTGGACGGATGCTGGGTTGGCGGGAGGCGGTGCGTTAATCGCGGCAACGGCATTGCAATATTATGTGTTGTCGCGGCAAACAACACGCGCCAATGGTTTGTTTAAGTTGCATTTTGTGAGTTTATTGCTGTTGGGGCTGCTGTGGACAACATGGAGTATTGATTGGAGCGAAGCCTATTTCACAGGGGTGTGGGTGCAGTTGGCTTGGTTGGGCGTGCCGATGTTGATATGGTGGGGCTTACAAACAGGGCGCGAGCGCTTTACAGGACAGGTTTATGCCGTCGCGTATTGGCGGTGGGGCAGCGCAGTGGCGGCAGGCTATACGTGGCTGTGGCTGTTGTATATGAATATTGCCACGCCTTTTGCGCCCCAACCCTTGCCTTATTTGCCTGTGTTGAATCCATTAGAGTTGGCTATGGTGGGGGTGTTGTGGCAGAGCCATCGTTGGCTGATGGCATGGTCATCACAAGAATATCCAGAACGCTGGGATGAGGTACGTCATTATCGATGGGCAGGGCTGATGGGCTTGGTGTGGATAACATTAAGTGCGGCAGTGATGCGGGCATGGCATTTCTTAGACGGCGTGGCATGGGATTTTGCAACGCTGTTGGCTTCATTTGGTTTGCAGGCAAGTTTGTCGATTGTGTGGGCAACGGTGGCGATTGGTTTGATGGTAACGGGTCATCAAGTTGGGCAGCGTGGTCGCTGGCTGATGGGCGCGAGCTTGATGGGCGTGGTGGTGGTGAAGCTGTTTTTAGTGGAACTGGGCAACAGCGGTGGTATTGCGCGAATTGTGTCGTTTATTGTGGTGGGTGTATTGTTATTGTTAGTAGGTTGGTTTGCTCCTGTTCCTCCCAAGCAATTAGCAGATGAAGAAGGAGAATAGAGATGAACTTACAGGCTTTGGCAAATAATCCTGCG
Source organism: Neisseria sp. (assembly GCA_041855125.1). GTDB lineage: Bacteria > Pseudomonadota > Gammaproteobacteria > Burkholderiales > Neisseriaceae > Neisseria. The sequence goes on along the minus strand of JBHADP010000046.1, from coordinate 11,578 downwards.
GAAGGCACAGTGGTAACCTTGCATTATCCTGATAACACGGAAGAAAGTTTTGATTTGCCTGAAATGCTGCAAGCCGTGTTGGCACAACAAGGCTTTGGCACAGAAAGCGCAAATGGTTGGCTGCATCATGCGCCCAGTGGTTATGCTTTGTTGGTGCAAGTGTTGTATGTGGATTTGGAAGATGAATGTTCTATTCGCTGTGGCACGACCATTCAAATTCACCATCCTACTTTGTTTCCAGAAGGGATTTTTGAATACCAATATGCAGTAGGGAAGACACCAGCAGAAGCACTTAATGAAGGTTTTCGCTTGTGGTTGGCGAGTGATTGGCTGGTGTTGTTAGATGCGGTGGCAGAAGAACAAGGCGAGTATATGCGCTTAGAAATGACGTTTGACCATACTCAGCCACCGCTCAAACGGCGCATTTCCTTAGGTAATGTGGTGTACTACTATGAATATGAACCTGAAGTTTCTGACGAAGCACATTTATGCCATTGTTTGTTCACACATTGTTTGGAAACATTCAAATCTTTATTGCAAGACCAGCGAAACTACGCCATTCGTTTATTTGCTTCGCGTGATGGCATGGGCGAAACCGATGCCGATTGTCGTGTGAATGGCGAGGCTTGGGCAGAGGGGGTGGAAGGTATCAAAGCCTATGCCGCCACATGGGCAGACGCAGGCTTGGAGTTTCGCAAACAATATGTGGTGGTGCGAAATATTGAGTGAGGTATTTATAAACCAAATAACCCAATATCGCCTTTGCCTTGTCGAATTAATTCGGTGCCATCGGTCATATCAATCACGGTGGTGGGTTCCATGCCACACCAGCCGCCGTCAATCACTAAATCGACGGAATGTTCAAGGCGGTCGCGGATTTCATAAGGGTCGGTGAGTGGTTCATCGTCTTCAGGCAACATGAGCGTGCAGCTTAACAAGGGTTCGCCTAATTCTTGCAATAAGGCTAAGGCAATTTTATTGTCGGGTACGCGCAAACCAATGGTTTTGCGTTTGGGGTGTAAGGTGCGATTGGGAACTTCTTTGGTTGCCTGCAAAATAAAGGTGTAACTACCAGGGGTGGCGGCTTTCAGTTGGCGAAACTGGCTGTTGTCCACTTTGGCATAAGTGCCTAATTCGCTTAAATCGGCACACATTAAAGTGAGATGGTGTTTTAAGTCGATTTGACGAATCCGCAAAATGCGTTCCATGGCTTCTTTGTCGCCTAAATGGCAGCCAAGCGCATAGCAAGAATCGGTGGGATAGGCGATGATGCCGCCTTGTTTGATGATGTCCACCGCTTGTTTGATTAAACGTTCTTGTGGATTATCGGGGTGGATTGCAAAAAATTGTGCCATGAGGGTGTTCCTGTTAAGAATGGATTGATGAAGTGCGAAAGTGTTGCCAAATGGGCTGGCACATATCGGGCAAAGCAGGGCATTTACCTAAAATGCCACTACTGTAATCGCCCGTACGATGAAAATCACTGCCCACGCTAGCGAGAAAACCATAGCGTTGCGCCAAATGGGCATAGTTTAAACCATCATTTTTATGGCAGTTTCCGCTCAATACTTCAATGCCTGCTCCGCCCAATGCTTTAAATTCTTCAAATAAAGCACGTTTGGCGGTGGCGGATAAATCATAGCGCATCGGGTGTGCAATGACTGCTAATCCCCCTGCTGCCCGAATGTTTGCCACACAATCGGCTAAACTCGCCCATTCATGTGCCACCGAAGCAGATTTGCCATCGCCTAAATAATGTTTAAACGCTTGCTGTTTTTTGCGGACATAACCTTGTTGAATCAAAAAATCTGCAATATGCGTGCGCGACACCATTTCGGGATTAACCGCTAAAGCCAATGCCCCTTCATACGCGCCCATAATGCCTTTTTTTTCTAATTTACTGGCAATGGCAGCCAAACGACTTAACCGCCCTTGCCTCACGTTGGCTAACAAGTTTTGCAAAGCCTGATGGTGTACATCAAAATCTAAGCCCACAATATGAATGGTGCGTTTGCGCCATGTAACTGAGATTTCCACCCCATTAATCAAACGTATACCCAAGCGTTGTGCTTCGGCATGGGCAGCCGCCAAACCTCCTGTATGGTCGTGGTCGGTGAGTGCCAACAAGGTGCAACCGTTTTGATGCGCAAGCTGCACCACCTCGCTTGGACTTAATGCCCCATCAGAAACGGTGGAATGGCAATGTAAATCAATCATGCGCTTTTGCCTGTTCTGCTTCGGCAGCTTGCTGTTCACGCCATTGCTTTTGTTGTGCGTCATAAGCGGCTTTTTCTTGCCAATAAATGGTTTGAATACACGCTTCGCCACAATCGCTGCCACAACATTCCCAATCTTCAGGGCGCACCGGTTCGGGTAATAAATCTTCTGCTTTAATTTTCTGGGTCATAGCCGTTTTCAATTTCTAATACTGCGTTATTAAATTCAATGACTTCACCGCCGCGAATTTTAGCGGTTTTGCGGGTTTCCACCGCGCCATTACGCAATACCAAGCCACGCGCAATCGCAGCTTTGGCTTGCCCGCCACTATCGGTTAGCCCTGCCAGTTTCAGCAAATCACATAAAGCAATGTATTCATTATCTTCCAAATAGACCACGGCGTGCATGATGGCAACTCCTTTTTTTAAGAAACAAAATTTTACGCCAAAATGCGCCTTATCGCCTATTTTTAATAAAAACTATTAAAAAACAAAAAATCATTTAAAATATATAAAATTAATCGAAAACATAGTTTTAATAGGAAATTTTTTGGTGTATAGTGGATTCATAGTGAAAAACAAAGGAAAACAAAATGACACAAGAAATAAACTATCAGCAAGACACCTGCTATTTTTATGCGTTTGAACAAATCGCTCGGCACATTTAATTTCTCCCCACCCAACCACAAGGAAGCCCACCATGAAATGCCCAATCACCCATTTAACCATGAACAACGGCGCGCCCGTTGTGGATAACCAAAATAGCCTAACCGCAGGCGCACGCGGACCATTATTAGCACAAGATTTATGGCTCAATGAAAAACTTGCCAACTTTGTACGCGAAGTGATACCAGAACGCCGTATGCACGCCAAAGGTTCAGGCGCATTTGGCACCTTCACCGTTACACACGACATTACCCCCTACACCCGTGCCAAAATCTTTAGCGAAGTGGGTAAACAAACCGAAATGTTTGCTCGCTTCACCACTGTAGCAGGTGAGCGCGGTGCGGCAGATGCCGAACGTGATATTCGCGGTTTTGCGCTGAAGTTTTACACCGAAGAGGGCAACTGGGATATGGTGGGCAACAACACCCCTGTATTTTTTCTGCGCGACCCGCGTAAATTCCCTGATTTAAATAAAGCAGTAAAGCGCGACCCGCGCACCAATATGCGTTCTGCCACCAATAATTGGGATTTCTGGACATTGTTGCCTGAAGCCTTCCATCAAGTAACCATCGTGATGAGTGACCGTGGTATTCCTGCTTCTTATCGCCATATGCACGGCTATGGTTCGCATACATACAGCTTTATCAATGCACAAAACGAACAGTTTTGGGTGAAATTCCATTTCCATACCCAACAAGGCATTCAAAACCTTAGCAATGAAGAAGCTGAAAAACTCATTGGTCAAGACCGTGAAAGCCATCAGAGAGATTTATATGAAGCGATTGAGCGTGGTGATTTCCCTAAATGGACAATGTATATTCAAGTGATGCCTGAAGAGGAAGCCGAACAAGTGGATTTCCATCCCTTTGATTTAACCAAAGTATGGTCTAAAAAACGCTATCCTTTAATTGAAGTGGGCGAATTTGAATTAAACCGCAATCCTGCTAACTTCTTTGCCGATGTGGAACAATCTGCATTTGCCCCCAGTAATTTGGTGCCGGGGATTAGCGTTTCACCTGATCGTATGTTGCAAGCTCGCTTGTTTAACTATGCAGATGCCCAACGTTATCGCTTGGGTGTGAACCATCATCAAATTCCTGTTAATGCGCCTCGTTGTCCTGTGCATAGCAATGCTCGTGATGGTTATGGACGAGTTGATGGCAATTATGGCAGCACCTTGCATTATGAGCCTAACAGCTTTGGACAATGGCAAGAACAAGCTCAATATGCTGAACCGCCCTTAAAAATTCAGGGAGATGCTGCACATTGGGACTATCGTGAAGACGATGCCGATTATTTCAGTCAGCCGCGTGCGTTGTTTCACCTGATGAATGCTGAACAGAAACAAGCCCTGTTTGACAATACTGCCACCGCAATGGGCGATGCGTTGGATTTCATCAAATATCGCCATATTCGCAACTGCTATGCGTGCGACCCTGCTTATGGAGAAGGAGTAGCACAGGCTTTAGGCTTAACCGTTGCCGATGCCCAAGCCGCTCGTGCCACCGACCCTGCTTTGGGACAAGCTGGTTTGCTGTAATCTTGTTTGATTCATTACACCCTGCCCGATGGGCTTTATAGCCGTCAGGCAGGGTGTGATTTTTGGGTTAAAAAGAGTTATTGAACAGCTTGTTTTCTGTTTCAACAGACGACTGCTGATGATTCATTGTCATTTCTGGGTGGGTTGAAACCCCTTTCGGCAGGGCGGATAATCTCCACTGGGAGAGAGAAGCTCTTCTCATTTAGAACAACGCGCAGAACGATGCTTTTGTGTTGCGCGATGTGTTGAAATTGGATAAAGGTGGAATCTGCTATGAACTATGCCCTTGATGCGCTTTGGTGGCGACTGACTGACCCTCATGTTCGCGCCCTTGCCAGTTTATTAACCGCACCTGCGCTATGGCAGCACCCCCAAGCCTTGCCGATTCCTGTGTTATTAGGTAAACAAGGTTTTCGTTATTTATTGGCTTTAGATGAACAGCCAGCCGTTTTGCATCAAGCCTTAGCAAGCACGTTTCCCCATCAACATCGTTTGGGGGCTTATGCTGAAGATTTATTCAAGTTTTGGTTGAGCCATGCCCCTCATTGCCGTTTGTTGGCTCATAATGTGCCATTAAGAGATGAACACCAGCAAACCTTAGGCGCATTGGATTTTTTGGTGCAGATAGAACAGCAGCTTTACCATGTGGAATTATGCTGTAAATATTATGGTGGCACTGAGATGGTGGGCTTGAATCGGCAAGACAGTTTGAGCAAAAAAGTGGCAAAACTCAATCAGCAACTGGCTTTGATACAACATCCTGTGGCTCAAACTTATTTGCGTGAACAAGGCATGATGCCATCTTCGGTGAAGAGTGTAGCGGTGATTCGGGGCATGGCGTTTGTGTCGCCAACGATGTTGTTGCCTGCACCTTTAAACCCCTACGCTTGGCAGGGGGTGTATGTGCAAGATTGGGCGGATTATCCGCTTGATGCACAGGGGCATTATCATGTTTTACATAAAATGCATTATCTGGCACCTGTGCGTGTGGATGAAACGCAGCTTCATGATGCCAAGCAGGTGGCAGCATTGGAAAATGGTATGGTGGCGGTGTTGGAACGCCGCCCCGATGGTTTTTGGCATGAGATTCAACGCATCATGTTTCAGTCCTGATTGGGGAGAGCAGTTAATTCTCTCCAATCAAGCCGGATTGCTGTAAACAGGAAGGGTTGATGAAGGTTTAGGAATGGTTGCGCCATTGTTGGATATGTTGGCGGATAAATTGCAGTTGTTTGCGGTAGCGGCGACAATGTGGGCAAATGGCAAGATGCAGCAACAAGGTAACACGCTCACGCCAAGTGAGAGGGCGGTCTTGGCTTTGAGAAAGTAAAACGCAGGCTTCTTTGCATTTCAACATGGTTCTTCTCCTTCATAGTCTTTTGCTAAATCAAACCAGCGATGTTGTAAACATTGGCGCAACCCATTGCGGGCGCGATGCAAGATAACGTAACAATTCTCCTTGCTGATGGCAAATTCGTGGCAAATTTCATTCACTTCCCAGCCCATAACTTCTCGTAAATAAAAGATACGGGCGGTATCTTGTGGCAAGCCTTGCATGCAGTTTTCTAAAGCACGAAAAAAATCTTGGCGATGTAGGGCATCTTCGGGGGGCGCTTGCCAATTTTGTGGACTGGTGGTGAGCTGCCAATGTCCGTTTTCATCAAAACCATGTTCATAATGGCGTTCAATCTGGTCGTTTTCTTCTTGTAGGCTCTCAAGGCTAACGGTGTATTTGTGGCTGCGAAAATAATCGGTAATTTTGTTTTTGAGTATGCTCAACACCCATGTTTTGAGTCCTGCCTCGCCGCGAAATTGGCTGTATTTGGCAATGGCAGCGGTCAGGGTCTCTTGTACGATGTCTTCGGCAAGGCAGTCATCGCGCAGTTGGATTTGGGCAAAACGTAAAATGTCTTGATGCAGGGCAGCAAGTTTTTGGCTAAAGGCTTCCATGGATGAATCAATCAAGATGAATGGTTGATGAGACGAATGGGTAAGATATTTCTAACATGGTTATTGATAAAATGTTGTTTTCAAAAAAATAAAAAACCGTTTGAATGGTTGATTCAAACGGTTTGCAATGGATGCTAAAACGGCGTTTATTGAGCCGCTAATTCTGCGCGCAATTTTTTGGTTACTTCCATCATCACTTCTAATTGCTCGATGGTTTCTTTCCAACCGCGTGTTTTCAAACCACAGTCTGGGTTTACCCACAAACGTTCAACAGGCACCACTTCCATGGCTTTACGCAATAAATGCTCGATTTCGGCGGCGGTCGGTACGCGTGGGCTGTGAATATCGTACACGCCCGGACCGATGTCGTTTGGATATTTGAAATCGCCAAATGCGGTCAGCAATTCCATATCAGAACGTGAGGTTTCGATGGTAATCACGTCTGCATCCATAGAAGCGATGGCAGGCAGAATGTCGTTGAATTCAGAGTAACACATATGGGTGTGGATTTGGGTGCTGTCTTCCGCGCCTGTTGAAGACAAGCGGAATGATTCACACGCCCAAGCCAAGTATTCGTCCCATTGTGCTTTTTTCAACGGCATGGCTTCGCGAATAGCAGGTTCGTCAATTTGAATCACTTTGATGCCTGCTTTTTCTAAATCCAATACTTCATCGTTTAAAGCTAAGGCGATTTGTTTGGCAACCACGCTTAAAGGTACATCATCGCGCACAAACGACCATTTGAACATGGTAACAGGGCCGGTCAACATGCCTTTCATGGGGCGTTTGGTTAAGGTTTGGGCGTATGAAGACCAAGCCACGGTCATGGGTTCAGGGCGAGATACATCACCGAAGATGATAGGAGGTTTCACGCAGCGTGAACCATAGCTTTGTACCCAACCAAATTGGCTGAAGCAGTAGCCCGCTAATTGTTCACCGAAGTATTCCACCATGTCGTTACGTTCGGCTTCACCGTGTACAGGAACGTCTAATTCCAGTTTTTCTTGCACTTCTACGCAATAGGCGATTTCTTTTTTCATCGCGGCTTCGTAGTCGGCAGCGCTCAATTCGCCTTTTTTGAAGGCTGCGCGTGCTTGGCGAATTTCGGTGGTTTGTGGGAATGAACCGATGGTGGTGGTAGGCAGAACAGGCAAGTTCATCCAAGCCTGTTGGGCTTTGATGCGCTCGGCAAAGGGTGATTTGCGTTGGTCTGCGCCTTCAGGTAAGTTGGCAACACGTTGTTGTACGGCTTCGTTGTGGATTTTTTTGTTAGTAGCGCGGTCGGCAGCAGCCGCATCAGAAGCGGCAATGGCTTCAGCAACGCTGTCTTTGCCGTGTGCTAAGGCTTGTTTAACGGTGCCTAATTCCACTAATTTTTGTGCAGCAAATGCCATCCAAGATTTGATTTCGCTGTCGAGTTTTTCTTCCACAGCCAAGTCTTGTGGGCTATGCAATAATGAGCAGCTTGGCGCAATCCATAAGTTATTGCCAAATTTGGCTTTTACAGGTGCTAAGGTGTCAATCACTTTGCTCAAGTTGGCACGCCATACGTTGCGACCGTCAATCAAGCCCACAGACAATACTTTGCTGGTGGGGAATTGTTCGGCAAATACGGCTAATTGTTCAGGTGCGCGCACACAGTCGATGTGTACACCGTGTACAGGCAAGCCTTTTAACAGGTTGAGGTGTTCGGCAACAGAAGCGAAGTAAGTACCGATGATGATGCGAACGCCTGTGTGGGCTAATTCTTGATAGGTAGGCGCAAATGCGTCTAACCACGCTTGACCGGCATCAACGGCTAAGATGGGTTCGTCAATTTGAATCCAATCCACGCCTTCAGCCGCCAATTCACGCAATAATTGGGCATAAGCCACCAATAATTTAGGCAACAAGGTTTCGATGCGGCAGCCTAGATTGTCTTTCTTTTTACCCAACCACAATAATGAAATCGGACCTACTAAAGTGGGCTTGATGTCATGACCTTGTGCTTTGGCTTCTTTGATTTGGGCGATTAAGTTTTTCGCATTTACGGAAAACTCGGTGTCAGCATACCATTCTGGCACGATGTAGTGATAGTTGGTGTCGAACCATTTGGTCATTTCCATTGCAAATTGGGTGGCATTACCACGCGCTAATTGGAAATACTCTGGCAGGCTTAAGTTGGCAGGGTCAAAGCCAAAGCGTTTAGGAATCGCGCCTAAAGTGCATAATAAATCTAAAACGTGGTCGTAGAATGAAAAATCGCCCACAGGCAATAAATCTGCACCCGCTGCTTTTTGGGTTGCCCAGTTTAAGCGGCGAATTTCAGCCGCGACTTCTTGTAATTCAGCTTCGCTTTTTGCGCCTTTCCAAAAGGCTTCAACCGCAAATTTCAGTTCGCGTTTCGCACCAATGCGCGGATAGCCTGAAAGATGAAATGTGTTCATAACAATATTCCTCAAATTAAGGGGATTAGAAACAGGAAAACGAATGGTGCTATCTTGCCGTGTTTTTGTCTAGGGGGCAAACGAGTTATTTACATGATAGTATGAATATTATTCATATATTTAGCATGAATACATGAATGATTTATGAGTACACAAAATTTATGATAAATTTGCATGATGAATATGAATTATTTTAATATTATTGGTTTGATGATTAAATTTTGAGCAAGTCTAGCCTATGGAATCCATGATTGAACTGCGTTATTTGCGTACTTTATTGGCGATTGAAGAAACGGGCAGCGTGTCGTTGGCTGCCAAACGGGTGTTTCTCACGCAATCGGCGTTGTCGCATCAAATTCGGGCATTAGAAAGCCATTATGGCACGCCGTTATTTGAGCGTAAGTCTAGCCCTGTGCGTTTTACACACGCAGGCGAGCGTTTATTGCAATTAGCGTATGAATTGTTACCGCGTGTGGCGGCAGCAGAACGCGATTTGGCACAAATCATTGAAGGCGAAGCAGGCGAATTGCGTTTGGCGGTGGAATGCCATACATGTTTTGATTGGTTGATGCCTGCCATGGGGCAGTTTCGCCCATTATGGCCACAAGTGGAATTGGATATTGTGTCGGGGTTTCAGGCCGACCCTGTTGGCTTATTGTTGCAACATCGGGCAGATTTGGCGATTGTGTCGGAAGCCGTGCCGCAAACAGGAATTGCCTATCAGCCTTTGTTTGCTTATGAAATGGTGGGCATTTGTGCGCCCGACCACCCTTTAGCCGACAAAGCCATTTGGCAAGCGGAAGATTTTGCCCATGAAACCTTGATTACCTATCCTGTTCCCGATGATATGTTGGACTTATTACGCAAAATCCTGTTGCCACAAGGCATTAATCCTGCGCGTCGCCACAGTGAATTAACCATTGCCATTATTCAGTTGGTTGCCAGCAAACGCGGCATTGCCGCATTGCCTTATTGGACGGTGATGCCGTATTTAGAAAAACACTATGTGATTTCGCGCCCCATTACCGAGGCGGGTTTACAAAGTGAATTGTATGCTGCTATGCGTGCCGAAGATACCAATAAAACCTATTTAGACAACTTTTGCCAAATTGTGCGTGATGAAGGTTTTGCCAATTTAGCAGGTTTGAGCGTATTGGCAATGGAAAACTAATAGGGCTGTGTGGGCTCACCTTGTTGCGCTTCCCATGCTGTTTGCGGCTCACCGCCTTGTGCTTATTTTAAATGGGATTAGCGATATAATAACCCTTTTGCGCGAAAGAAACGCTTATGAAACACGCAAGCAATTTATGTTGGCTGGATATGGAGATGACGGGTTTAAATCCCGAACACGATCGTATTATTGAAGTGGCGATGATTATTACCGATAAAGATTTGAACGTGTTGGCGCAGTCGGAAGTGTATGTGATTCATCAAAGCGATGAAGTGTTAAACGGCATGGACGAATGGAACACCAGCACCCACAACCGCACAGGTTTAACACAAAAAGTGCGCGAATCCCACTACACCGAAGCCGAAGTAGAACAACAATTATTAGCCTTCATGAAACAATGGATACCCGAACGCGCCACTCCCATGTGTGGCAACAGCGTGCATCAAGACCGCCGTTTTATGGTGCGCTATATGCCGCGTTTGGAAGCCTATTTTCACTATCGCAATTTAGATGTTTCCACCTTAAAAGAATTGGCGCGCCGTTGGCATCCTGTCGTGTATAAAGGCGTGGTTAAAAAAGGCGCCCATCAAGCCTTAGACGACATTTTAGAAAGCATAGACGAAATGCGTTATTACCGCGACCACTTCTTAAAATTGCCCGAACCGCTTGTGTCATAATAGAAACCATGTCTGCCAAAATTCAAATCCGCCCTTACGACCCCCAAACCTGTGAACACTTAATTCAAGCAGGGGCTTCGCCTTTATTGGCGCGTTTATATGCTGCACGCGCCGTAGCATCGCCTGATGAATTACAAGATGCTTTGCAACACCTTATCCCGTTTACCCAATTAAAAAACTGCACCCTTGCTGCGGCACGTTTAGCCGATGCCATTGAACGGCAAGAACGCATTTTAATTGTGGCAGACTACGATGCCGATGGCGCTACCGCCTGCACCGTTGGCATGAAAGGCTTGCAAAGCATGGGCGGCAGAGTGGATTTTTTAGTGCCCAATCGCTTTGAACATGGTTATGACTTAACGCCCGTGTTGGCAGAATTGGCAGCCGAGCGAGGAACAGATTTATTGGTAACAGTGGACAGCGGTATTTCAGGTTTGGCAGGCGTGGCACGGGCGCAAGAATTGGGCATGGAAGTGATTGTTACCGACCATCATTTATCGGCACGCGCTTTGCCTGATTGCATTGTGGTGAATCCCAATCAACCAGATTGCCCGTTTCCCAGTAAACACTTGGCAGGGGTGGGCGTGATTTTTTATGTGTTGATGGCATTGCGGGCAGAATTGCGCCAACGACACTATTTCCATGCCAACCGTCCCGAACCCAATCTTGCCAGCTTGTTAGACTTAGTGGCATTAGGCACGGTGGCAGACGTGGTTACACTTGACCACAACAACCGCATTTTAGTTGCCCAAGGTTTAAAACGGATACGCGCAGGTAAAATGCGGGCGGGCATTCGCGCTTTATTTGACGTTGCCAAACGCGATTGGCGTAAAGCACAGCCTTTTGATATGGGGTTTGCCTTAGGGCCGCGCATCAATGCGGCAGGGCGTTTAGACGATATGTCGGTGGGCATTGCTTGTTTGGCAAGCGAT
>JBHADP010000045.1:0-5403 GCA_041855125.1 Neisseria sp. | reverse complement strand
CACAAGGCTGCCAATGCGCCTTTTTGGTAATAGCTGACGATGGCATTGGGGCTGTTTTCGTCTTGTTTGTAATATTTGTGCCATGCGGCAAAGCTGGATTCGGCAAGGGTTTGTTTGGTGCGCCCTGCGCCTTGTTGTACGCGAGTGAGGTTTTTGGCAAGTAGGTTGAGATAGGCTTGTGGGCTAATTACGCCACTGCGTACCAGTATTAAGTCGTCATAATAGGAGGTGATGCCTTCAAATGCCCAAAGTTGTTCGGTGTAGTTTTCGCGGTCGAGGCGATAGGGGGTGAAAGCTGCGGGTTTGATGGATTTGATGTTCCATGCGTGGAAGTATTCGTGGGCGCATAAGGCAAGCAGTTGGGTGTAGTCGTCATTGGCAACATTCATGCTCATGTTGCGCGGTGGTAAGCATTTGCGGTCGGTATGGAGGGCGGTGCTGTTGAGATGTTCTAAACCGCCATAGATGTTGTCGCCCACATAGAGTAAAAATAGGTATTCGTGAAATGGAGCAGGTAAGGGGAACATGGCAAGCTCGGTTTCGCAAATTTTTTGGATGTCGTGGCACAAGCGATGGCGGTCGAAATCGGCATAGTGTCCGCTTAATACGATGCGATGGGGAATGCCTGCGGCAGTAAAGCTGAGGGTTTCAAATTTGCCCAGTTCAACAGGGTGGTCGATTAAATCGAGATAGGTGGGTGCTTGAAAGCGATTGGGTTGTTCATCATGGGTGGGGAGGGTGGTGGCGATTTGCCAATCGGTGGGTAGGTGGGCAAAGTCAAGGATATGGCGTTCGGTTTCGCGCCCACCCACGGCGAGAAATAGGCATGCGCCATCAAAAAAGCCGCGTTCGTTGGTGAGATAGGAGGCACGAACGGATAAGTCGTAAGCATAGACGGTATAGCGAATAATCCAGTTGCCTGCGATGGGTTGAGATTGCCAAGTGTTTTTGGCGGTTTGTGCCAAGGGGGCAGGGCGACCGTTACATTCGGCACTGATTTGAACGATATGGCGAGCAAAGTCGCGAATCATGTAGCTTCCCGGTACCCAGTTGGGTAAACGTAACACCACAGGGCCAGGGTCGGTATGCAGGAAGGACAGAGTGATATGCCATTCGTGGCTGTGTGTAACGGGTTGTAGTGTATAGCGCAACATAAAAAACTCAATATGTTAAGAAATGTTTAGCATTTATGGCATTGCTTGATATGCGTCAAGTAAGGGGGAATGTAAAATCTATACTCTTACAAAACTTGCCTGAAAGCAACTTATTATCCGCGTAAAAGTTACCGTTTTATACCAATTTGGCTTGGTATGGCGGTGGTTTTGATTTAAAATGCTGTGGTTAAGATTCTGCCTACTTTGGTTGTCACTTTGGTGGGCGGTGTTAAATTAAGAAAAATCGGCAAGTTTCTTCGGCTGTTTCAGGCGGCTAGAAGTAAGCAACCGATAGATGTTACACCATGTTTAATGGAGACCTTCATGGAAACGCAAACTTATAACTACAAGGTGGTGCGCCAATTCGCCATCATGACTGTAGTTTGGGGCATTGTGGGTATGCTGGTCGGTGTCATTGCCGCCGCTCAGTTATTTTTGCCCCAGCTCAACCTAACCGAAATTGGTCCGTGGTTCCACTTCGGCCGCCTTCGTCCTTTGCACACTAATGCCGTGATTTTCGCCTTTGGCGGTTGCGGTTTATTTGCCACATCGTATTATGTGGTACAGCGTACCTGTAATGTGCGCTTATTTGGTGGCAATATCCTGCCTGCTATTACCTTCTGGGGTTGGCAGTTGGTGATTGTGGCTGCTGTTATTACTTTGCCTTTAGGTTTCACTTCAGGTAAAGAATATGCTGAATTAGAATGGCCGGTTGATATTCTGATTACTGTGGTTTGGGTGATTTATGCGATTGTGTTCTTTGGCACGATTGCAACCCGTAAAGTGAAGCATATTTATGTGGCAAACTGGTTCTATGGTGCATTTATTTTGGCGGTTGCGCTGTTGCATATTGTAAACAGCATTGCGATTCCTGTGGGTGCGATGAAGTCTTATTCTGTGTATTCAGGTGCGATTGATGCCATGGTGCAATGGTGGTACGGTCATAACGCTGTAGGCTTCTTCTTAACCGCCGCCTTCTTGGGTATGATGTACTACTTCGTTCCCAAACAAGCAGGTCGTCCTGTTTATTCTTATCGCTTATCAGTGGTGCACTTCTGGGCGTTGATTTTCACCTATATGTGGGCAGGTCCTCACCACTTACACTACACCGCTTTGCCCGACTGGACTCAATCTTTGGGCATGGTGTTGTCATTGATTCTGTTTGCACCTTCTTGGGGTGGTATGATTAACGGTATCATGACCTTGTCTGGCGCATGGCATAAATTGCGTACCGATCCTATCTTAAAATTCTTAGTGGTATCACTGTCCTTCTATGGTATGTCTACTTTTGAAGGTCCGATGATGTCAATTAAAACGGTAAACGCTTTGAGCCACTACACCGACTGGACGGTGGGACACGTTCACTCAGGTGCATTGGGCTGGGTAGGCTTTGTAACCATTGGTGCGATTTATTATTTGATTCCCCGTTTATTTGGTCGCAAAGAAATGTATAGCATCAAATTGATTGATGCTCACTTCTGGATTGCTACTATTGGCGTGGTGTTATACATCGCTTCTATGTGGATTTCAGGTGTGATGCAAGGTTTGATGTGGGGTGCATTGAATGACGATGGTACATTAACTTACTCTTTCGTAGAGTCAGTGAAAGCCAGCATGCCATTCTATGCGATTCGTTTTACAGGTGGTCTGCTTTACCTGAGCGGTATGATTCTTATGGCATACAATGTCTTCCGTACCGTAACCAGTGGCAAACCAGTTGATGCAGAAATTCCTGCTGTATCACAGGCTCAACACCACTAAAAAAGAAAGATAGGCTACCAAAATGAAATTACAACAATTAGCTGAAGAAAAAGTTGGCTTCCTGATTGTGTTTACCTTCTTGGTAATCAGTGTAGGTCTTTTAATTGAGATTGTGCCGCTGTTTTTTACCAAAGCGGTAACTGAACCGACCCCTGGCGTGAAACCTTATACGGCTTTACAAGTGGCAGGACGTGATGTTTTTGTGCGTGAGGGTTGTTATAACTGCCACTCACAAATGATTCGTCCTTTCCGTGCAGAAACCGAGCGTTATGGTCATTACTCTGTGGGCGGTGAATCTGTGTACGACCATCCTTTCCAATGGGGTTCTAAACGCACAGGTCCAGACTTGGCGCGTGTAGGCGGTCGTTATTCTGATGAATGGCATCGTTTGCACTTATTGAATCCGCGTGATGTTGTGCCTGAATCTAATATGCCTGCTTTCCCTTGGTTGGCTCGCAATAAAGTAGACGCCGACCAAGTGATTCGCCATATGGAAGGTTTGCGCGCAATCGGCACACCTTATACTGATGAAGACTTTGCCAAAGCCGCCGAAGAGTTGAAAAACAAATCGGAAATGGATGCGGTAATCGCCTACCTGCAAGGTTTGGGTTTGGCATTGAAAAACGTAAGGTAATATCATGGATGTAAATTGGGCGCGCAGTTTGTTCACCGTATTGGTGTTTGTGAGTTTTGTATTGGTGTTGTATATCGTGTTGAATAAACGCAATAAAACCAACTACGATGAAGCCTCGCGCAGCATTGTGGAAGACGATGACACACCACACGACAACGCCGCCCGATAACTACCGTGGTCACGGAGCGAAAGAATGAACACAACTTCACAATTTACCAGTGGCTTTTGGAGCTACTACATTATTGCCATAGTAGTGCTGAGTTTTATCGGGCTATTTTGGCTGCTGTTGTCGCAAAACAAGGTTAAAGCGCCGCCAAAAGGCGAAGATGTTAAAACCATGGGTCATTCATGGGACGGCATTGAAGAATATAACAATCCCTTACCGCGTTGGTGGTTCTATTTATTCTTGCTGACCATGTTCTTTGGCATTGGCTATTTATTCGCTTACCCTGGTTTGGGCGATTATAAAGGCTTTTTAGGTTGGACCAGTAAGGGGCAATATGAAACCGAAGTTAAAGCAGCACAAGATACCTATGGTCCTGTGTATGCCAAGTTTGGTCAAATGCCTGTTGAGCAAGTGGCAAAAGACCCACAAGCACAACGCATTGGTAAAAACCTGTTTGACACCTACTGTATCCAATGCCATGGCTCAGATGCGCAAGGTTCACGCGGTTTCCCCAACTTAACCGACAAAGACTGGTTATTTGGTGGTACACCTGAAAAAATCCACGAAACCATTGCAAAAGGTCGCGTGGGTGTGATGGCGGCTTGGGGTCCTGTATTGGGTGAAGAGCGCGTAAAAGACGTGGCACATTATGTAATGTCGTTGTCTAAACCTAAAGAGCAATATGATGAATCGCGTGCCGAGCGCGGTAAAGCATTGTTCCATGGAGGCCCTGCTAACTGCTTTACTTGCCACGGCGATAAAGGTCAAGGTGTACAAGGCTTAGGTCCAAACTTAACCGATGATGTGTGGTTATGGGGCGGTTCACAAAAAGCCATTATTGAAACCATCACCAATGGTCGCAATAACCAAATGCCTGCTTGGAATACCTTCTTAGATAAAGATAAACTGCATATCTTAACTTCTTATGTTTGGGGTTTATCACACAAAGACGGTAAAGCCTTGCCAAGTGATACTGAAAACTTGATTGGCGGTAAAGTGGCGGCTTCTGCGGCAGCAACCCCTGCAGCACAACCTGCTGCTGCCAGCGCAGCGGCTTCTGAACCTGTTGCAGCTTCTGCGCCTGCCGCTGCTGCTTCGGCTGTGGCAGCATCAGCAACCGCTTCTGCTGCTACTCCTGCTGCCGATACTGCTCATGCCACAGTAGAAAATGGTATTGTGAAATTCTACTTTGCCACAGGTAAAAATGACTTGGCTGCCAATGCGGCGGAAGTGGCTGTGGATTTAGTGGCTGCAGGTAAAGAAGGCAAAAAATTAGTGGTAAGTGGTTTTACTGATAGCACAGGTAATGCGGCTGCCAATGCAGCTTTGTCTAAACGCCGTGCTGAAGCAGTACAAACCTTCTTGGTAAAACAAGGCGTGAAAATCGAAAACATCGAATTGCGTAAACCTGAAAGCACCACAGGTGCACAAGGTGCGAATGCTGAAGGTCGCCGTGTTGAAGTGAAAATTGAAGGCTAAACCACCGTTGTTTTCATCTAACCGTTCACAAAATATTGTGAACGGTTTTTTTATATCTACTGAAGAAATTGAAACGATATGGCACGTTTTCAAACCTACAAGAATTAGTAGCGGCATTTTTAGATTCGTTGAAATAAAAACAAGGCTGTCTAAACGGTTATAATCTCGTTTGCTTGAAACATATAAGATTTTGATAATGACATTCCGCT
>JBHADP010000044.1:0-15254 GCA_041855125.1 Neisseria sp. | reverse complement strand
CAATGGCTGCCAATTCATCAGCCTTGCCCGTTCCAACAAATAACGCGCTGTGTGCGCGTTCACGCTTGGCGGTTTCGGTTTGCACCAATTCCCCGCCTGCCGCCAGCACCAATTCTGCCGCCTCTGCCAATGCCGCTTGAAACGAGCGTTCACGGATTTCATTCGCACCCGAAAAGTCTGCTGCCAGCATCACACCCACTAACAACACCCGTTCAGGCTGTGAAAACGATTTATCTAATTGAAATTTCGACACAATTTATCCTTAAAAAATGCGCCCTAAGGCGCATCTCTCACTTACTGAATAGACGTACCAATACGGCTCATATTGCCAAAGTTCATCCAAATCAAAAAGGCTTTACCCACAATCAGCTTATCATCGACAAAACCCCAATAACGTGAATCTTCACTGTTATCGCGGTTGTCGCCCATCATAAAATAATGCCCTTCGGGAACACGGCAAGTAAATGCCGAACCATCTTCCGCATATTCACAATAATTGCGATAAGCAAAATTAGCACGCACACCTTGCGGAATAAACGAAGGCTGTCCCGCTATTTTTAACACATCAAATTGATGATTGCCGATTTTTTCTTGAAACGTTTCGGCTTGAATCTCAACCAAACCATATTGAGGTGTATTTTCCAAATAACCTTGTGTGCCTTTGTTCACTTCAGCAATGGTTTCACCATTAATGGTTAAAACCTTATTTTTATACTCCACCACATCGCCTGCCACGCCCACCGCGCGTTTAATATAGCTCACGCTAGGGTTTTCAGGATAACTAAACACTACCACGTCGCCACGCTCTACCGTGCCTGTATTAAACAACACATTATTGATAATGGGCGTGCGAATACCATAAGAAAATTTATTCACCAAAATAAAGTCGCCCACCACCAAACCAGGGCGCATTGAACTAGAAGGAATTTGGAAAGGCTCTGCCACAAAGGTCCGCAACACAAACACCACTAAAATAATCGGAAAAAATCCGCTCATATAATCGCGAAAATGATTGCCGTCTTTAACCGCAGCTACCCCATCGGCAGCATGAAGCAAACGCTGTTGCTTGTCATACAGTTTGCGCCAAACCCACACCGCACCCGTAAACAACACAAACACCAGCAGCACCGCTGTGAAGCTCATCATGCTTGACAATATGCCAAACACGCCCACCATCATCAGCAAATAGCCCCATTGCAAGCCACCACTCCATTCGCCATTTTCTTCGCGCTGTTTATTGCTTTTAAACAATAAAACTGCACCTGCAATCAATACAACCAGAGCGGCTAGAACAAAATTCTCGCCCATCACTTATCCCCCACTTGCAAAATCGCCAAAAACGCTGATTGCGGAATTTCCACATTGCCCACTTGCTTCATGCGGCGTTTACCTGCTTTTTGTTTTTCCAACAATTTTTTCTTGCGCGTAATATCGCCACCATAGCATTTTGCCAAAACGTTTTTACGCAAGGCTTTCACGTTTTCACGCGCAATAATTTGGCTGCCAATCGAAGCCTGCACCGCAATATCAAACATTTGGCGCGGAATCAATTCGCGCATTTTTGCTGCCAACTCACGCCCACGATGCACCGAATTTTGTCGATGCACAATCAAGCTCAAAGCGTCCACTTTCTCGCCATTCACCATAATATCCAGCTTAATCAAATCAGAAGGCTGAAACTCTTTAAAATGATAATCCAGCGAAGCATAACCGCGTGAAGTGGATTTCAATTTATCAAAGAAATCCATCACCACCTCATTCATGGGCAAATCATAAGTGAGCATCACTTGGCGACCCAAATACTGCATATTGCGTTGCACGCCGCGTTTTTGGTTGCACAAAGTCATCACATTGCCCACATAATCTTGTGGCACCAAAATCGTTGCAGTAATAATCGGTTCTAAAATGGTGTCGATGCTGCTAATATCGGGCAATTTTGAAGGGTTTTCTACTTCAATTTTCTCACCATTTTTCATAATCACTTCATAAACCACCGTAGGCGCGGTGGTAATCAAGTCCATATCAAATTCACGCTCTAAACGCTCTTGCACAATTTCCAAATGCAACAAACCCAAAAAGCCACAACGGAAACCAAAGCCTAATGCTTGCGACACTTCGGGTTCAAATTTCAAAGACGCATCGTTTAGCTGCAATTTTTCCAACGCATCGCGCAAGGCTTCATAATCATGGCTTTCTACGGGGTACAAACCTGCAAATACTTGGCTTTGAACTTCTTTAAATCCTGCTAATGGCTCGCTGGCAGGGTTTTGCACTAAAGTAACCGTATCGCCCACTTTAGCTTGCCCCAGCTCTTTCACACCCGTAATCAAAAAGCCCACTTCCCCTGCGCGCAATTCTGCGCGATTCACCGATTTAGGCGTAAACACACCTAATTGCTCCACTTGCGATTCGGCTTTGGTGGACATAAAACGCACTTTGTCTTTCAACTTAATCGTGCCGTTTTTTACCCGAATCAACATCACCACGCCCACATAATTATCAAACCACGAATCAATAATCATGGCTTGTAAGGGTGCGTCAACATCGCCCACAGGTGCAGGAATTTTTGCCACAATTTCTTCCAACACATCTTCTACGCCCAAACCGCTTTTTGCCGAACACGTTACCGCGCCCACCGCATCAATGCCAATAATATCTTCAATTTCTTGCGAAACACGGTCGGGGTCGGCGGCGGGCAAGTCAATTTTATTTAACACAGGCACCACTTCCACGCCCAAATCAATCGCGGTATAACAGTTGGCAACGGTTTGCGCTTCCACACCTTGAGAGGCGTCTACCACCAACAATGCACCCTCACACGCAGACAATGAACGTGAAACTTCATAAGAAAAGTCAACGTGTCCGGGGGTGTCGATTAAGTTTAATTGATAGGTTTCGCCATTGCGGGCTTTATAGTTTAAGGCAGCCGTTTGCGCTTTAATCGTAATGCCACGTTCTTTTTCAATATCCATAGAATCCAACACTTGCGAACTCATTTCGCGGTTTTCTAAACCACCACAATATTGAATAAAGCGGTCGGCAAGTGTGGATTTTCCATGGTCGATATGGGCAATAATAGAGAAATTTCGGATGTTTTTCATTGAGTCAGACATATTGGCTCGTTAATATTGAGAATGGGTAGATAGCCTTGTTTTACTGTATCACAAGGCACAAAAATGAATGGAAATAACAGGCTATTTTAGCCGAAAATTCTACTTTCGGCTAATCCCTGCTTGGCAATTAACTTACTTTGGCAATAATTCTGCCAAACGCTGCACTATGGCTTGCGCGGCTTCGGCTTTATCGGTTTCAGGCAACACTGTTTCTTGTTGGTCATCTAGCAAAATAATTTGATTTGTTGGTTTACCCATCGCCACCGATACATCATTTGCCACCAATAAAGGCACGCCTTTGCGTAAACGCTTGGCGCGGGCATATTCTAAAATATGCTCACTTTCTGCCGCAAAACCCACGCAAAATGGCGGTTTTGGCAGTTTGGCAACCGATGCCAAAATATCGGGATTTTCTGTTAATTCAATGATGGGGGGTGTACCTGCTGCCTCTTTTTTCAATTTTTGGCAACTGCGATTGCTGACTTTATAATCCGCCACTGCCGCCACCGAGATAAACACATCTTGTTCAGCAATTTGCCGCATCACCGCTTGATACATGGCTTCCGCGCTGATTGCTTGTTCCATATGAGCCAACCCAATCGGCAAAGCCGTTTGCACTTGCCCATAGATTAAACTCACTTCCGCACCTGCCGCACGACACGCCCGCGCCAACGCCATGCCCATTTGTCCGCTTGAAATATTGGTAATGCCGCGCACAGGGTCGATGGCTTCAAAAGTCGCGCCTGCGGTAATCAGCACTTTTTTGCCTTGCAAAGACTTTGTTGCCCATATATCAGGCAACAGTTCTACCAACTCTGCCGCCTCCAACATACGCCCCACGCCCACTTCACCACAGGCTTGTTCCCCCACATTAGGCTGCAACACCGTTACCCCATCGGCTTGTAATTGAGCAATGTTGCGCTGATTAGCAGGATTCCACCACATTTCCACATTCATCGCGGGTGCAACCACCAATGGGCATTTACGCGCCGCCGCTAAATTGGTCAATAAATTATCCGCAATCCCTTGCGCGATTTTTGCCAAAGTATTTGCTGTGGCAGGTGCAATCAAAAACACATCGGCTTGGCGGGTTAAATTAATATGTGCCATACCATTGCCACCACTTTCCCCCTCATGCGTTTCTATCAACACAGGATTGCCACTTAATGCCTGAAATGTTAAAGGGGAAACAAATTCACTGGCAGCTTGGCTCATCGCCACCGTAACCGAATGCCCCTGTTTTTTGAATAAACGCACCAGTTCACACGCCTTATATGCTGCAATACCACCGCTGATACCTAATAAAATCTGTTTGCTGTTTTTCATCAAATTTCCTTTTCGATTGAAACCCCACCATTGATGGCGGATAATTCAAACAGGAGGGGCGTAACCCCTTCTGTTTCAGGGCAACACGTAGGGCGACGCTTTATATGTCGTCCTGCGTGTTGAAACATGATGATTCCTTATTGTTTGTCATTTAAACAAGCATTCTGAAGCCAATCAAGCCACTGTTTTTTAGTATGCTTGCGTAAACGTCTGGGATGGGTAATGCGGCAACATTTCGCACCCCATGCAGAAAATGCCCACAACTCAGGCGAATGCTTTTGCGTTAATAGAACATGGTTTGTGAAACATTGGCTCAAACGCCGAATCAAACCATCTACGGATTGACCTGTGGCAAAAATAATGATTTGCGGTTGATAATATTGAATCTGAGCAGCCAACAATTTGATAGAGTAATCTTGAATCATCTGAATTTCTGCTTTGCGTTTCTTGCGATATTTTCTGGGGTCGCCTCGTTTAAAGTCCCATGCAAAAAAATTGGCATAAATGAGCGCATCTGCGGGCAAACGCAATGATTGGGCAACATAAAAATAAAATTGTTTAAATTTACTGCGGCGCGTACCCCACTTAACATGCTCACGATACCGCGCCAATGATGACATAATAATGCTATCCATATCATGCGCTTGCAAAATAGATTGCAAAGTTAAATGACCTTGAGGGCAGTTTTTCCCCATCCAGCCCGCCGTTTCACGCCCCACCACCATCACTTTAAGCGGTGCCGTATCATAAGCGGCTAAGGCTTCTGTTAAAAAAACACCTGAATATTGGTCATCTACAATCTTAGGTGCTTGCTGTTGCAAATCTAATAAAATATGACGATACGCTTCAATTAAATCATTCATACTCTTTACCAACAGAAAAGCCGCCTGCCTCCCTAGGCAAGCGACTTTATTCTTCAGCCAACAATTATACCGACCAATGCAAAGCAGGATGGCTTTCAATCAGGGCTTTAAACTGATTTTGAATTCGCTCAATCGCCGCTTCATTATCCGCCTCAAAACGCAATACCAACACAGGCGTGGTATTAGAAGCGCGCATCAAACCAAAGCCATCCGCAAATTCCACACGCAAACCATCAATCGTGATGATTTCCGTTGCGCCCTCAAATTGAGCCGTTTGAGCCAATTCTGCAATCACCTGATGACCATTTACCCCTTCAGGCAAATCAATATTCAATTCAGGTGTTGACGTGCTTTGTGGCAACGCATTTAACACCGCCGAAGGATTATCGCTGCGAGATAAAATCTCCAACATACGACAACCCGCATACATACCATCATCAAAGCCAAACCAACGCTCTTTAAAGAAAGTATGACCGCTCATCTCGCCAGCCAACAGCGCACCATTGGCTTTCATAGAAGCCTTAATAAAACTATGCCCTGTTTTTTCCATAACAGGTTCGCCACCATGCTCACGAATCCAAGGCGTTAATAAACGAGTTGATTTCACATCAAAAATCACTTTTGCCCCTGCATTGCGGCTCAACACATCTTGAGCAAACAGCATTAATTGACGGTCAGGATAAATAATATTGCCTTCTTTGGTTACCACGCCCAAACGGTCGCCATCGCCATCAAACGCCAAACCAATTTCCGCATCACTGTTTTGCAAAGCCTGAATCACATCTTGCAGATTCTTAGGTTTTGCAGGGTCGGGGTGGTGATTGGGGAAATTACCATCTACATCACAGAACAATTCTGTTACTTGGCAACCCAAAGCACGGTATAAATCGCCTGCATACGCACCTGCTACACCGTTGCCCGCATCAATCACAATATTCATCGGACGTGCTAATTGAATATGATTGGTGATGGCAGCTTGATACGCAGCCGCAATATCTTGCTCTACCACGCTGCCTTGTCCATCAACAAATTCATCATTTTGAATGGCTGCCAATAATTCTTGAATCGCCTCACCTGCTAAGGTGCCACCTGCCAACATCATTTTAAAACCATTGTAATCAGGTGGATTGTGGCTGCCGGTAATCATCACGCCACTGCCTTCACATTCTTGAATCGCAGCAAAATACAGCATAGGCGTTGCCACCATGCCCACATTAACCACATTCATGCCACTATCGGTAAAACCACGAATCAGGTTTTCAATCAGCACAGGACCGCTCAAACGACCATCACGTCCGACTGCAATTCTATTGACACCTGCCTTGATGGCGCGTGCCGCAATCGCACGACCAATCAAATAAGCCGCCTCATTGGTTAAGGTTTTGTCCACGATACCACGAATATCGTATGCCTTAAAAATATCACTTGCAATTTGTGCCATAGTCGCCTCGCTATTGAGCAAAAGTTAAAAAAGAAGACTGCATTATAGAATGATTTTGAGCATTTGTTCACAAAAAAGGAACGGCGATAAACCGTTCCTTGTAGCGAATCCAATTAGCTGCCCATTAACTTAATATTTTGTCCTGGGCGAACCACACTGCTGTTATTGTTTAAACGGCGTACTTCTTTCACATCCATATTAAAACGGCGGGCAATATCATTCAAGGTATCGCCTTTACGCACAGTATAAGACACCGATTTCACATTGGCTGCTTTATTGCTGCTATTGTTGGCAACCGTTTTGGTGTGAGCTGCTGCATTGGTTTTGGCTTTCGCTTTAACAGCAGCCACTTTTAATACTTGTCCTTTGCGAATGCTGTTACCTTGAATATTGTTGGCAGTTACCAAATCCGCTACGCTGATGTTGTAACGTTGGGCAATATTAAACAAAGTATCGCCTGAATCCACACGATGCGTACCTGATGCGCTTGGAGCAGCTTTAGCAGTAGCAACTTGTTGTGCTTGCGCTTGAGCGCGTGCCAAACGGGCTTCTGTACGTTGTTGCTGTTTCGCGCGGGCTTCTGCTAATTTTGCTGCACGAGCTTGAGCAGCCGCTTCTTTTGCTTCTTCTTCCGCCAAGGCTTGTTTTACCGATTCAGCCGCGCTGGCTTGTAAGCTGGTGTCTTGAATCAAAGCAAACAACACATCATCACTGACGGTTTCTGCACCACTCGCCGCAGGCTTAGCTACGGCAGCCGTTTGCGTAGGTAAAGGTAAGGGTTCTTTAATCGCAATGGTCTCTGCCACAGGCTTACTGGCTTCAGGTGCAACTAAAGCCTGTGCCAAAGGCGGTATCTCCACTTTTTGATTTTCTACTGTATTAATTGGTAAAGGCAAAGGCTCTTTAGTTGCCAAAGTGGTTACAGGCGTATTGGGCGTGGTAACAATGTTCACCGTAGGGGTTAAAGCAGGTGCCGCTTTTTCTTTTGCCACCACAACCGGGGCAACTTCAGGCGCTTTAGCTTGTGCAACCACAATGCGAGCAGGCTCTTCAACACGTTGTGGCATCGCTTGAGCGATGGCTACATTGCTGACACCTTGTCCCATATCAGGCACAACTTGCAATTTATTGTCATGAGGATTGGTATCGGCATCGATGCTGGCAAACTGATTCGCCGCCACATTACCCTTACCAAAGCTGTTTTTCGCTACCAACACGCTGCGCCCTGCCGATACGCGGTTATCACGCATACCGTTTAAGCTCTTCAATTCTGCCACACTCATGCCTGTTTCAGCCGCAATACTGGCAACAGACGTACTCACATAAGGCGTATAAACGTCCCAAGACAACAAGCTGGCTTTATCGGCTTTATTATAGTTACGCTCAAAAGTTGCTGCCGCATGAGCAGGCAACAGCATTTTACGATTGGCTTTAGGAATATAAACAGGCACTTTAAACGCAGGGTTTAACGCCAAAAATTCACTTTCATTGATTTGTGCCAAACGTGCTACCGCACTCACATCAATCGGTTGGTCAAGACTAACCGCTTTAAAATGTGGCTTGTTATCAATTTCCGCCAAATTCATGCCAAAATATTGCGGATTATTCACAATATTGCGTACTGCCAATAATTTAGGCACATAATTGCGTGTTTCAGCAGGCATACGCAAGTTTTCATAAGTAGGCGTTAAGCCTTGAGCGCGGGCGCGGTTAATCGCACGACCCACATTGCCCTCACCCCAGTTATACGCAGCCAATGCCAGCGACCAATCGCCAAACAAACCATGCAAATATTCCAAATAATTCAAAGCCGCATTGGTAGAAGCATACACATCATGACGACCATCATATAAAGGTGTTTGCTCCAAACCATAATGGCGACCTGTTGCAGGCATAAATTGCCATAAACCCGATGCCCCTACATGCGATTTTGCCTTTGTTACATAAGCACTTTCAATAAACGGCAATAGCGCAATTTCCGCAGGCATATTGCGTTTCGCCACTTCCTTAGTGATGTGATACATATAAGGTTTGCTGCGGTCTATGGTGCGGTTGAAATACGCGCTGCCTGCTGCAAACTTCATTTCATGGCGGCGTACCAATTCAGGATTCACCTCCGCCATACGGAATTCGCTGCGTAATTGATTCCATACGCTACCTTGGGCAAATTTAGCTTGTTGCTGTTGAATATCCACATGTGAAGCATTCAAGCGCATCATCGCCATGCCCACTTGGTTAGGCGCATAATTTTGACTGTGTGCGTTGCTAGATAAGGCTGATAAGCCTGCCATTGCTAAGACAATCGTTTTAATTGAAGCCATAATGTGTCAGCTTTCTGAGTAACAAAAAAAATCAATTCTCCGATAGTAACGTGATGCACACAAATACGTCAAGACAAAAGATTTGTAAAATTGTTTATTAGATTAAATATTTACTGCGAATTTGAGTAAGATTAAAAACGTGTTTGTTTACCTCAAAACGACTGCGGTATGATAGAAAGCATCATCAAGCATGGGAAAATAAGAAAATGACAAACCATTATTTAAGCTCATGGTTGAACCAAACGAGCTTGGGTCAATACACTCAAACACATGAAACCCGCTTTTTCCAACAAAACTTAACGGGAATTTATGCACCTGTAATCGTTCAGATGACCCTACCTGAGTGGCAAATTACCACGAATCAAAATGTTATCAAAATGGAACACGATGTGATGATGCAGCCAGAAGCGTTGGCTTGGGCAAATGAAAGCATCCACGTTTTACTGATGCCACATCTTTTAGAATATTGCACCGAACCCACGCTGGTATTACATGAAGCATGGCGCGTTTTACAACCTGAGGGCAAATTAATCCTCACCAGCTTTAATCCCTATTCACTTTGGGGTTATACAGGCGTGTTAGATGGTCAAATTTTGCCCAAGCGTGAAAACTGCTGGTCGGTATTGCAGCTCAAATACCAGCTCACCAAAATGGGCTGGACAATTGGACAAAAAAAATTCATGGTTTATCTGCCATGGATACCTTTAGCCCATCTCGAAAATTGGCACTTTATTGAAGCGGTAGGCAAACGCTGGTGGACTTATGCGGCTGCCATTTACGGCTTGGTGTTATATAAACGCCAAGCAGGCATACACCCTCTAACCGAATGGCAAAGCGAACCCATTGGCACAGAAGCATTGGTATTAGGTGCAGCAAAAGAAACCTACACCCCTTAAAAAAACAAACCGTTTGGCGACTAACCAAACGGTTTATTTTAATATCCATCAATCATTAAGCAGATTTCTCGTCTCCACCTGCACGTTGTCTGGTTTGAATCATCAACGTAAACACCGCAGCCAAGCCCAACAATACGCCTGCAAACATCATCGCATTGGTAGGATTATCGCCTAATAAGTATTTATAAATCGTACCGAAAGTAACGGTTTCAATCAGCATCGGAATCACAATCATCATATTAATGATACCCATATACACACCGTAACGTTCTTGAGGCACTTCTGCTACCGCAATCAAGAATGGCACACCCATAATAGAAGCCCAAGCAATACCAAAGCCAATCATAGGAATGAACAACAAATATTGATTACTGATATGTGGGAAAATCAACAACGCAATCGCTGCCAAAGATAAACACGCTGCATGAACTTGTTTGGCGGCATATTTTTTCGCCAATGCCATCAAACCAAAGGCAGAGATAAAAGTAACAATGTTATACCAACCATTTACCAAGCCTGTCCAGCCCACAGCCAAATCAAATGCGGTTTTACCTTCAGGAATTTCCGCCCATTGCACAGACTTCGCAATGCTTAAAGTGGAGAACTGCCAGTAAATAAACAAAGCATACCATTGGAACAAATACACCAAAGCCAACTGACGCAAAGGTTTAGGCATTTCTTTAATCGCAGAGAAAATATCTTTCACTGCCACACCCAAACCTTTAGGTTGCGCGCGTAACGCTGCCAATTCTTCATCAGAAGGTTTATGCTCTTTAGTGGAGAAAACTGAAATCAGAATCGAACCAATCGAACACACCGCACCTAAATAGAATGAACCATATACCCAGAATGGAATGCCCGATTCAGTTGCACGGTTGAAGAAATCAAATTGTTGGAAAATCCACAATGACACGTTTGCCAAAGTAATACCCAAACCTGTAAACACCGATTGCATCAAGAAGCCTGTACCTTGTTGGCTCTCAGGCAAAGTATCTGCAATAAATGCACGATAAGGTTCCATCGCGGTGTTGTTACTGATGTCTAACAGCCATAACATCAATACCGCCATCCATAACGCTGTAACGTGTGGATAGAAGAACAAACACACACTACAACCAATCGCGCCAATTAAAAAATAAGGGCGACGGCGTCCTAAGCCATCTACCCACGTTCTATCCGATAATGCACCAATAAGAGGTTGCACCAACAAGCCTGTTACAGGACCTGCCATATTCAATAAAGGCAACTGACCAGGGTCAGCACCTAAAAAAGTATAAATGGGGTTTACCGCAGTTTGCTGCAAACCAAAGCTATATTGAATACCGAAGAAACCAAAGTTCATCAGCATAATTTGGCGTAATGTCATCGCCACACGATGGTCAATTCTCATCGCTTGTTCTCCTGTTTTGTGAAGTCATCATCGAAACCCTGCCCTTGGTGTATGTGCAATTCAAAAAACTACTCTACTGCTTTGTATGATTTATGGTTATTCAAAATTCAATGGTTTAACCGATTCACGCCAAATGGTTTCACCTTTCACTAAAAATAATTCTTTAGCTAAAGACCCTTGCTCAATCAGTTGCAACAATATTTTTACCGCTTGTTTGCCCATTTCTGTGTAGGGCAATTCCATGCTGGTGAGCGGTGGAAACAATGTTTCTGCGATGGTGCGATAATTATCATATCCCGCCACCGAAATATCTTCTGGAACACGCAGTTGGCGCGTGCGCAACATACCATATACACGCATGGCCATTTCATCATTACCACAACACAACACCGTTGGGCGCGGCTGTGTTGCCAACACTTGCTCAATGGCTTGCAACAAGGCTTGACTGCTGTTGTGGTCATCGGGGTAGCCTTCTAACACCCATTCTGGGCGATACGCAATCCCCGCCTCCTCCAAAGCCTGCCGATAACCTGCCACGCGCAAAGGTGTCGCCACAACGTGTTGAGGCAAAGTTAAATATGCAATCCGTTGATGTCCTGCGGCAATAATCCGCTTAACCAACTCATATTGCCCATAATAATCATCAGGCAAAATCGCAGGTGTACCCACTTGGTCAAAACAATTTAACAACACCACTGGGCAATTAATGGGGCAAGCAGGTAAAACAACTTCCTGATGCTTTTCAGCCACATACAAAATGCCCTCTGCTCGATGTGCCATAAATGTATTGATAAGCGGCCCAACATTCTCCAAGCGATTATCGGTATCGGCAATCATCAGCGTTTTACCACTTTGCACCACCGCTTGTTGTGCGCCCTGCACCAAAAACATATCAGGCAAACCATGGGCGCGTAAATTATCGGTGGAACGTGAAATCGCGCCTGTAATCAATCCGATAATACCCGACCGATTAGAACGCATAATTCGCGCTGCCGATGAAGGGATATAACCCAATTCTTGGATAGCTTGCTCTACCATTAAACGAGTTTTAGGGCGAACCGTTGTTTCTTGATTCAATACACGACTGACTGTTTTCGGCGACACCCCTGCATAAGCAGCAACATCGTAAATGGTTACCATCGCATTTCTGCCCTTCATGATTTGCTAGGTAAAAAGCATACCACAAATGACATCGGTGTCATTAATTTTTTTTAATAAAAATTGTGATAACTCAAATTTTTTTGTAATTTTACAAAACGCCTAAAGCAAAAACACTAACTTTACAATAATTTATCGGTTAGCTGGGTAAAAAATAGGCTTGTGGCAATAATACCATAGCGTTACTATTTCCCAACAAACATTTATTTCTTAATAAAAAACAATATACTATATAAATTTCAAGTATTTATTCAAGCTAATCAAACACCCAAACCCATTATTTTAATTAATCAGGTCAATTTATTGCATTATCATGATTGACAGACACACTTTAACGCAATATGCTTTATAAACGTAAAGGAAGTTAACATTTACTTTTTTTATGAGCCAAAATGACACCGATGTCATTGACAATTTATTATTCTGCGCGACTCTTATCAAAGGTTTGGAAATTAGTATGAACGCTCAACGTATTTTTTCATTGATTGCTGCCACTTTATTAACCACTCCCGTGTGGGCGGAAAACACCGCAGCAGGTTTATCTACCACAGACGATTATGTGAATGCCACCAGCGACCGTGCTGCCGAATCCAAAAGCGGTGAGCGTTTCTTTGGCGACCGTTTAAAAATCAATGGCACCATTCGCGCCCGCGTGGACAGTGGCGACACCGCAGCAAACTATGCCAGTCAAGATAATGCAAAAAGCAATTCTGTGAGCCATTTGAATGCGGATTTATGGTTTTCGGCTCGTTTGGTAAAAGATTGGCGCGTGGTAACACAAATTGAGCCACAAATTGACTTGGAAACAGGTAAATTTAATGGCGACCATGATATTCCTATGAACAAGTTGTTCTTAGAAGGCACCATTTACGATAAAGTGAAAACCCGTTTGGGTCGATTTGGCGCGTTTTCTTCTTATGGTCGCGTATTGGATAATGAAGTAACAGGTGGTGAATTATTCTTTGATTATGCCATCCCCACTAAAGTTACTGTGGCGCGTGTAACCAAGCATTTGAATGACAACCCTTGGGGCGTAGAAGTGCGCCGCGAGCCTTTAGTAGCGGTTCAATCGGTTTTCCCAATTAATGACAATGTGAAAATTGGCGCAACCGTAGCAGGCTTAAAAGATGTGGTACGCCAAAATAAAAAACGCAAAGATGCACTGTTTGGTGAAATTGGGGTAGATGCCAAATTTGCAGATAAATGGTATTGGATGGCAGCTTATAGCCGCTCAAATATCAATGACACGCGCGATAGTTCAGGCAAAAAAGTATCGCAAGATGGTGTGTTTACAGGTGTTCGCTTTAATCAATCTGATTGGAAAACGCGCAATTCTTACGATGTATTCTTTAACTTACGCCGTGTAGGTGCGATGTCGGGTATTTCTTCGGTGGAAGATTACAGTAAAAACGTGCAAGGCGCACAAATTGGCTTTAACTATGTGCCTTATAAAAACTTGAAGTTTAACGCTTTCTATTTGCATGGCAAACAAATCAACACAACTGTGGGCAAGCGTAAACAAGATGTGAATGTGGTACGCGCTCAATTAGAATATACATTCTAATTTTAAATCTAAAAAACCAACCAAGTTGTTTCATCATCAGCAACTTGGTTGGCTTCAACATTTAAGCGTCTTGTAAACAACCATCGGTCATGGTCATCACCCGTTCAAAACGGGCTGCCAATTCATCATCATGGGTAACCACCACCAAGCTCGTTCCCAATTCATTCTTTAAATCCAACATCATATCCAATACATTTTGGGCATTTTTGCGGTCAAGATTGCCTGTGGGCTCGTCTGCCAATAAACAAGCAGGGTGCGTTACCAAAGCGCGAGCAATGGCTGCACGTTGGCGTTCTCCCCCTGATAATTCGCTGGGTCGGTGTAACATTCTTTGGTTCAGCCCCACTTTCTCCAACATCGCCACCGCTTGTGCTTCGGCTTCTGCTTTAGGCTTTTTGCCGATGAGCAAAGGCATCATCACATTTTCCAATGCAGAAAACTCAGGCAATAAATGGTGAAACTGATAAACAAAACCCAAGTATTGATTACGCAATTCGCCCAACTGCTTTTGATTCAGTTGGCTTAAATCTTGCCCCATTAATTGAATCGTGCCTGTGCTGGGTTCATCTAAGCCACCCAAAATATGCAACAACGTGGATTTACCGCTCCCCGATGCCCCCACAATACTCACACTCTGTCCTGCTGCCACTTGAAACGACAAATGATTCAACACCTGCACGTTTAATGCACCATCGCTATAACTTTTGCTCACATCACGGCACTCTAAAATCATCTTATTCATAACGCAATGCCTCCGCAGGTTGCGTTTTGGCAGCACGCCAACTGGGGTATAAAGTGGCTAAAAATGCCAATACCAACGAAATCACCGCAATCAACACCACATCACTTGGCACCACTTCGCTGGGCAAATAATCAATAAAATACACTTGCGAATTAATCAAATGCACACCAAACAATTCTTCAAAAAATGCCACTATTTTGCCTACATTCATGCCCAATAGTACCCCTAAAATCACACCGCTTAAGGTGCCAAAAAAACCCGCAAACGCACCTTGCACCATAAAAATTTTCATCACACCTGCAGGTGCCAAACCCAAGGTGCGTAAAATAGCAATATCGGCTTGTTTCTCCGTTACCGCCATCACCAAAGACGACACCAAATTAAACGCTGCCACCGCAATAATCAGCGTTAAAATAATAAACATCATCCGTTTTTCCATT
>JBHADP010000043.1:0-15057 GCA_041855125.1 Neisseria sp. | reverse complement strand
TGTGGTCGTGCCATGATTGCCGAAATTGGCTTGGTGGGTAAAGCAGTGGGGCGTTATAACCTCTATGTGGGCGGTAATCGTGAAGGTACGCGGATTCCACGCTTGTTTAAAGAAAACATTACTGAAGCTGAAATTTTAAGCATTATTGATACATGGTTAGCCGATTGGGCTGCCCACCGCGAAGCCAATGAAGGCTTTGGCAATTTTGCCATTCGCACAGGCATCGTTAAACCTGTCTTAGATGCCCCACGCGATTTTTGGACAGCATCATGATGTGATTGATATGATTAACGGACTGAAGCCATTTCAGTCCGTTTTTTATTTGCCATTTTGTTCAAAAAGCAACCGTTTGTCGGCTTAAACAGGCTTGAGGTATGAAAAATCATACAATCATTACTTCACTTAACTAAATGAAAACAAATGGTTATGAGTGTTCAAGTTTTAAGCACGATGTTAGGGGTGGTGGTATGTTGTGGTGCGTGCCATTATCCTGCGGGTACTTTGTCAGCAGCGGCGGTAAAAGAAAGTGCCACCATTCAGATTCAAGCACCACATAACGCAACGTATGCGCGTCAGTTGGCGCAAGGTGGGCGTTATAGTATTAGCGGAACGGCATGGCTGCAAGATAAACAAGGCAAGCGTGTGAGCTGTGCAGGGGCAAAAGTCCATTTATATGCTGCCACCCCTTATTTGATGGATTACTACAAACAAAGCGGAATGCTAGATGAGCGTAGCCAGCTTTATATCAGCACGTTTGACCCCCAAACCTTGGTGATGAAACCGCATATTAAAGTGCAACCTTATATTCAAGAAGCGTTTTTCCCTTTGCAAAAATTCACCACCACTTGTAAAAAAGACGGCAGTTTTCATATTCGACAAGTGGGCGCGGGTCATTACTTTATTCGCGCCACCATTTTGCAGCCGCTTGATTCATCTTCTAGCGTGCGTGAAGTGAATCTAACACGTTGGATTACGGTACATAATCGGCAACTTCGTGGTGTTCAGTTGCACCATCAGTTGCATTAAGGCTGAGGGGAAACATGAGAGGCTGTTTTCAACAATGAAAACAGCCTCTTGATTTGTTAAATGGCATACTCAATCAATTCGCTTTGCCTAAACACATAAATTTGTTTGGGTGCAAGCGGCAGGATTTGTCCCACTTGGAGTTGATGGCGCACGGCTTCGGTGGTGGCGAAACTGATATGGAATACAGGTTGAGTGCCATGCCCTTGTGGTGTGAGGGTGAGATGAGTGAGCGCACCTGAAATATGGATGTTGTCAATGCGGGCATCAAACATTTTGTGTTCAGGTGTTATTTGCCATTCATGTGGGCGGATATAGCCAATGGCGCGTTGTTCTTGCCAAGCGTGTTGTTGGTTGAGTTGCCAAGTGTAGCCTTGGTAGTGCCATGCGCCTTTTTCTATGTAGCCATCAAATGCATCGGTTTCACCTAAAAATTCGGTTACAAAGGCGTTGGCAGGTTGGCGATAAAGGGATTCGGCAGTGCCGATTTGTTCGATTTTGCCATGGTTCATCACCACAATTTCATCCGATACTTCTAAGGCTTCTTCTTGGTCGTGTGTAACTAAGATGCTGGTGATGTTCAATTCGTGATGGATGTCGCGCAGCCAAGTGCGTAATTCTTTGCGTACTTTGGCATCGAGTGCGCCAAAAGGCTCGTCTAGCAATAAGAGTTTGGGTTCAACGGCAAGGGCGCGCGCCAAGGCAATGCGTTGGCGTTGTCCGCCTGAGAGTTGATGCGGATAGGATTTGGCTAAGTGGGGCAGTTGGATGAGTTCCAATAATTGTTCCACTTTGGCGCGGATGTGTTCTTTGCTGGGGCGTTGGCTGCGTGGCAAGACGGTTAAGCCAAAAGCGATGTTGTCAAACACGTTCATATGGCGAAATAAGGCGTAGTGTTGGAACACAAAGCCTACTTTGCGTTCGCGAACGTGTTTATCAGTAACATCTTGCCCATCAAATAGGATGGTGCCGTTATTGGCATTTTCTAAGCCTGCAATGATGCGTAATAAGGTGGTTTTTCCGCAGCCTGAAGGTCCAAGCAAGGAGGTAAGTTTGCCAGTGGGCACATTTAAGTTGATGTTGTGTAGAGCTTGGAAATTGCCAAAGGTTTTGTTTAGGTTTTGAATGGTGATGCTCATAGGGTTTCTCGCTGGGCAGCCGCCAATTTACGCGCCTGAATTTTGTTAATGATGTCTTGGATGATTAAGGTGGCGATGGCGAGTAATGCCAATACGCTGGATAAGGCAAATGCGCCTGTAAAGTTGTATTCGTTATATAAAATCTCAACCAATAATGGAATGGTGTTGGTTTCACCGCGAATGTGTCCCGATACCACGCTCACCGCGCCAAATTCACCCATGGCGCGCGCGTTGGTGAGGATAATGCCGTAAACCAATGCCCATTTGATATTGGGCAAGGTGATGCGCCAAAACATTTGCCAACCGCTTGCGCCTAAAATGAGGGCGGCTTGTTCTTCGCTGTCGCCTTGTGATTGCATTAGGGGAATCAGTTCTCGCGCCACAAAGGGGAAGGTAACAAATAAGGTTGCCAATACAATCCCTGGTATGGCAAAAATAATTTGAATGCCATGTGCTTCTAGCCAGCCGCCTAAAACGGTGTGTGCGCCAAACAGCAATACAAACATTAAACCTGCCACCACAGGCGATACTGAAAACGGCAAATCTAATAAGGTGGTGAGCAGTTGTTTGCCGCGAAAATCAAAGCGCGTTAGCAACCATGCCATAGCAATGCCCAACACCGCATTCACAGGCACCACAATCGCTGCTGTAAATAAAGTGAGCTTAATGGCAGAACGGGCTTCAGGCTCGGTGAGGGCTGCCAAATACAGTTCCCAACCGTTTTTTAAGGCTTCGTAAAACACGGCAGCAAGCGGAATCACCAGCATTATCAGTAAAAACAATAAAGCCATACCGATTAACAACCATTGCAAAGGACGCGGCTCATTCAAATTAGGGTTGATTTTAGAACTCATGCTTTCGCTCCTGCACGTTTGCTTAATGCCCATTGCCCAATGTTTAAAGCAAACAAAATCACAAAGGAAATCATCAGCATAAACAAGGCAACGGCTGATGCACCTTGTACATCATATTGTTCGAGTTTGCCGATAATAATCAAAGGCAAAATTTCTGACACCAAAGGAATGTTCCCTGCAATAAAAATCACCGAGCCAAATTCGCCTGTGGCACGCGCAAACATCATGCCTGCGCCCGTGAGCAAGGCAGGGGCAATTTCGGGCAACAACACACGGCGAAACGTGGTGAAACGATTGGCGCCTAAAGTGGCGGCGGCTTCTTCGTATTCACCTGATAACTCTTCCAACACAGGTTGTACCGCCCGCACAATAAATGGCAAAGAGACAAACACCAAAGCAATCCAAATGCCCAAGGGGGTAAAGGCAATTTTGAATGGAAACCATTGCCCCAACCAACCATTAGGAGCATAAAGCGTGGCTAAGGCAATGCCTGTTACTGCTGTGGGCAGCGCAAACGGCAAATCCACCAAAGCATTCACCAAGTTTTTACAAGGAAACTCATAGCGCACCAGCACCCATGCCACTAATGTGCCAAACACAATATTGGTGAGCATCGCAAAAAACGACATCCGCAAGCTCAACCACACAGAAGCCAAGACACGCGGCTCAGTAATGGTTTGCCAAAAAGCAGTAATGCCCATTTGTGCAGTGGTTACCGCCATCATGGCAAATGGCAATACCACCAAAAGCGATAAGCACAATACGGTAATGCCTAAACTGATATTAAAACCCGGCAACACGCTGGGTGTTTTTAACAGGCGCATGAATAGAAATCCCTTTGAATGAATAGGGCAACACTTTAATGGCGCAGGCTTAAAAAGGGAAAGAATGGTTGGTTGTATTGAAAGACGCTTTGGTTATATTAAAAACTTTATTGCGCTATATCAGGGTATTTTTAACTAAAAATGCTAAGATGCAGGAAAAGGTCAAAATGGAATAATTGCTCAATGTTTCAGCAAAACCGTTTTCTGCCTTTGGGGAACAATAGCAACAACATTCAGATTAAGGAGTAAATTATGGACAACAAACTGGGTTTTAAACCCATTCCTGCGGCGATTGCAGTGGGTTTAACATTATTAATTTGGTTTGTGATTCCAGCACCGAAAGAGGTTACACCACAAGCATGGCATTTATTGGCATTGTTTGTGGGGGTGATTGCAGCGATTATTGGTAAGGTGATGCCGATAGGGGCATTGTCTATGATTGCCATCATGTTGGTGGCGGTAACAGGTGTAACCGCAGAAAAACCTGCCGATGCCATTAAAGATGCTTTAAGCAGTTTTGCCAATCCTTTGATTTGGTTGATTGGGGTGTCGATTATTATATCGCGTGGTATTTTAAAAACAGGTTTGGGTGCGCGTATTGGTTATTGGTTTATTTCCTTATTTGGTAAGAAAACATTGGGGATTGGTTATAGCTTGGCATTATCGGAATTGCTGCTCGCACCTGTTACCCCCAGTAATACGGCACGCGGTGGGGGCATTATCCACCCTGTGATGAAAGCGATTGCCAATAGCTATGAATCCGACCCTGAAAAAGGCACACAAGGCAGAATCGGTAAATATTTGGCATTGGTTAATTATCATAGCAATCCGATTACTTCCGCCATGTTTATTACAGCCACCGCGCCCAATCCTTTGGTGGTGGATATTATTGCGAAAGCCACCAACTCCGATATTCATTTAAGCTGGGGAACATGGGCGGTTGCGATGTTATTACCGGGTGTGGCTGCGATTTTGCTGATGCCTTTGGTTTTATATTTTGTTTACCCACCTGAAATTAAAGAAACGCCCAATGCCGCGCAGTTTGCGAAAGAGCGTTTGGCAGAACAAGGCCCGATGAATCGGGGCGAAAAAATCATGTTGGGTATTTTTGCACTGCTGTTGATTTTATGGGCAGGTGTACCCGCGATGCTGTTGGGTAAAGCCTATGCAGTTGATGCCACAACTACCGCGTTTATTGGCTTATCGTTGTTGTTGCTATCAGGTGTGTTAACTTGGGACGATGTATTAAAAGAAAAAAGCGCGTGGGACACCGTTACTTGGTTTGCGGCTTTGGTGATGATGGCAACTTATTTGAATAAATTGGGCTTGATTGCATGGTTTTCTGCGGTGTTGGAAGACAGTATTGCTCATTTGGGCTTGGGCTGGGTAGGCGCATCAACGTTATTGTTGTTGGCGTATATGTATGCTCACTATATGTTTGCCAGTACCACCGCACACATTACTGCAATGCTGGGTGCGTTTTATGCCGCAGGTTTGGCATTGGGTGCGCCGCCCATGTTGTTTGCTTTATTAATGGCAGCCGCCTCTAGCATTATGATGACATTAACGCATTATGCAACAGGTACTTCTCCTGTGATTTTTGGTTCAGGCTATACAACATTAGCAGAATGGTGGAAAGCAGGTTTTGTGATGAGTGTGGTGAACTTGCTGGTGTTTGTGGTGATAGGCGGCATTTGGTGGAAAGTGTTGGGCTATTATTAATAATGAGAAATAGGCAAACTGCCTGAGTAGATGCTCAGGCAGTTTTTTTATGGACTTAGTTGGTTTCAGTAATTTGAAATACTTGGCGCAAATACGCTAAAAAGGTGTTGTTATCGCTCATAGTTTTACCAGGGCTATCGGAGATTTTGGCAACCGATTGTCCGTTGCATTCCACCAGTTTTAATACGATATTTAGCGGAGTATGCCCTAAATCATTGGTGAGATTGGTGCCAATGCCAAAGCTGGTTTTAAAACGGTCTTTAAAGTATTGATGCAATGCCCATGCGCGTTCTAGGTCTAAGCCATCGGAGAAGGTGAGCATTTTGGTGCGGCTGTCGATTTTGAGTTTTTTATAATGGGCATAGGCTTTATCGCCCCAAATATAGGGGTCGCCGCTGTCGTGGCGCAAACCGTCAAACAGTTTGGCAAAATATAAATCGAAATCGCGTAAAAAAGCGTCCATGCCCACCACATCGGTTAGCGCAATGCCTAAATCACCACGGTATTCATGTACCCATGCTTCTAGGGCAGCTTTTTGGAAATCGCGTAAACGCACATTGAGGGCTTGGAAGGCTTGTAAAAATTCATGTGCCATCGTGCCGATGGGGGTTAAGCCCAGTTTTTTGGCAAGATAAACATTGCTGGTGCCGCGGAATACTTCAGGCGCAGCTTGATGCAGAGTGCGAACAACGTGTTCTTGCCAAGCAAAGGTATAGCGGCGGCGTGTGCCAAAATCGGAAACGAGAAACGGTGGGTCGTTAGGCGATTGTTGTGCAGCATATTGTTGCATCAGTTGCGCTTTGGCTTGTAAACGGCGTTCACCCTCGGCTAATACTGCTGGCGTTTCTAAGCGGCGGAAATACAGTTCATTCACAATCGCTAAAATATAAATTTCAAAAAACATGGCTTGTATCATCGGACCATTCACAATGATATGCAGCCGCCCTTGTTCATCAGTATCCACGCTCACAAAGCGGCGTTTGAGTTGGAATAATTCTAAATAATCAACAAAATCGCTTTTAATAAAACGCAGTTGGCGCAGATAGTTCAGCTCATCGGTGGTGAGTTGTAGTGTGCAAAGCGCGTCTAGTTCACGTTCAAAATCGGCTTTGATATCAGCTAGGGGATATTCGGTGTGTGGATTGCGGCAACGGAATTCATACACGCCATGCGCTTGTGGAAATTGGTGTAGCACCACTTGTAACATGGTGAATTTGTATAAATCGGTGTCGAGTAGGGAGCGAATAATGGGAGTATGTGGCATAGCTGTTTGGGAAAGTGAGGTTAAGAGAATATTCATTAAAACATTTTTACCGTTTAACAGCAAATCGAGCGGCAGGGAGTGGCTAGAATGAAATCGGCATAGCATGTTAAAATTTAAGCAGTTTGTTAACAACACAGCATCATTATGGAAATTTGTAATTTGAATCGTCGCCAACTTTTGTTATTAGGTGGAACAGCTTTGTGTGTGCCGCAATGGGTGTGGGCAGGTGCGCAACGAGAAGAAACCTTATCGGATGATGTGGCATCGGTGATGCGTAGTTCGGTGGATAATGTGAATCCTGCGCGTTTGGTGTTTTTGAATCCGAAAGATGGCGAACGTTGGCTCAATGATATGTCGGCACGTTTGGCGCGTTTTGTGCCCGACCCACAAGCGCGTCGTCGTTTGCTGACCAATATTCAATATGAAACGGTACGCGCTGGCTTAGATACGCAAATGATTTTAGGTTTAATTGAAGTGGAAAGCGCGTTTCGACAATATGCCATTAGCAGTGTGGGGGCGCGGGGTTTAATGCAAGTGATGCCGTTTTGGCAACGCTATATTGGTAAGCCCGAACACAATTTATTTGATATTCGCACCAATCTGCGTTATGGCTGCACCATTTTGCGCCATTATCGCAATGTGGAAAACGGCAATATTGTGCGTGCGCTGGCACGTTTTAATGGCAGCTTGGGCAGTAATAAATATCCCAATGCAGTGATTGGGGCATGGCGCAATCGTTGGCAATGGAGCTAGTTTTCATTGGGGAAACAAATTATTAGCATCGCAACAATCGTGTTGGGCAATTAAAAACATGGCATAATCTTCGCTACTATCAAACACAATAAGCCTACTCAGGAGAAACCAATGGAACGCTTTGATTTTAGCTATGCCCCGTATGACAGCTTAAGCAATTATGAGCGGCAAACCTTGCAAGCAGCCGTGAATATTGCTTTTTTTGACGACAACGAAACCATTATTCAGCCGCAACAACCCATTGAACATTTATATGTGATGATTAAAGGGGTGGTGAAAGAGGTGAGTCCTGATGGCGAAGTGGTGGCGTTGTATCATCAACACGATACATTTGAAGCCCGCGCTTTGGTGGAAGGGCAGAGCCAACATCAATTTGTGGTGGAAGAGCAGGCTTTGGTTTACACCATTCCCAAAGCAACTTTGCAAGAAATCATGGCATCTAATGCCCAATTTGGCGCGTATTTTTATGCGTCTGTGGCAGAGAAATTTGCCAATTTATCGGGCAACAAAAATGAAGATGAATTTGCCAGCTTATTTACGGCAAAAGTGAGTGATGCGTATCGTCCGCATCATAATTGGTTAGATGGCGATGTCAGCTTGTTGCAAGCTGCACAGGCAATGAAAGACAGTAAAACCAAATCGCTGTTAATCCGTCATGAAGGGCAAGTGGGTTTGCTCACAGAATCAGCGTTTCGCGACATCATCATTGCAGGCGCGTCCAGTGATGACCCTGCGCATAAATGGTCTACCTTTAATCTGATTTGTATTGATAGCGATGACTTTGTGTTTAATGCACTTTTACGGATGACTCAATTTAAGATTCAACGTGTGGTGGTGCAACAGCAAGGCGAAATCATTGGCACACTCGAGCAAATTGATATTTTGGCGTATGTGTCTAACCACAGCCATTTGGTTGCCCAACGTTTGGAACGTGCGAAGAGCTTAGATGAACTGGTGGGCATTGCCTCCCAAATGACAGAGTCGATTCGGGCATTGCGTAAAAATGGGGTACGCGCACCACAGTTGGCACAATTAATGCAAGTGTTAAACAGCAGCTTATTTGAAAAAGCATGGCGTTTGATTGCGCCTGCCGAATTGTATGAGAAATCTTGTTTGATTGTGATGGGTTCGGAAGGGCGGGGCGAACAGGTATTAAAAACCGACCAAGATAATGCTTTGATTTTGAGTGAAGATGTGGACAGTGTGATGGCAGAACGCGCCGCAGAGCAGTTTTCTGCCACCTTAGAACGCTTAGGCTATCCGCCTTGCAAAGGCAAAATCATGGTAAACAATGCGGAATGGCGTAAAACCTTGCCTGAATTTAAAAAAATGGTGAGTGGCTGGTGTGCTTCGCCTACACCTGCTGCCATGATGAATTTGGCAATTTTTATTGATGCCAAAGCAGTGGCAGGTGATGCGGCGATGTTGGACGAAGTGAAAGCACATCTGAAAAAATATTTAGGCAACGATGTGGGCATGCTGATGACATTTGCGCGCGCAGTAGAACAATTTGATAGCCATAGCCAAGGTTTCTTCTCGCAATTATTGCATCGTGGCAATAATGAAAAGATGGACATTAAAAAAATGGGTTTATTCCCTGTGGTGCATGGTGTACGCGCATTGAGTTTGGAAGCTCGGTTGGAAGAAACCAATACATTTGAGCGGATTCAAAAATTGGTGCAACTGAATGTGCTAGATGAGCAACTGGGTAAAGATGTGGCAGAAGCGCAGCGTTATTTAATGGAATTGCGTTTGAAATCGGGCTTGTTGTCGTTGAATAATGGGCAAGTGAGTGAACCTAATCAAGTGGATTTGCAAACGCTGTCCACCTTAGAACGCGATTTGCTCAAAGATGCTTTGCAAGTGGTGAAACGCTTTAAAAATGTGATTCGCCATCACTTCCATTTAAACACTTAATGGAGGGCGATGAAGATGATGGGCTTTTTTGAGCGTTTTCAGCGCGCGCGTGAACGTAAAAAACTAACTGACCCCCACTATGATTTTTTGTTTCAAGAACATGCTGATGAATTGGTGAGCTTTGATTGTGAAACCACCAGTTTGGAAGTGAAAGAGGCGGAAATTATTTCGATTGGAGCAGTTAAAATTCGGGGCAATCAGATTTTAACCAGTGAATCGTTTTATGTGTTGGTGAAACCCGAAGGCATGATGGAGGCTTCTAATGTTACCATTCATGGCTTGCGTCCTAAGGATTTAAGCGAAGGCATTTCGGTGCAGGAAGCCTTGCGGCAGTTTTTGGATTTTGTGGGTGGCAGACCAGTTGTGGGTTATTTTTTGGAATACGATGTGGCGATGGTCAATAAATTTTTAAAACCCATGCTCGGCATTAAGTTGCCTAATAAGCAGATTGAAGTCTCCAGTATTTATTATCGGCAGGAAGTACAAAAGAAGTTTTACGATAGCTATGTCGATATGCGTATGGCACCGATGATTCAGAAATTGGGTATTCCTGATTTGCCACGTCATGATGCGCTGAATGATTCGATTAATGTGGCAATGATGTATTTGGCATTACAAGCGCGTAGTCGGCGTTAGGTGAATCTGGTGATAAAACGTGTGCCGTGTGTGGCACACGTTTTTTATTTGGGGTCGCTGAGTAAAACGCGCCCATTGTGGCTTGCCCATAAGAGTTTGGCGGTTTGGCGCAAACGGGTTTGGATAATGGTGTAATGTAGATTGGGCAAGGCGCTGAGATAGCGGGCATCGCCATATTTTTGGTCGCTTTGTGCCAAGCGGTCGAGCCATACATAGGGATTTTGTTGGCGTTTGGCTTCTTGTTCGATAAACAGTTGGCGCAAATTATCGGCTTCGTTTTTGCTGATGGTATCGGGCAGTTTTTCTAATACTTGTTGGGCAATTCGCCACAGTTCTTCTGCGCGCGCAGGCTCGGTGTTGAAAACCAATTCGTTTTCAACGCGATTGAGCATGGGTTGGGGCAGGGAACGGAATTTGAGGCTATATACGCCCATGGCTTGTCCGCGCAAGGCTTCTTTTAAACGTGCATTGGCAAGGTTGACTAATAAGGGGATATGCTCGGAAGTGTCGGGTGTCCAGTTGTAGAAGGGTTGCCAAGACCATGCGTGGATATCGGTACGCATGGCATCGCCTATGGCAGCACGTTGTAGGTTGGCACCTTCGCTGGGAATCAGTTGGCGATTGCGCACGTTTTGGCGCGGTATGCTGGCAAGGTATTGTTCAAGCAAGGGTTTGATGCGGGCAGGCGATTGGCTACTCACAATGTAATAGCTCACAGGCGATTGGCTGAGCAGTTGCCATTGTTGTTGTAGGTTGGTTTTGTTTAAGGACAGGATTTGTTCGGCGGTGGGGTCTTCGTATTCCAGTTGTCCATAGCGTAGCAGTTCGTCCATTAATTCTTGTTGTCCAACGGGCGAACTGCGGAAAATGGTTTGGCGTTGGGCTTCGTTGGCAAGGCGTTCTTGCCAACGTTCTCCTACATTGCCTTGGGTTTGGTAGGCACGATACAGTTGGAAGAAATCGGCAAGATGGTTGAAGGTGGTTTCGCCTGTGGTGGTTTGGCGGTAGTTGTTGAGCTG
The DNA here is from genome assembly GCA_041855125.1 of Neisseria sp. Classification (GTDB taxonomy): domain Bacteria; phylum Pseudomonadota; class Gammaproteobacteria; order Burkholderiales; family Neisseriaceae; genus Neisseria. Next base: position 3,906 of record JBHADP010000043.1, on the reverse strand, counting down.
GTAGGTGAGTTTAATACCGCGCTGTTGTCGCCAATGTTGCCATTCGCTTGTTGCAAGGTTTTGCGGTGCGTGTTGCCATACTAATTCTGCCGCTAATTTGGCTTGCCAAGGGCTTAGGTTGTGTTGTTGATAGCCTGTATTGGCAATGGCGCTGAAATAGACGCGCTCGCCTGCCACGTTGTGTTGCAATAAAACGGCACGGTCGCCATTGCTGAGGGTGAGAAATTCAACATGGTTGGCAGGGTCATAACGGCTGGCGGTAATTTGCCCTGTTGGAACGGCAGCAAATGGTGAGGCATGAAGTGGGGTTAGGGCTTGTTCTGTGTGTTTGTTTGAGGCAATGGCTGCGGTTTTTTTAGAAGTGCTAGCAGTTGAACGGTTGGTTTTGGTGCGTTTATTGGCAGACGCATGGGCAGGGGTGTTGTTGCTGGGCAAGGCAGCATCAGCAAAGCGTTCAAATTGGCTGCTATCGGGCAGTTGGACAGGGTTCATGCCTGCGGCACGGGCGCGGACGAGTTTATCAGGCGTGTTGAGCCATTCGTGAATACGGCGTTCTACGGCTTCGCTGCTCACGCGATACAGTTGGCGGCGAATACGGGCGGATTGGGCAGCAGGTGTTCGCCAAATGGAACCTTGAAAAATACTGTCTTGGGCTTGGCGCAAGGCTTCTTGTATGTTGAGAGGCAGGGCATCGTGAGTGGCGGAGCTGTTACGCAAGGTTTCGCTAAATTGTTTGCGATAATCCATCACTGCTTGTTGGTCGATGGGGGTGTTTAAAATGTTTTTGCGGAAATTAAGTAGGGTGTGGAGGGCGGCGCGTTGTCCATTGGGGGTGGTTTGTGCGTAAAAGCCGATTGATCCTGTTTGCCGACCTAGGTGGCTGCTGCGTAATTCCAGTTTTAAGACATCGGGGGGTAAACTCAAGGCGGTTAAACGGCGATTGATGATGTAGGCAGCAAAGTTATCCAGTAAACGGTTGTATTCGCTGCTGTCGCTGTCGCCACGCGAAGCAGGGTTGGGAAAGCGAAAAATCAGGTCAAGACTGCTGTCGGTGTTGTGTTGGTCTTGCACAATGGCAGTATGCCAGCTTGGGGCAAGCTGGGGTTCGTATTCGTGGGCAGGGTGTGTGGGTAGGGTTTGGGCGGCGAGGGTTTCAAAATAGCGTTTAATCAGGCGCAAGGTTTTATCGGGATTGATGTCGCCCGTAACCAAAATATGGGTATGGTTGGGCAGAAACCATTTGTTGTGGAATGCGCTTAATTGGGCAGCCGTGGCACGGCGAATCGCGGCTTCGCTGCCCATAGGCGTATAGCGTGCTTGGCGCGAGCCTGCTAATAAGGGGGCATTGAGTTTTTGGGCTAATCGTTCTTGTAAGGTTTGCTGGCTGCGCCATTCGCCTAAGATGATTTGTTGTTCGCCTGCCCAATCTTGGGCTTTAAATTGGCGTGGACGCAAAATTTCGGCAGCAATTTTAATGCTTTCTTCTAATTCGCTGTTGCCGCGCGGGGGGGTGAGCATGTAACGGGTGAAATTGTAGGTGGTGAGGGCATTGAAATGGCGACCCATTTGCCATTGGCTTTGTGCTAAGGTTTTGCTGATGCCATTGGGGTATTCGGGGCTGCTTTGAAACACCATATGCTCCACCATGTGCGCCATGCCTTCTTCGTGGGGGTCTTCATCGCTGGTGCCGGCATTGATTTGAAGTTGAACGCTTAATTGCTTGCCGCCAGAGGTAGTGGGCAAGATATGATAGTGTAAGCCGTTGTTTAATTGACCGTTTAGATAGGTTGCCGCCGCAAAACTAAATGTAGCAGGCAGCCACAAGGCAAGGGCAAGGAAAAGAATGCGGATAGGTAACATGAGTAAACGTAAGTGTGTTGGTAAAAAGGGCTGTGTTATGGGTTATTTTTGAAACAGCAATAGTGTTTCCATTGCCGACAGCCTAATATTTTTATGAGTTATGGTTTATTCTACCATATTGTTGGGTAAAACAGTTTAATTATGTTTTTCGAGATGATGGCTCAAGCGTGTGGGAGCAAGAGAGGTCATTTCCCACACACTTGAGTGTTATCTTTTTTGGTTGGAGATGCCCATTAATAAGGCTAGGGTAACCATGATAGATAGGGTAGCTGTGCCACCATAGCTGACTAAAGGTAAGGGTACGCCCACCACAGGTAAGATGCCGCTGACCATGCCCATATTCACAAAGGCGTAACAGAAGAATGTCATGGTGAGTGCGCCTGCTAAGGTGCGGCTATAAAGTGTGGGTGCATGGGCAGAAATGTATAAACCGCGCCCTAAAATCACTAAATACACCAAGAGCAGTAAGATATTGCCAATTAAGCCAAATTCTTCGCCATAAACGGCAAAAATAAAGTCGGTGGTGGATTCTGGAATATAGTCTAGATGGGTTTGTGAGCCATTGAGCCAACCTTTCCCCCAAATGCCCCCTGAACCAATGGCAATCATGGATTGGATAATGTGATAGCCTGCGCCCAAAGGGTCTTTGGTGGGGTCGAGCAGGGTCATTACGCGCACTTTTTGATAATCGTGCATACCGTAGTTCCAGATTACAGGCAGTGCAGCAATAAATCCCACAACAGCAGCAAAAATCACTTTCCAAGGCAAACCTGCTAAGAAAACCACAAATAATCCCGATGCCATGATTAAGGTTGCGGTTCCCAAATCAGGTTGTTTTAAAATCAATGCCCCTGGCACAATGACAAGGGCAAGGGCAACCAAATAGTGATGCCAGCGTAAGTGCATTTCATGTTTTTGGAAATACCACGCCACCATCATGGGGAGGGCAATTTTCATGATTTCAGAGGGTTGGATACGGGTAAAACCTACGTTGAGCCAACGGGTGGAACCGTTCACGGTAATCCCAAAGAAGTGAACGCCTAATAAGAGTAAAACGCCTGTGATATAGAGCGGTGGGGCAAAATTGGCTAGGGTTTGCGGGCGCGCGCTGGCTAATATCCATAATAGGATAAAGCCCATCACGGTATGCAAGGTTTTGCTTTCTAAACGACCAATGTCTTGACCATCCGCGGAGTAGAGTAAAAACAAGCTCATCACATAGATGGTCAGCATGGCGTAAAACAGCCAAGGGTCCATAGGGTCCCAAATCAGGCGTTTCATTCGATGCAACAGGTTATCGTGATTCATGGTTGGTTTCCTGAAGCAGGGGCATCATCAGGCGATGATGCAGATTGTGGAGTAGGGTGTATGCTGGAGTACGCCCGTTGGAAAACAGATTGGTGGGCAGCAGGTGCGGTGTTGCTGGCGCTGCTAACCAATAATGGATTGATTTCGGTTTGACTGGCAGATTGGGCAGGCGCCATGACCGCAGGCGGTTCAGCCGCAATACTGCTGTTAGCATTGCCTTTGAGTTTTAATAAATAATAATCGGTGAGATGACGTGCAACAGGGGCAGCATTGGCACCCCAACCACCGTTTTCTAAAATCACTGCAATGGCAATGCTGGGTTGATTTAATGGGGCAAACGAGATAAACCAAGCGTGGTCGCGGTGCTGTTCGGCAAGTGCGGCAGCATTATAGGTTTTACCTTGTTTGATTTGTACCACTTGTGCCGTGCCTGTTTTACCGCCCATGCTGTATTGCAAGCCTGAACCAATGCGATGTGCCGTTCCTCCCGGTTGTAATACTTTTAACATGGCAGCTTTAACATATTCAAAGTTGCTACGTTGAAAGGGAATGGTGCGCTCGGGCTTGGGGTCGATGAGGGTAACTTGACGGCGATTATGGTCAAGCAATTCTTTCACTAAATGCGGACGATATACCACGCCATCATTGGCAAGCGATGCGGTGGCATGTGCCATTTGTAAAGGGGTGTAGGCGTTATAGCCTTGCCCGATACTCACTGGCACCATCTCGGCAGGGTTC
>JBHADP010000042.1:0-7214 GCA_041855125.1 Neisseria sp. | reverse complement strand
CTAACGCCAACGTTTGCCCGATGCCCAATCAACAATTTGGCTCGGGCTTTTTGCGTTGCCAATTTGCCCACCCACTATCCACACCTGTCGTCCAAATTGGCGGCGCACTTCGCGTTCATGGCGACAAGGGCGGCGACCTGCACGGTTGCAAGAAGTGGAAACTAAGGGCTGTTTTAATAGCGCACACAAATCGCGGGCAGTTTGATGGGCAGGCACGCGCACCGCTAATTTTTGACGCTGTTTCCCGCGCAATAAAGCAGGTATATGCTGTTGAGCAGGCAGTAAAAACGTGATGCGAGCAGGCCAAATCTGTTGCAGTTGATGGCGTGTGGCAGAAGATAGGGGGCGCAATAGCGGCTGTAAACGCGATACGCTATCGCCTATCACAATCATGCCTTTGTGCTGCGGGCGTTTTTTGAGGCGCACCAAATGGCGCAACGCAATCGGATGGGTGGGCAAACAGCCCAAGCCATAACACGATTCGGTGGGATACGCCACGATGCCACCACGCGCCAAATGATGATGTAAACGGCGCAAGTGGTTTGCCGATAATAAGCGTTTCATCATTGTTCCTTGCTGGTTGAAACCCCTCAGGGTAATCTCAATTTGGGAGAGGGGTAAGCTCTTCCTATTTAGGGCAACACTTAAAACAACCATCTTGTGTCGTTCTACGTGTTGAAATATCCGTTTTCTTTTTAGGTTGAAATTCCACCCTTGATGGGAGGCATAATAATGGGTTAGGGCGCAACCTTGTTCCCATTCGGAGCAACACTTGAGGTGTTATTTAGAGGTTGAAACATTCAAAATCTTATCGCAATCGGCTGCCGACTATCGCACAAGCCATCACGCGATGCAAGCCATACCATTCCCCTTTCCAATGGAATAACGGTACAATTCTGTATCGTTTATTATGCAAAGCAATGATTATGAGCGCACACATTTTTGCAGTTGCCAACCAAAAAGGGGGCGTGGGCAAAACCACCACCACCGTCAATCTTGCCGCTTCATTAGCAGCTGCCCAAAAACGGGTGCTGGTGGTCGATTTAGACCCACAAGGCAATGCCACCACAGGCAGTGGCATCGACAAATCCGCCCTTCATTTAGGCGTGTATCAAGTTTTATTAGGGGAAGCCGATGCCGCACAAGCCACGGTGTTTTGTGAAAACGGCGGCTATCATTTATTGGCTGCCAATCGTGAATTGGCGGGGGCAGAAATTGAATTGGTGCAAGAAATTGCCCGTGAAATGCGTTTAAAAAACGCGCTTGCCAGTATTGCCAACCAATACGATATTATCCTCATTGATTGTCCACCCACTCTCACGCTGCTCACCTTAAATGGCTTGGTAGCCGCACAAGGCGTGATTGTGCCAATGGTATGTGAATATTATGCACTCGAAGGCATTTCAGATTTGGTTGCCACCATACGCAAAATCCGCCAAGCCATTAATCCACAACTGGATATTGTAGGCATCGTTCGCACCATGTATGACAGCCGCAGCCGTTTGGCGGTAGAGGTGAGCGCCCAACTCCAACAACATTTTGCCAACCAGCTCTTTACCACCACCATTCCGCGCAATATCCGTTTGGCAGAAGCCCCTAGCCATGGCATGCCTGCTTTAGCGTATGATGCCAAAGCCAAAGGTACATTGGCTTATCAAGCATTGGCACAAGAATTACAAGAACGGCTCACGTCCTAGCCTCACTTCAACGCACAAAAAAGCCTGTTTGATGGCAAACAGGCTTTTGCTTTCACCAGCATGGTTTGAGTATTGCCCTGAATGAGAACAGGGTTTCAAGCTCAAACACCATCCTCATCAAAATAAACCACTAATCTCGCCTTGCTCATTCACATCAATGCGTTCTGCCGCAGGCGATTTAGGCAAACCTGGCATCTTCATAATATTGCCACACACCGCCACAATAAAGCCTGCCCCTGCCGACACCGTTAAATCACGCACATGCAAAGTAAATCCACTGGGGCAACCCAATAACTTCGCATCATCGCTTAACGAATACTGCGTTTTCGCCACACAAATCGGCAATTTATCCAAACCCAATTTTTCTAATGCCGCCATTTCAGCACGCGCAGACGCACTAAAATCCACATCGGCAGCACCATAAATCTTTTGCGCAATCGCCGTTAATTTGTGCGCAATACTGTCTTCTGTGTCATACACAAAAGCAAACTGATTGGGCTGCTGTTCTATGGCGGCTAACACCTTATGCGCCAAATCCGCACCACCTGCGCCACCTTTTGCCCACACTTCCGTTAGCGACACTTCCACACCTGCTTGCTCACATTGTTGGCGAATCAGCGCCAATTCCGCATCACTATCCGACACAAAGCGATTTAACGCCACCACCACAGGCAAACCCAACACCTGTTTTAAATTATGAATATGCTTCATCAAATTGGGCAAACCACGCGCCAATGCCGCCACATCTTCCTTACCCAAGTCTTCACGTGCCACACCGCCGTTATATTTCAAAGCGCGTACCGTTGCCACCACCACCGCCACATCAGGGCGCAAACCCGATAAACGGCATTTAATATCACAGAATTTTTCTGCCCCCAAATCCGCCCCAAAACCTGCTTCCGTAACCGCAAAATCCGCCAAATGCACCGCCATGCGTGTGGCAATCACCGAATTACAGCCATGCGCGATATTGGCAAATGGTCCACCATGCACCAAAGCAGGCGTACCGCCTATGGTTTGCACCAAATTGGGCTTCATTGCATCTTTCAACAAAGCCGCCATTGCCCCTTGCGCATTCAAATCACGCGCATATACAGGGCTGCCATCTTTGCGATACGCCACCAAAATATTACCCAAACGCTGTTTCAAATCGGCTAAATCATTTGCCAAACAAAACACCGCCATCACTTCCGATGCCACCGTAATATCAAAACCATCATGACGCATCACGCCATCGGTTGGCTTGCCCATACCGCTCACAATCTGGCGCAACTGGCGGTCGTTCATATCCACCGCACGCCGCCACAACACACGCTTAGGGTCGATATTTAAAGCATTGCCTTGATAAATATGATTATCTAACAAGGCTGCTAACAAATTATTCGCTGCACCAATGGCATGAAAATCGCCTGTAAAGTGCAAATTGATGTCTTCCATAGGCAAAACTTGCGCATAGCCACCGCCTGCCGCCCCGCCCTTAATCCCAAAGACAGGACCCAACGAAGGTTCACGCATCGCCACAATGGCTTGTTTACCAATATGATTCAGCGCATCGGCTAAACCAATCGTTACCGTGGTTTTGCCCTCACCTGCGGGCGTTGGATTAATAGCGGTTACCAAAATTAATTTACCCTGCTTATTCGGCAAGGCAAACGCATCTTGTGGCTGAATTTTGGCTTTGTAATGACCATAAGGCTCAAGCTGCTCGGCGCTGAGTCCTAATTGAGCAGCGATGTGTTGAATAGGCTGCATGGTGGCAGCGCGTGCGATTTGAGCATCGGTTAGAATCGACATCTTATTGCATCTCCATAGGCATAAAATGCCATTATACAATGGCAGATGCGACAAAAAATCGTTCCATATCAAACAAACAAATAAAATAAAACCGCTACTTACTCCCACATAAGTAGCGGCTAATCCCCAATATATCCCACCTTCCCAGAGTGGGTCTTGCTTCTTTTTTTGCTTTGGCCTCTTGACTGTGTGTGTATCTCGGGCTCTCGTTTTGTCCGTAATGTATTTGTTTTGATGATGCCTTTGCATCCGACTATCTCTTGATAGCGACCGACACGCTGTGTATCGATGAAAATAATCAAGCAACGCTTGTGCCAAAATTCATCATTTTGCATACTATTTTATCAACTCTATGAATACTAAAGATAAATTATAAAAACTACCGCTCTTCCGTTTAAATGACCGTTCATTCTTTACCCTCAACATCGTCAATTTCTGTCATGCACACCAAATCAGCAGCTGCGCAGGCTGTAATTTTATGACGCTTTTTGTCACAAATGTTATTTTATGTGAATGATTGGTTATTTTTTGATAATCCAAATAAGTTATTGATTTTATTTAATTATAACAAAAATTTAATCACTTAGTTGATTACTTTATTGACATTCATGCCCGAAGTTATTGCACTCTCTTACATTTATTCTTCATTTTTTGCGCCATTTTAAGCGTGTTCAAGTAAGATAATTTGCCTACTTTTGAAGCAATTTATCACCCTCTCAAGCCTCACAACACTCTGCTACAATGCCACCGTTTGACATCCCCCAAAGTTATCCACCATGCCGCGTTATTTCAGCACCCTGATTTTTGCCCTCATCTCGCTCGGTTTTTTAGGCGTGATGGTGTTCGCACCTTTATGGGCATTAACGGTATATGACGATGGCAATAGCAGTTGGTGGGTGATACAAGATGATTATGTGCAACAACGTATCATCTGGACGATAACGCAAGCACTCATCACATGCGCCCTTACGGCGCTATTAGCCTTGCCTGTGGCATGGGTATTGGCGCGCTTGGATTTTATGGGTCGCCGTTTGATTTTGCGTTTATTGATGTTGCCGTTTGTGATGCCTACTTTGGTGGCGGCAATGGGTGTATTGGCATTATTTGGCACACAAGGCATCTTGACCGCAGGTTGGCAAGATACGCCGTATTTGTTGTTGTATGGCAATGTGTTTTTTAATTTGCCTGTGATGGTGCGGGCGGCTTATCAAGGGTTTTGCCAAGTGCCTGCGGCGCGTTTGTATGCTGCTCAAACCTTAGGCGCAAACACTTGGCAACGCTTTTGGCAGGTGGAACGCCCTGTATTATTACCTTGGTTGTCTGGAGGGCTGTGTTTGGTGTTTTTATATTGCTTTTCAGGCTTTGGCTTGGCATTGCTGCTAGGCGGCACAGCATACAGCACAATAGAAGTGGAAATTTATCGTTTAATTACGATGGAATTGGATATGGCACAAGCCAGCGTGTTGGTGTGGCTGATGTTGGCAATCACGGCTTTGGCAGGTGGCATATATGCTCTTTTAAGCAACAAGGTGAGTCGCGCCAATATTGCGCAGCCGCTGATGCCTCAAGCCCCTACACATTTAACACACTATGTATTGTTATGGACAGCCTTAGCGATTTTATTGCTGTGTTGTGTGCTGCCATTGGGTGCGGTGTTATGGAAAGCCCTACACGCAGGCAGCTCATGGGCAGTCTTGTGGCAAGACGACACATGGGCGGCTTTGTGGAACACCGTTCGTTTTACCACAGGCGCAATGTTGGGCGCGATGATATTGGGCATCAGCCATGCTGCTTTAGCACGGCGCATTCAATGGATACGCGGCATCACATTTTTACCGTTTATGGTGTCGCCCGTGTGCGTGGCATTTGGCGTGTTGTTGCTGTATCCTGATTGGACAGCCTCTTTGCCCTTATTGCTTGCCACTTATGCCTTATTAGCGTATCCCTTTATTACCAAAGATATGTTGGCAACATGGGACGCATTGCCGCCTAATTATCTGGCAGCCGCTCGCAGCTTGGGCGCAAACACTTGGCAAGCCACACGCTGGGTAACGATTCCCTTGCTGCTTCCTGCGTTACGGCGCGGTTTAACCCTCGCTGCTGCCACTTGCGTAGGCGAATTTGCTGCCACCTTGTTTCTCTCGCGCCCCGAATGGCAAACCCTCACCACTTTAATCTATCAATATTTAGGCACAGCAGGCGCAGACAATCACGATAAAGCCATGGTTTTAACCGTGGTCTTGATGAGTTTAGCCTTGATGGTGTTTGTGGCGTTAGATGCCGATGAAACGTCTTATCGCGCTACCGAAAAGAGGTCAATCTGATATTTCAACACACAGGATGACACATATTGCCCTGATTGGGAAAGGGTTAAACCCCTCCCCAATCAATTCTCACTCTCCCCCCTAAGGAATAATCGATGAATGGTTTAAAGCGTATCCTGTTTATTGGGGTCAGTTTATGGCTGACAGCGTGTGCCATCAAGCCGTCTACCGCCACCGTTTGGCAATCGCCCCCCGTGGAGTTTCCTGCCAAGATGTCGGTTGCCGAACGCATTGCACACATCGCCCAACGCGAACACGTTGCTTGGTATGGTTCGTTTATTGATACACAAGGCAAATTATCCCATTACCGCATGGCAGAAGGTGAAGCCAAACGTTTACAAGACGGCAGCATGGCTTGGGAACGTGTGATTGCCTATTGGCGCGACAGCGGTTCGTTAGCACTTTTGCCTTGGCACGACCATCATCGCCAATGTGCCACCATCAAAACACCGACCCAAAGCACACAATGCCGCTTATTCACCCTAGATGCGGCATGGTCGGCGGCATTTGTGTCGTATGTGATGGTACAAGCTCAAGTGCCACAATTTCACGTTTCACCCCGCCATTTTGACTATATTCGCGCGGCTTGGCAGCAACAAGGCGCGTATCGTTTGCACAACCCTGCTCACACGCCATTAAACACAGGCGATATGTTGTGTTATTTGCGCGGGCAAACTCCCATTCGCAGTTATCCAGCCTTGCTGGATTATTTGCAACAACAAGACGCATGGTTGCCCGCGCATTGCGACATTGTGGTCGCCACACAGCCACAAGAAATCTGGCTAATTGGCGGCAATGTTTTTAACACCGTTGCCTTACGCAAACTGCCTCTCGATGCTCAAGGACACCTTATCCTGCCACCCACCGACAATGCTGCTTGTACCGTCCATCATGAAGCGGCTTGCAATATGAATCGGCAAAATTGGGTGGCCGTGTTGAAGCTGGCAGTTTAATTGCCTGATTCAGCCTGTTTTGCGCTCAGGCTTTTAGCGATTTTTACCAACTCAATAAACTCTTCACGCAAACCATAAGGGTCGGGTTGCGCTGATGATTGGGCTAATTGAATGATATTGTCCCAACCCATCTTGCCATTGTATTGACCGCCACGCAGTTGTTGCCCATACGCTGCTACTGCCAAGGCAAAACGCGTTTGCTTATCGGCTTCTGACCATGGTTTGCTGCCTACAGGAATCGCTTTGCTGATGAGAATACTCTCGCTTTGATTGGGCTTTTTATAACGCAGTTTCACAAACGCATATTCGTTTTTGCTGCCTGAAGTGGCTGGTTTTTGCTGATAACGCGATTCGTCTAGCCAACCTTGTTTACCCACAGGGATAATTTCATATAAGGCGGTTACGTTATGCCCTGCGCCAATATCGCCTGCATCCACTTTATCGTT
>JBHADP010000041.1:0-13368 GCA_041855125.1 Neisseria sp. | reverse complement strand
TTGCCTAAGGTGTCGCCAAAAATGCTGAGGTTGTTGTCTTCGGTGGGCATAAAGCGAGGGAATAAGTCGGGTGCTTCAATGCGGCGATTGTGTTCGGTTAAGATGACACCGCGTTCAATGACGTTTTCAAGCTCACGGATATTGCCTAACCATTGGTGTTTTAAGAGCAGTTCACGCCCTTGGTCGCTGATGCCTAAAATGCGTTTTTGATGCCGTTCGCTGTATTTTTTGAGGAAATAGGCGATTAATAGAGGAATGTCTTGGCGGCGTTCGCGCAAGGGAGGAATGTGAACAGGAAAGGTGTTGAGACGATAGTATAAGTCGGCACGAAATTTTCCTGCGGCAACGGCATCGGCAAGGCTTTCATTGGTGGCGGCAACCACGCGCACATCAATTTTGCGTATTTTTGAACCCCCCACACGTTCTAATTCGCCTTCTTGTAATACGCGCAACAAGGCAGCTTGGGCGCGGGGAGAGAGTTCGGCAATTTCATCAAGGAATATGGTGCCTTTGTCGGCGCGCTCAAATTTACCTGCTTTGCTTTGGCTGGCTCCTGTAAATGCGCCTTTTTCTACGCCAAAAAGTTCGGATTCAATTAATTCAGGTGGAATACAAGCGCAGTTGATGGCAACAAAGGGTTGTTGATTGCGGTTGCTGTTGGCGTGTAAACCTTTGGCAAAGGCTTCTTTTCCCACGCCTGTTTCGCCTTCTAGCAAAACGGTAACTTTGCTTTTTGATGCTTTTTTGAGCATTTTGCAGACTTCTTGAAATGCAGGCGATTCGCCAATGGCATCAAATACTTTTTCTTTGCCCAGTAAATCGTTTTGTTTGTGTTGTTTTAATTCGTCTAATTCGTGGCGCAAGCTGAACAGTTCTTCTTCTACAGGGTCGGGCAGCAAAGAGCGTTCTAAATCGGTGGTGTTGTCCCATTCTTCAACGGGTTTGCCAATGATATGGCAATGGGTATGTCCCATGGCTTCGCATTGGGTTTCTTTAAAGGCGATTTGTTTGCCCATAAAGAAGCTGCTATAGCCACTGGCATAGCCTAATAATGCCCAGCATACGGGCTCTTTGCTGATGCCGTTTTTCTTTTTGTAATACGACACCTCAAAAGAATCTTCCCAATCAAATGCGCCATAGAATTTGCCTTGTTCAGCATCAATCATGAGTTCAACGGGGGTAACTTTGACCATACCGCGAATATTGTGAAGCTGGGGTCCTACTAAAAACATTTCGGTTAAATGGGCATCGGGTCGGATTTTTTTGGCGATTTCTGCATCTTGTACTCCTGCGTAGTATCCATATCGCATAAAAAACCGTTTGGCGCGTTCGGCTCCCAGTGATTCGGTTAGGTCTTCACGCAAGCACCATAAGGCATAAGCATGGCTGAGCAACATTCTTTGTTCGGCAAACCAGATTTTGCCGTTTTCTAAATCAAATTTGATGTTGCTGATTAAATCTTGTTTGTTGTGGTGTGGGAGGGAGTGTGTCATGTGCGTTCCTTTGTAGTGAGATGTAGTTATGGTGTTGGTGAAGCGGGAAAGTTGAGGTGTTTTTGGCATTAATTCATATCCCTAAGATGCTTGTCAATTTCCATCAGAAAAAATTATTGCCTTTATCACATTGTTTTATAATGAATTTTTTGGAAAAAGTTTATCATTTGATGAAATGGAAGTGAAAATTTCATCAAATGATGAAATCTATCAACAGGCAGTTTTCATGATGAAACTGCCTGTAATTTTTTATTTGTATTGTTTTCAATTAATTACTTTATATGGGCTGATTTTGGTATGGGAAATGCTTTGAGATTTGGCAGATGGGAAACAAAAGGAATCTGTATGGCGACACATGTATCGGCTGCGCCTTGGGTGAAATATGTTCGGGTTCGCAGCAAACCAGAAGACCGTTTTGTTGAATTTGACTTTGCCATCAATGACCCTTCGCTGTTTGTGGAATTGATTATGCCCAAAAGCTGTTTTGAAGTGTTTTGTGAGCGCAATCAAGTGGTGTTGATGACAGATGAACAGTCAGCAAAAAATGATGCCGAAGCCGCCAAATGGCGTTATGGCACAGAAACCGCAGAATAATGATAAATCTTACAAAGGAGTCATAAAACCATGCCTTTAGAAATTAAAACGGCTACCTTAGAGCCTGTTCGGCAAACATTTGCCAATATTGCTCGCCGCTTTGGTGAAAAGCCTGCATCGCGTTATCAAGAAGCAACTTACGATGCACAAGCCACCACCAATTTTCACTATCGTCCTTTATGGATGCCTGAAAAGCAGTTAAACGACCCCAGTCATACCGCTTTAACCATGCAAGATTGGTATGCCTTAAAAGACCCACGTCAATTTTATTATGGGGCGTATGTACAAAATCGCGCCAAGATGCAAGAAGCGGCAGAAAACAATTATGCCTTTTTTGAAAAACGGGGTTTGGCGCAATTAATTGATGCTGATATACAAGCGCGCATTATTTTTGCTTTATTGCCTCTGCGCCATGTTGAGCAAACTGCCAACCTTAACATGATGTCGGGTTCGGCTTATGGCTATGGCACGGCTTTAACGCAAGCCTGTTTGTATGCGGCTATGGACCGTTTGGGCATGGCGCAATATCTGTCGCGCATTGGCTTATTGTTAGACGGCAATAGCGGTCAATCATTGGCACAAGCCAAACAAGCGTGGATGGAGCATCCTGCTTGGCAAGGTGTGCGTGCTTTGTGTGAAGAAATGCTGGTGCAAAAAGATTGGGGCGAATTGTTTGTGGCACAAAACTTGGTTGCCGATAGCTTGGTTAATCAGGTGTTTTATCAACAATTTGACCAATGGTTGGCAAGCAACGGTGCGCGTGATATTGCCATGCTCACAGAGTTTATGCAGTTGTGCTTAAAAGACCATGCCGCATGGGCAGACAATGTGCTGAAAACCTTAGCAGCAGACAACGAAGCCAATCGCACACAACTGGCGCAATGGTTGGCAACATGGCAAGACAAAGTATTGACCGCTTATCAACCTTTATTGGCAGAACTGTTTGGCGACTCTTCCCAAGCGGTTACTCAAGCCGTGCAAACCGACATTCATAAACGCGCAAGCAAAATCGGCTTGCCTACTACGGGAGCTTAAACCATGACCGTATCAAAAGTTTACCTCGCCCTACAAGACAATGACACCTCACGCTATATCGTAGAAGCCGTTGAACAAGATAACCCCGATGTGGTGGTGATTTATCAGCCTGCCATGATACGCATGGAATGCGAAGGGCAGCTAGTGGTGAAAAAAGCCACCGTAGAAGAAAAACTGGGGCAAAGCTGGGATGTGCAAGAGCTGCATTTGAACCTCGTTACCATTGGCGGCAATGTAGATGAAGATGATGAACAGCTTACCTTAAGCTGGAATCGTTCTTAAAGCACATCAAAAGAGGAGAACCAAAATCATGGCGAAATTAAATTTAAAAGACAAATACCGTTTGCTTACCCGCGATTTGGATTGGGAATTTTCTTACCAAGACCGCAAGGCAGCCTTCCCTTATGAAGAATTTGAAGGCATCAAAATTACCGATTGGTCGAAATGGGAAGACCCATTCCGTTTAACCATGGATGCGTATTGGAAATACCAAGCAGAAAAAGAAAAGAAACTGTATGCCATTTTTGATGCGTTTGCTCAAAACAACGGACAACTCAATATTTCCGACCCCCGCTATGTGAATGCCATCAAAATTTTCCTAACAGGCGTTACCCCATTGGAATATCAGGCATTTCAAGGCTATGCCCATGTGGGGCGGCAATTTGGTGGCATTGGCGCACGCATTGCCGCACAAATGCAATCCATTGATGAATTGCGCCATGTGCAAACACAAATTCATGCGATGAGCCATTACAACAAATATTTCGATGGCTTCCAAGATTGGAGTCATATGCACGATCGCGTGTGGTATTTGTCGGTACCTAAATCGTTTTTTGAAGATGCGCGTTCAGCAGGTCCATTTGAATTTTTGTTGGCGATTAGTTTCTCATTTGAATATGTTTTAACCAATTTATTGTTTGTGCCATTTATGTCGGGTGCGGCACACAACGGCGATATGGCAACGGTTACGTTTGGTTTTAGTGCGCAATCAGACGAAGCGCGTCATATGACTTTGGGTTTGGAAATCATCAAGTTTTTATTAGAACAACATGAAGACAATCTGCCTATTGTGCAGAAATGGATTGATAAATGGTTCTGGCGTGGCACCCGTTTATTATCAATTGTTGCCATGATGATGGACTATATGTTGCCCAACAAGGTGATGTCGTGGAAAGAAGCATGGGAAGTGTATTTTGAGGAAGCGGGCGGTGCTTTATTCAATGATTTAGCACGTTATGGCATTCGTTTGCCCAAATACAGCGATGTGATTGAAAAAGAGAAAGAGCATATCTCGCATCAGGCTTGGTGGATTTTCTATAACTTCGGTCATGCCGCAGGCTTCCACACTTGGATTCCCACCGATGAGGAAATGGATTGGTTGAGCGAGAAATATCCCGAAACCTTCGATAAATATTATCGCCCACGTTGGGAATTGGCGAAAAAATTAGAAGCAGAAGGCAAACGTTTCTATTCCAATGGTTTACCGCAATTATGCCAAGTGTGCCAAGTGCCGATGGCGTTTACTGAAATGAATGGTAATCCTGCTGAAATCAGTTATCGCAGTGCGATGTTTGAAGGGGAACGTTATCACATGTGTTCAGACGGTTGTCATGATGTATTTATGGAAGAGCCTGAAAAATTTGTTCAAGCATGGTTGCCTGTGCATCAAATTTTACAAGGTAATTGCGGCGGACCGGGTTTGGAGCAGGTGTTGAGTGAGTATTACCGCATGAATGTGGGGGTGGACAATTTGGATATTAAAGGTTCGCCCGATGAGAAACGTTGGAAAGAGTGGAAAGGCGTTGCCTAAACACATTGGGTTCATCACACAACATTCATAAAGGAATCATCATGACTACTCAAGCCATTCATAAACATTATCGCGGCGAAGTTCGCGACCGTCGTGAAAACTTTGGCGGCAATATTTTGGTGTATATCGGTTGGGACGAGCATTTGCTGTTTTGTTCGGCACATGCGTTTCCCTTGTCGCCGCACATGACTTTTCAAGATTTATATGAGCAGGTGTTGCCACAAGGCTTTGCTCAACACCCTGATTTTGAACACATTGAAAAAGACAAAATCGAATGGACGCTCAATGGCAAGCCGTTTCAACCTGTGGACGACCAAACTTTGGAACAACAAGGTTTTGACCACAAATCCTTATTGCGCTTTAAAACATTGGGTTTAAACGGCTGGCAAGGCAGCGGTGTGTAAACAAGGAGGGCGAAATGAGTTATCAAGTAACAGTTGAGCCAACAGGTGATGTAATTGAGGTGGAAGAAGGTCAAACCATTTTAGATGCGGCTTTGCGTCAAGGGGTGTGGTTGCCGTTTGCTTGCGGTCATGGCACGTGTGGTACTTGTAAAGTGCAGGTAACTGAGGGCTATGGTGATGTGGGCAATGCTTCGCCTTTTGCGCTGATGGATGTGGAACGCGATGAAGGCAAAGTATTGGCATGCTGTTTTAAACCCGAATCCGATGTAACGATTGAAGCCGATATTGATGTTGACCCTGATTTTTTAGGTTTTCCTGTGGAAGACTATCACGCCACGGTGGTGGGCATCACCCCCTTATCCCCTACGATTTTGGGCATCACATTGAAATTAGACCGTGCCATGCAGTTTCAAGCGGGTCAATACATCAATTTGCAAGTGCCTAATGTGGAAGGGACGCGAGCATTTTCCATTGCCAATCCGCCTTCGGCTGCCAATACGGTGGAATTGCATGTACGCAAAGTAGCAGGTGGGGCAGCAACCACTTGGTTACACGAAGCGTTGAAAGTGGGCGACACCTTGCCTTTATCAGGGCCTTATGGACAGTTTTTTGTGCGTAAGTCGGATAGCCAAGATGTGATTTTTATTGCAGGCGGTTCGGGTTTATCCAGCCCTGAATCCATGATTTTGGATTTATTGGAAAACGGAGATACACGCCAGATTTACCTGTTTCAAGGGGCGCGTAATGTGGCAGAGCTTTACCATCGCGAACGGTTTGAAGATTTGGCTGCCCAACACCCCAATTTCCACTATATCCCTGCTTTAAATGCAGCCGAACCCGATGACAATTGGACAGGTTTTAGCGGTTTTGTGCATGAAGCGGTAGGGCAATATTTTGAAGGACGATGCAGTGGGCATAAGGCGTATTTGTGTGGCCCACCACCCATGATTGATGCAGCGATTTCCACCTTGATGCAAAGCCGTTTGTTTGAGCGCGATATTCATATGGAGCGTTTCTTAACAGCAGCAGATGGACAAAGTGGGCAAACCCGTTCGGCATTGTTTAAAAAAATCTAATCAAGAGGAGAAAGGCCGTGAGTAAAAAATTAAGAGCGGCGATTATTGGTCCGGGCAATATTGGTACCGATTTATTAATGAAAATGCAGCGTTCTGATTGGGTTGAACCCGTTTGGATGGTGGGTATTGACCCGCAATCGGCAGGTTTACAACGGGCGCGGGATATGGGCATCAAAACCAGTGATACAGGGGTCGATGGTTTGCTGCCTTTTGTGAAAGAAGATGATATTCGCATTGCCTTTGATGCCACTTCTGCCTATGCACATGCTGAAAACAGCCGCAAATTAAATGAATTGGGCGTGATTATGATTGATTTAACGCCTGCTGCGATTGGTCCATTTTGTATTCCGCCTGTGAATCTGAAACAGCACGCTGAAACCTTAGAAATGAACGTCAATATGGTTACCTGCGGCGGACAAGCAACCATTCCTATGGTTGCAGCAATTTCGCGTGTGCAAGCGGTTGCCTATGGCGAAATCATTGCCACCGTATCGTCTAAATCGGTTGGACCAGGTACACGCGCCAATATTGATGAATTTACACGCACCACCGCCAAAGGCGTAGAGACTGTGGGTGGAGCAAAACAAGGTAAGGCCATCATCATCATCAATCCTGCTGAACCGCCTTTGATGATGCGCGACACCATTCATTGTTTAACCGAAAGTGAGCCTGATCGTGAAGCCATTACACAATCGGTACATGAAATGGTGAAGGAAGTACAGCGTTATGTGCCAGGCTATTCATTGGTTAATGGACCTGTGTTTGATGGCAATCGGGTGTCGATATTTGTGGAAGTGAAAGGTTTGGGCGACTTCTTACCGCCTTATGCGGGCAATCTGGACATCATGACGGCTGCAGGCTTGCGAACCGCTGAAATGTTTGCCGAAGAAGTGAGTAATGGCACTTTAACCCTACCTGTTCGTTAAGCATGAGGAGCGCAAAAATGGATTTAAGCAATAAAAAAGTAACCTTACATGACATGAGTTTGCGTGATGGTATGCATGCCAAACGCCATCAAATCAGTTTAGAGCAGATGGTGGACATTGCCACAGGCTTAGATGAAGCTGGAATGCCTTTGATTGAGGTAACGCATGGCGATGGTTTGGGTGGGGCATCGGTGAATTATGGTTTCCCTGCTCATAGTGATGAGGAATATTTGGGAGCGGTGATTCCCAAAATGAAACAAGCCAAAGTATCGGCATTGTTGTTGCCCGGTATTGGCACGGTGGATCATTTATTGATGGCAAAAGAGGTAGGCGTGTCGTGTATTCGGGTCGCCACACATTGCACAGAAGCCGATGTATCACAACAGCATATTGCCAAATCGGCGGATTTGGGTTTAGACACCGTAGGCTTTTTGATGATGGCGCATATGGCACCTGCTGAGAAGTTGATTGAACAAGCCAAGTTGATGGAAAGCTATGGTGCAAACTGCATTTATTGTACTGATTCAGCAGGTTATATGTTGCCTGAAGAAGTGCGCCATAAAATCAGTGCGGTGCGTGATGCTTTAAAACCTGAAACCGAATTGGGTTTCCATGGACACCATAATTTAGGTATGGGCATTGCCAATTCTTTAACGGCGGTAGATGCAGGTGCAAATCGCATTGATGGCTCGGTGGCAGGTTTGGGCGCAGGCGCAGGCAATACGCCTTTGGAAGTGTTTGTGGCAGTATTGGAGCGCATGGGCGCACAACATGGTACAGATTTATTCAAGCTGATGGACGTAGCGGAAGATCGTGTGGTGCCGATTATGGACCATCCCATTCGGGTAGACCGCAATGCTTTAACGTTGGGTTATGCAGGCGTGTATTCCTCGTTCTTATTGTTTGCCAAACGCGCTGAAGCTAAATATGGCGTATCAGCACGCGAAATTTTGGTGGAATTGGGTAAACGCGGCACAGTGGGCGGTCAGGAAGACATGATTGAAGATTTAGCACTCACCATGGCAAAACAAAAAGGAATCGCAGTATGACCACATTAACGAAAGAGCAAGTGGCGCAACTTGCCGAGCATTTAGAAAACGCTGAATTGCAGGCGTATGAAGTAACCAAAATCACCGATGATTATCCTGAAATGGATTATCAAGATGCGTTTGATATTCAATGGGAAATCCGCCGCCGTAAGGAAGCGCGTGGCAATAAGATTGTGGGCATGAAGATGGGTTTAACTTCATGGGCCAAGATGAGCCAAATGGGGGTGGAGCATCCTTGTTATGGTTTTTTGGCTGATTATTTCAGCGTACCCGAAGGGGCAGCCATCAAACACGATGAGTTGATACATCCCAAAATTGAAGCAGAGCTGGCGTTTGTAACCAAAGCAGATTTGCGTGGCCCCGGTTGCCATATTGGTGATGTGTTGGCGGCAACGGATTTTGTGATGCCTGCCATTGAAGTGATTGATTCGCGCTATAAAGATTTTAAGTTTGATTTGAAATCGGTGATTGCTGATAACTCGTCTTCTAGCCGTTTTATTACAGGCGGTTGTGCCAAGTCAGTTACTGAATTGGATTTGAAAACTTTGGGCGTGGTGATGGAAATCAACGGCAAAGTGGTGCAAACAGGCGCAGGGGCAGCCGTGTTGGGACATCCAGCCGCTTCGGTGGCGATGTTAGCCAATATGTTGGCAGAGCGGGGTGAGTATTTGCCAGCGGGGTCGTTTGTGATGATAGGCGCGATTACGGCGGCAGTACAAGTGGAAAAAGGCGATGCGTTTGTGGTGCATTTCCAAGATTTAGGCAGCATCAGCGGTCGTTTTGAATAAGAAAAGGAGAACAAGATGCCAATCGTACAAGTGCATATGATGGAAGGGCGCACCGATGAACAAAAGGAAGCGGTGATTCGTGAAGTAACGGAAGCGTTGGTACGCGCGGTAGGTGCGCCAAAAGAGAGTGTGCGGGTGTTGATTAATGAAATGCCCAAGCAGCATTTTGGCATTGCAGGTGAATCGGCTAAAGCCAAAGGGCGATAGCGGGCAATCAGGCAAACGGCACGCCAATATTGATACCTTTGCCGTTTGCTTAACCCAGCAAGAGGAGAAAAAACGATGTGTTACACCGTGTGTATTAAAGAGCAACGTGATGCAGCCAGTTGTGTGCGGTATATCTCCGTTGCGGAAGGTCAGAGCTTATTAACGGCTGCCGAACACAGTTTGCAACACGATATTGCAGTCGGTTGTCGTGGTGGCGGGTGTGGGGTGTGTCGTGTGCGGATTTTGTCGGGTAATTATCGCAAAAAGGTGATGAGTAAAACCCATATCAGTCCGCAAGATTTGGCAGAAGGCGTGGTGTTGGCGTGTCGGGTTTTTCCCGAAAGCGATATGGAGATTGTGGCAGAGCAAGATAAGCCGCGCTACAACCCATTTGAACACAAATCAGCATAAACAAGGAGAAATAAAATGAAAAAAGGTGTGATTCGCCCCGGTCATGTGCAAATCCGTGTGTTAGACATGGAAGAAGCCGTTAAACATTATGGCGATTTATTGGGCTTGATTCCCATGGGCAGCGATGAGCAAGGTCGCCAATATTTTAAAGGCTGGACAGAAGTTGATCGTTTTTCAGTGGTGTTGCGTGAAACCGATGAAGCAGGCATGGACTTTATGGCGTTTAAAGTGGTAGATGAAGCCACTTTAGACAGCTTGCGCCAAGAATTGATTGATTTTGGCGGTTTAGATGTACAAGACATTCCCGCAGGTGAATTAATCGGTTGTGGTCGTCGGGTGCGCTTTACCGCACCAAGTGGGCATGTGTTTGAGCTGTATGCCACCAAAGAGCAAACGGGCAGACATGGGATTGGACATCACAACCCCGAAGCATGGCCTCGCGACTTAAAAGGCATGAAAGCCACACGTTTTGACCATTGCTTATTATATGGCGATGAATTAGAACGCACTTACCAAGTGTTTGTGGATATTTTGGGCATGAGTTTAGCCGAACAAGTGATGACACCCGATGGCACACGCATTGCCCAATTCTTCACCGCTTCAATGAAAGCACACGATATTGCCTTTATCCAACACAGCGAAAAAGGCAAATTCCACCATGCTTCGTTTTACTTAGAAACATGGCATGACGTTTTGATGGCAGGCGATTTGATTTCCATGAACGATGTGTCTTTAGACATTGGTCCAACCCGTCATGGCATCACACACGGTCAAACCATTTACTTCTTCGACCCCTCAGGCAACCGCAATGAAGTGTTTGCAGGTGGCGACTACCATTATCCCGACCATCCTGTGATTACTTGGGACGCAGAACAACTGGGCAAAGCCATTTTCTATCACGATCGCGTATTAAATGAACGCTTCCTGACCGTTTTGACTTAATTTCGCTCACACGGTCTGTTTCACAACCAAACAGACCGTTTTGATTCATTGTGAGAACACCTCCATCAAGGACGATAACCATGCAAGAATTTAAACATTTTATCAATGGCGAATATGTGGCTTCAGCCAGTGGCAAAACATTTGAAAATCGCAATCCCACCGATAACAGCCTGATTGGACTGATTCACGAAGGGGGAAAAACCGAAGTCGATGCTGCTGTGGCTGCTGCTCGTGCTGCTTTAAAAGGTCCTTGGGGCAAAATGACCCAAGGAGAACGCATCGCCTTGCTGAACAAAGTTGCCGACCGCATCAATGAACGCTTTGATGAATTTTTAACCGCAGAATGCTTGGATACAGGCAAACCTCGCAAAATGGCCGCCCATATTGATATCCCACGCGGTGCAGCCAATTTTAAAGCCTTTTCCGAAACCCTTGCCAATCATCCCACAGAAGCCTTCCGTTTGGATACGCCTGATGGCAAAGGTGCCATTAACTTGGGACATCGCACACCCAAAGGCGTGATTGCCGTGATTGCCCCTTGGAATTTACCCTTGTTATTGATGACATGGAAAGTAGGTCCTGCTTTAGCGTGTGGGAATACCGTGGTGGTAAAACCCTCAGAAGAAACCCCTGCCACCACCACCTTATTAGGTGAAGTGATGAACGAATGTGGGGTACCTGCGGGCGTGTTTAATGTGGTGCATGGTTTGGGTCCTAACTCAGCAGGCGCGTTTTTAACTGAACACCCTGATATTGATGCCATCACGTTTACAGGCGAAACCCGCACAGGTGAAATCATTATGAAAGCGGCAGCAGTGGGCTTACGCAATATTTCTATGGAATGTGGCGGTAAAAATCCTGCGATTGTGTTTGCCGATTGTGATTTAGAAAAAGCGGTGGAAGGCACCATGCGTTCGGCTTTTGTGAATTGTGGGCAAGTGTGTTTAGGCACAGAGCGCGTGTATGTGGAACGCCCATTATTTGATGCATTTTTGGCGCGGATGAAAGAAGAAGTTGCCAAGCTGAAACCCGGTCGTCCTGAAGACCCTGATGCCAATTTTGGACCTTTAGTGAGCCATGAACATCGCGCAAAAGTGTTGTCTTATTATCAATTAGCGGTGGAAGAAGGGGCTACGGTAGAAATTGGGGGCGGTGTGCCTGATATGGGAGAGGCATTGAATGCAGGCGCATGGATTGAGCCAACCATTTGGACGGGTTTAGCCGATGATGCACGGGTGATTCGAGAGGAAATTTTTGGACCATGCTGCCATATTCGCCCCTTTGATACGGAAGAAGAGGTCATTCAACTGGCAAACGATACCGATTATGGCTTGGCTGCCGCTATTTGGACAGAAAACAGCAGTCGTGCGGTGCGTGTTGCAGAGCAAATTGAAGCAGGCTTGGTGTGGGTGAATAGCTGGTTCTTGCGTGATTTGCGTACGGCATTTGGTGGCGCAAAACAATCGGGTATTGGACGTGAGGGCGGTGTACATGGTTTGGAGTTTTACACCGAATTAAAAAATATCTGCATTAAAATGTAATCAGGGGCATGAAGATGAATCAAAATGATATTCAACGTTATGGCAAGATGTTGTATGACGCAATGGTGAATCGCCAAACCATTCGTCCTTTAACCGAACAAGCTGCTGATATCAGCATTGAAGATGCTTATCATATTTCGTTGGCATTTTTACAGCATCGTTTGGATGCGGGCGAAAAGGTTATCGGCAAAAAGATTGGTTTAACTTCTCATGCGGTGCAAAGTATGCTGAAAGTGAATCAACCTGATTTTGGTTTTTTAACCGATAAGATGGTGTTTAGCCAAGGGCAAGAGATGCCAATTAGCCAAACTTTGATTCAACCGCGCGCAGAAGGTGAAGTGGCTTTTGTGTTGAAAAAGGATTTAACAGGGCCGGGCGTTACCGCCGCAGATGTGATTGCGGCAACGGAATGTGTGTTGCCTTGCTTTGAGGTGGTGGATTCACGGATTGAAAACTGGCAAATCAAAATTCAAGATACGATTGCGGATAATGCGTCTTGTGGTTTGTTGATTTTGGGCGATACTGCTGTAAGCCCACGCCAAGTGGATTTACGCACATGTGGGATGGTGGTAGAGAAAAATGGCAAGATCATCAGCACAGGGGCAGGGGCGGCGGCTTTGGGTAGCCCTGTAAACTGTGTGGCTTGGTTGGCGAATACTTTGGGTTATTTTGGTATTCCTTTAAAAGCAGGCGAGGTGATTTTGTCGGGGGCGTTGGTTCCTCTGGAAAGTGTGCAAGCGGGCGATTTTATGTCGGTGTCGATAGGTGGAATCGGCAATGCTTCGGTGTTGTTTGTGTAAATCTGTGGCTTAGAAAATCACAGGCGGGTGTGCCTCCCGCCTGTTTTGCTGTGGTATTTGATGGCGGGAAAGCTGTTCATGGGGCAGGAAATCATAGATAATCACTATTCTTTAATTTAACCTGTGTGATGGCAGGAGTCAGACTGAATACTATGGAATGTAATACGCCAGATGAGAAGAATCATGTGGGGGCGCGGCAGCGTTTTCGGCAAAACAGTATTTATTTGTTGCCCAATTCGTTTACCATAGCAGCATTGTTTGCCGCGTTTTTTGCAATTACGCAAGCCATGCA